>NZ_JAJJPG010000009.1:0-50353 GCF_032907665.1 Intrasporangium sp.
GAGAGGCAGGACGACGACTCCGGTGGAGCCGCCGATGAGGTCGCGGGGGCCGGGGGCGTCACCACCCGACGTGACGAGCCGGACGAGCAGGAGCAGGAGCGGGACGGCCGCCACGGCAAGGAGGAGCTGGCCGGCGCGCCTCGCGTTTCGCTGCCCGACGACCGCGATGGGCAGGGCGAGGATCAGCGCGATCACGGGGACGGTCGGCTCGCCGACGGCGCGGGGGACGACAAGGGCCGAAAGCCCCGGTTCCCGCCTGGGCGGGCCCCGGACTGTCGGGGACCGGTGCTTGGCCGGAGTGAGGGCTTGGTGACGGCGTGTCAGGCCTCGGATGCGGCGGAGAGAACCGTGTCGACGAGGCGCTCCCAGCGCTCGCCCACCGGGTCCAGGCGGGCCGTGCGGGCGCCCTCTCCCGTGAGGGTGATGCCGAGCCGCTCGGTCGAGAGCTGTTCGGACAGGCCGGCCCCCCACTCGATGACGGTCACGCTCGCGTCGAGGTCGGCGTCCAGGTCGAGGTCGTCGAGCTCCATCGCGCTGCCCAGGCGGTAGGCGTCGACGTGGACGAGGGCCGGGCCGCCGACGAGGGAGGGGTGGATCCGGGCGATGACGAAGGTCGGCGACGTGATCGGCCCACGAACCCCCAGCCCCTCGGCGATGCCTTGGGTCAACGTCGTCTTGCCCGCGCCGAGATCGCCGGTGAGGACGACCACGTCCCCCGCGCGCAGGAGACGGCCCAGTCGCGTGCCGAACGCCCGCGTGTCCTCGCTCGTCGCGAGGGTCACCTCACGACCCACGGCGCGCCTGCTCCCGGGCGAGGGCAGCATCCTTGGCCCGACTCAGTCGCGCCAGCGCCCGAACTCGCTCGGCGCGAACGATCTCGTCTGCCTCGCGCTCCATTCGCGCCTGACGGCGGTTCTTCGCGACGTCGGTGACGATCCGACGGACGCGTGGGCCGCGGGACACGGGGATGTGCTCCTCGCGGGCGCGGGTGCCTCGCTCGATGAGCTCGAGGAGGTGTGCGCTGAGCAGATCCGCGTGCTCGAGCATGATGATGTGGCCGGCGTCGTTGACGACGATGTGCTCTGCGCCGGGGATCCCCTCGACGATGAGCTCGCTGTGCGCCGGCGGCGTGAGGACGTCCTCCCGACCGTTGAACACCAGCGTGACGGTGTCCTGGAACTCCGCGAGCGCCGGCCGTTTGTCGAAGCCGTCGAAGGTGACGAGGTAGTCGTTGATGACGTCGAGCGGCGTGCTGAGCAGCATGTCCGCGGTGTGGCGGACCACCTTGCGCGGCACCGGCGATGCGAAGGAGTTCTGCTCCACGAGGAACTCCTCGACGTCCCTGCCGATCCGGCGCAGGCGTCCGACGAGCTCTGGTCGATCACTGAGCGGACCGAGGACTGAGGGCCCGACTCGCTCGAGGAGCAGCCGCCCGAACGTCGCGCTGCGGCCACCGTTGGCGAGGGTGAGGCCACCGGCACTGGTGCTGACGAAGGCCGCTCCGGAGACGCGCTCACGGATGAGGTTCGGGTAGCGCTCCCCGAGGGCGAGCATG
Source organism: Intrasporangium sp. (assembly GCF_032907665.1). Lineage (GTDB taxonomy): Bacteria > Actinomycetota > Actinomycetes > Actinomycetales > Dermatophilaceae > Intrasporangium. The sequence goes on from NZ_JAJJPG010000009.1 coordinate 1,556, forward strand.
GTCATACCGCCCATCGAGTGGCCGGCGAGGACGAGGTGGCCCTCGGGTGCCACGTCGTCGATGACGGCCCTGAGGTCCTGGCCGAGCTGGTCGATGACATAGGAGTCGGGCTCGCCGCGGCCGGACTGGCCGTGACCCCGGTGGTCCCAGCTGACGACGCGGTAGCCCGCCGCCTTGAGGGCGCGGCGCTGGTAGACCCAGGAGCGCAGGCTGAGGCAGTAGCCGTGGGTGAAGACCACCGTGGGCAGCCGGTCCGGGTCGTCCCTGCTCGTCAGGCCCTGGGCGGCAGCGGCGGCCGCCTCCGGCCTCGGCACGTCGATCTCGACGTGGAGGGCGACGCCGTCCTCCGTGATGACGACGCGCTCCTCGTCGGGAGTGATCTCGAGCTGCTCGGTGGTCTCGAGGGCGTCGAGCGCGGCCCGGTGGCGGCCGGCGCGGTCGGCCGCGACACCCGCTGCCACGCCTGCTGCCACGCCCGCGGCGCCCAGCACGACGCCGAGGATCGGGTTGCGCCTGGCGGCGCTCACGCTTCTGCCCCCGCGCCGGACCCCCCACGCCAGATCCGGGGGACCCTGGCCCCGATCCGGCTCACGATCTCGTAGCTGATGGTGTCGGTGGCGGCTGCCCAGTCCTGGGCGGACGGCTCGTCGGGAGCTGCGCCGAAGAGGGTCACGACGTCACCCGCAACGGCCGTGCTGTCGGGGCCGAGGTCGACGACGAACTGGTCCATGCACACCCGGCCCGCGATGGTCGTGCGGCGGTCACCGACATGCACCGGCCCCACGTTGGTCGCATTGCGGGGGATGCCGTCGGCGTAGCCGGCCGGGACGAGCCCGACGAGGGTGTCCTCCTCGGGGCGATAGACGTGGCCGTAGCTGATGCCCTGGCCGGCCGGAACCGGCTTGACGAGCGCGAGCCGGGCCCGGAGGGTCATGACCGGTCGCAGGTCGAAGTCGTCGTCGATCTGTGGGACCGGCGAGAGACCGTACATCGCGATGCCCGGTCGGACGAGGTCAGCATGTGCCGAGGGGTGGACGAGCGTGGCAGCCGAGTTCGCGAGGTGCCGCACCTCGGGGCGCAGTCCGATCCGCTCGGCGACGGCGACGGCCTCGAAGAACCGCTCCTGCTGGCCGAGCACGGTCGGGTGCTCCGGGGCGTCGGCCAGCGCGAAGTGCGTCCAGATCCCGACGACCGTGATGGCACCCTCTGCCTCGAGCAGGCGCGCGTGCTCGAAGAGGGCGGCCCAGTCGGTGGCGGACGCACCGCCGCGACCCAGACCCGTGTCGACCTTGAGGTGCACCCGGGCCGCGCTCCCGTGCTCGCGGGCCGCAGCAGCGATGGCGTAGAGGGTCCATGTGGCCGAGACCGACAGATCGATGTCGCGCCGCACGGCGCCTGCGAAGTCACTGCCGGGGACGGTGAGCCACGTCAGCAGCCGCGTCGTGATCCCGGCATCCCGGAGGGCAAAGGCCTCGGCGAGCTGGGCGACGCCGAGCCAGCCCGCGCCGGCGCGGGCGGCCGCCCGGGCGACGGGCAGCAGACCGTGGCCGTAGGCGTCGGCCTTGACGACCGCCATGAAGTCGGACTGGGGGGCGCGAGCACGCAGGGTCCGGACGTTGTGCTCGAGGGCGTCCAGATCGATCTCGGCCCAGACGGGAAGTCCGGCGGTCGGGTCAGTCGCGTTCATCGTGCGCATCCTCGCATGGCCAGGGTGCTGCGGTCGCACCGGTGGCGATCCCAGGCGATTCGGGTCAGGCTCGGCGGAGCAGGTCCCGGATCGTCGGGCGGAGCGCCTCGGCCACGACCCGGGCCCGGAGCGGCCCACCGCCGGAGGCCCGATCCGCGGCCACGCCGTGCACGAGGGCGGCGAGGGACCCGGCGTCGAGCGCGTCGAGCCCGGCCGCGAGGAGCGACCCCGCGACTCCCGCGAGCACGTCGCCGGAGCCGGCGGTGGCCAGCCAGGCGGGGGCATCCGCCTGGGTCCGAACGGGAGCACCCGCCTCGGGACCGACGACGAGCGTCGTGGAGCCCTTGAGCAGGACCGTCGCCCCGGTCAGCTCCGCCGCGAGCCGCGCGTGGCGCACCGGCTCCCGCTCGACCTGCTCGCGTGTGACGGGACCGGCAGCGGGTTCCCGAGCGACGGCCAGGCGTGTCAGGAGGCGGGCGAGCTCACCGGCGTGGGGGGTGAGCAGGGTCGGACCTGTCCGCCGGGCGGCGACCAGGTCGAGCCCGCCGGCATCGACGACCGCCGGCAGGTCACTGGCGAGCGCCTCGCGCGCGAGAGTGAGCTGCGCTTCCGCGCCCCCACCGGCCGCGGCCGGGTCGAGCCCGGGACCGATGAGCCAGGCCTGGACCTGCCCCGCGCCGATGACCGCCTCGGGCACTGCCGCCCGAACCAGGCCGGTGGGCGTGGAGGTGCCGACGTAGCGGACCATCCCCACCCCGCACTCGACCGCGGCCGTCACGGCGAGCACGGCTGCACCCGTATAGGTCTCGCCCCCGGCGACGACGCCGAGCACGCCCCTGGAGTACTTGTCGTCACCGGGTCCCGGCACCGGCCACAGCGCCGCGACGTCGTCGTAGGTCAAGCGCTCGACGGCCGCCGGCACGTCGTCGACCGCCAGGCCGATGTCGACCACCGTGAGCCGCCCGGTGGCCGACTCGCCTGCGGGGAGGAGATGAGCCGGCTTCGGGACGCCGAAGGTCACTGTCTCGTCGGCCCACACCGCATCATCGTCGACCTCGACGCCATCGGGGTCCAGGCCGCTCGCGACGTCGACGGCCATGACCCAGGCATCGTCGGCGATCGCGTCGACGAGCGCGGCCGCGGCAGGCCGCAGACCCGGGCGCCCGCCGATGCCGACGATCCCGTCGAGGACGAGATCACCCTCAGCGACGACCTGGGCTGCCGCCGCCGGATCTGCCGCGGCGACGACCACGGTGGCCCCGGCCAGCTCCGCCGCCTCGAGACCGGGACCGTGCACCCCTGCCCGGCCTGACTCCGGCAGCAGCACCACAGCGCAGGCGAACCCTGCCTCGCAGAGGAGCCCAGCGGCATACAGCGCATCTCCCCCGTTGTCCCCGGCACCGATGAGCGCGACGACCGTGCGTCCATCCCGCTCGGCGAGCCGGGCCGCGGCGATCTCCGCGAGTCCCTCGGCCGCGCGGCTCATCAGCTCACCCTCGGGGAGCTCCGCCATGGCGTTCGCCTCGGCGGAGCGCACGTCTGCGACGGACAGTGCCCGGATCATCAACCCTCCGCGATGACGACTGCCGACGCGATACCCGCGTCGTGGGACAGGGAGACGTGGAAGCGGTCCACGCCGAGGTCGTTGGCGCGGGACTGGACCGACCCGCCGATCTCCAGATGGGGCCTGCCGTCCTCGCTCGTGACGACCCTCGCATCGGTCCAGTGCAGACCGACCGGAGCCCCGAGGGCCTTCGCCAGGGCCTCCTTCGCAGCGAATCGGGCGGCGAGAGAGGCGATCCCGACAACGCGCTCCTCCGGGGTGAAGAGCCGCTCGAGGAGCGACGGCGTGCGCTCGAGGGTCTCCTCGAAGCGCGCGACGTCGACGACGTCGATGCCGACCCCGATGATCACGTCAGACCCTTCCCCCTCCGGGCATCGCCGTCGTCACTCGACCGTGACGGACTTGGCGAGGTTGCGCGGCTGGTCCACGTCGAGCCCCTTGGCCGTCGAGAGCCACAGCGCGAACACCTGGAGCGGCACGACGGTGAGCAGCGGCGCGAGCAGCGGCGAGGTCGCGGGCACGCGGATCACCTCGTCGGCGAACGGCACCACGGCCTCGTCTCCCTCCTCGGCGATGACGAGAGTGCGGGCGCCACGGGCGCGGATCTCCTGGATGTTGGAGACGACCTTGCCGTGCAGGCCGTGCTCGCTCGTCGGCGACGGGACGACGACGAAGACGGGCTGGCCCGGCTCGATGAGCGCGATCGGCCCGTGCTTGAGCTCGCCCGCGGCGAATCCCTCGGCGTGGATGTAGGCCAGCTCCTTGAGCTTGAGTGCCCCCTCCAGCGCGACCGGGTAACCGACGTGGCGACCGAGGAAGAGGACGGCGCGCGTGTCGGCCATGAAGCCCGCGATCTCCTTGACGCGGTCCATCCTGCCGAGGACCTTCTCGATCTTCTCCGGAACCTCGGCGAGCTCCTTCATGATCGACTTGGCGTCGTCGGCATAGGTGCCGCCCCGCAGCTGGGCCAGGTAGAGACCGAGGATGTAGGAGGCCGTGATCTGGGCGAGGAACGCCTTCGTCGACGCCACCGCGATCTCCGGCCCCGCATGGGTGTAGAGAACGGCGTCGGACTCCCGCGGGATGGTCGAGCCGTGCGTGTTGCAGATCGAGATCGTCAGCGCGCCGAGGTCGCGCGCGTGCTTGACCGCCATGAGGGTGTCCATCGTCTCGCCCGACTGGCTGATCGACACGACCAGGGTGCGCTCGTCGACGATCGGGTCGCAGTAGCGGAACTCGTGGGCCAGGGCGACCTCGACGGGGATGCGCGTCCAGTGCTCGATGGCGTACTTGGCCGTCATGCCTGCGTAGGCGGCGGTGCCGCAGGCGACGATGGTGATCCGGTCGACGGCCTTGAGCTGCTCCTCGGAGATCCGCAGCTCGTCGAGGATGAGCCGCCCCTCGGGGTCGGTGCGTCCGAGCAGGGTGTCGCGGACGGCGTGGGGCTGCTCGTTGATCTCCTTCTCCATGAAGGTCGCGTAGCCGCCCTTCTCGGCGGCCGCGGCATCCCAGGTCACCTCGTAGGCCTTGCCGTCGGCGGGTGTGCCGTCGAAACCGATCACGGTCGCTCCGTCGGGCGTGATCGTGACGATCTGGTCCTGCGCGAGCTCGAGGGCGTGACGGGTGTGGCCGATGAAGGCGGCCACGTCGGAACCGAGGTAGTTGGCGCCGTCCCCCAGACCGACGACGAGCGGACTGTTGCGGCGGGCGCCGACGACCACGCCCGGCTGGTCGGCGTGGATGGCCAGCAGGGTGAAGGCGCCCTCGAGCTGGGCCACCACGGTCCGCATCGCCTCGGTCAGGTCGCCCTGCTCGTCGTAGGCGCGTGCGAGCAGGTGGGCGACGACCTCGGTGTCGGTCTCGCTGGCGAAGGACACGCCGTCCTCGAGGAGGGCCTTCCTCAGCGAGTGGAAGTTCTCGATGATCCCGTTGTGGATCAGGGCGAGCTTGCCGTCCGCGCCTCCCCGGTGCGGGTGGGCGTTGTCGTCGGTCGGGCCTCCGTGCGTCGCCCAGCGGGTGTGGCCGATGCCGGTCGTCGACGGGGGCAGCGGGTGGGCCTCGATCTCGCCGCGGAGGTTGGCCAGCTTGCCCGACTTCTTGCGGGTCTCGACATGGTCACCGTCGACGAGGGCGACCCCTGCGGAGTCGTAGCCCCGGTACTCGAGCCGAGCCAGCCCCTCCATGACGACGTCGAGCGCCGTGCCGTCCTGCGTCCTACCGACGTAGCCAACGATGCCGCACATGCGGGACAGCCTAAGGGACCATGAAGCGGCCCAAGTCCACGCGGATGGCGCACGTCGGCAAGAATGGCACCGTGTCGCAGCCATCCCACGGGGACGACAGGACCGACGCCGCCGTCATCGAGGACGACGGTCCCGACGGGCGTGTCCCGACGACGCTCCCGTCGCCCTACGTCGAGCTCGACCGCGCGGCCTGGTCCCGGCTCCGTGAGAACCATCCGCTCAACCTCGACGAGAACGACCTCGCCCGCCTCCAGGGCCTCGGCGACCGTGTCGACCTCAGGGAGGTCGAGGAGGTCTACCTGCCCCTGTCGCGGCTGCTCAACTTCTATGTGGGGGCGACCCGCGAGCTGCACGAGGTGACGACCAACTTCCTCGGCGAGCGGCCGGCGAGGACCCCGTTCGTCATCGGGGTGGCCGGCTCGGTCGCGGTCGGCAAGTCGACGACGGCCCGCATCCTGCGGGAGATGCTGGCCCGCTGGCCCGACACCCCCCGCGTCGAGCTGGTCACGACCGACGGGTTCCTCTTCCCCAACGCCGAGCTCGAGCGGCGCGGCCTGCTCCAGCGCAAGGGCTTCCCGGAGTCGTACGACCGCAGGGCGCTGCTCCGCTTCGTCGCCGAGGTGAAGTCGGGACGGACCGAGGTCACGGCGCCGGTCTACTCGCACCTGACCTATGACATCGTCCCGGGCGAGCGCATCGTCGTGCGCCAACCTGACGTCCTCATCGTCGAGGGGCTCAACGTCCTGCAGGCACCTGAGGTCCATCCGGTCCGCGGCACGGGGCTCGCAGTCAGCGACTTCTTCGACTTCTCCGTCTACGTCGACGCGTGGGTCGACGACGTCCGGAAGTGGTATGTCGAGCGCTTCCTCCGACTGCGCGAGACCGCCTTCTCCGACCCGAACTCCTACTTCCACCGCTACGCGGCGCTCTCCGACGCCGAGGCCGTGGCGACGGCCAACCACATCTGGCGGGAGATCAACGGCCCCAACCTCGTGCAGAACATCCTGCCGACCCGGTCCCGCGCGACGCTGGTCCTGGCCAAGGGTGAGAACCACGAGGTGCGTCGCGTCCGCCTCCGCAAGATCTGAACCCACAGGGGCTCACGGCCGTGGCCGGCCTGCGCCCCGTGCACCCCCGAAAGGACCCGCCGTGTCCTTCCGGTCGCACGCCGGCTTCTCTGCCGTATGCCGCTGGGCTCGCTCCCCTGTCCGCCCTGCCTCCGGCTCGTGCCAGCGACCCGATGATGCGGCCTGGCGGCCGCATCATCGGGTCAGTACCAGTGGGGGGACCGGGCCTGCCAGGTCGAGTAGGCGTTGCACGGCGAACCATAGACCTGGCCGATGTACCAGAGCCCCCACCTGATCTGGGTGATCGGGTTGGTCCGGTAGTCCGAGCCGAAGGTCGCCATCTTGCTCGCGGGCAGGGACTGCGGGATGCCGTAGGCACCGGAGCTGGGGTTCTCCGCCCACCACCGCCAGCCGCTCTCGCCGTTCCACAGCGCGACGAGGCAGTTGAACTGGGCGTCGCTCGTCCAGCCATGGTCGGCCATGAGGACGCGGGCGGCGGACTGCGGGTCCTGCTTGGCGTTGGCAATGGCCTGCTCGCGGATCCGCTCGCGCTCTGCCGCCTCCTCGGCCCGACGCCTGGCTTCGGCGCGCTTGGCCGCTTCCTCCTTCTTCTTCTTCTCGAGCGCGGCCGCGGATCGCAGGCCGGTGGCGACGATGGCGGTTCGCCTCTCGTTGCGGGAGACGGACGCAGCCGCGCGGTAGGTCCGGTCCACCATGGTCGTGCGGGACAGCTCTGCCGTCTGGGCGACGACGTTGTCACCGACGACGAAGGCGGTCTCGGCCTGGCCGAGGTCGGTCGTGGCGAAGCCGATCGCGCTGGCCCCGAGACCGACGGCGAGGGTGCCGACGACCACCGGGCGGGCCGTCCGCCGCGGAGGATTGGCGCGCTCCTTGAGGGCACGCCGGGTGAGCTGCGGAGTGGACGGCACGGCGGTGGGCGCAGCGCCGGGGCGGCGTGCGTGCTGGGACACCTGCTCGTAGAGCGAGGCGGCCGTGGGCGGCGCGCCCCCGTGGAGCGAGGCGGCCGTGAGCGGTGCGCTGTGGCGGCCGGGCTCAGCCGGGCGTCGGGAGGACGCGGAGGGGAGCGGTGGGGTCGATCTCGTTGGCTTGGCGCGATGGCGACCTTCGTACCGTGCCATGGAGGGGAGGGGTGCCTTCCTGGTGACGTGACGTTGAGGCAGGTCCATCCGTGCCACCCGCGAGCGGGTCCCCCTTGGGACACGGCAGAACCTGTGGAGGGACTGAGAGGAACGTTACCAATCTGCGCTTTTCGTCCCTGAGCGTGCCAGCCCGGGGCCGTCTCGGCAAGCCCGAGATCCGGGGGACGGAAGGACGCGAGAGGGTGACCGCGCGGGCGGCGTCAGGCGTCCGGCCCCTCGAGGAGGTCGGTGACGAGCGCTGCGATGGGGCTGCGCTCGCTCCGGGTCAGCGTGACGTGGGCGAAGAGCGGGTGTCCCTTGAGCCGCTCGATGACTGCCGCCACGCCGTCGTGTCGTCCCACTCGGAGGTTGTCGCGCTGGGCGACGTCATGGGTGAGGACGACCTTGGAGTTCTGCCCGATCCGCGAGAGGACGGTGAGCAGGACGTTCCGCTCGAGCGACTGGGCCTCGTCGACGATGACGAACGCGTCGTGGAGACTCCGCCCACGGATGTGCGTCAGCGGCAGCACCTCGAGCAGGCCTCGGTCCATCACCTCGTCGACCACCTCGGACGACACGAGGGCGCTCAAGGTGTCGAAGACCGCCTGGCCCCACGGGTTCATCTTCTCCTGCTCCGTGCCGGGCAGGTAGCCGAGCTCCTGGCCGCCGACCGCGAAGAGCGGCCGGAAGACGAGGACCTTGCGCTGGGCGCGACGCTCCATGACCGACTCGAGGCCGGCGCACAGGGCGAGCGCGGACTTGCCCGTGCCGGCGCGGCCGCCGAGCGACACGATGCCGACATCCGGGTCGAGGAGCAGGTCGAGCGCGATGCGCTGCTCGGCGCTCCGTCCGTGCAGGCCGAAGGCGTCGCGGTCGCCACGCACGAGCCGGATCTGCTTGTCGGCTCCCACCCGGCCGAGGCCGCTCCCGCGGGGCGAGAGCAGGACCAGGCCGGTGTGGCACGGGAGCTCGGCCGCCTGCGCATGCTCGATCCGGCCGCGGTCGTAGAGCTGGTCCAGCTCGTCAGCGGTGATCTCGAGCTCGTCCAGACCGGTCCACCCGGAGTCGACGCCCTGCTCGTGCCGATACTCCTCCGCGTCGAGTCCACACGCCGAAGCCTTGACCCGCATCGGCAGGTCCTTGCTGACGACCGTCACCTCGCAGCCGTCGTTGGACAGGTTCTTGGCGACGGCGAGGATCCGGGTGTCGTTGTCACCGAGCCGGAAGCCGGCCGGCAGCGCGAGGGGGTCGGTGTGGTTCAGCTCGACGCGAAGGGTCCCGCCGTCGTCGCCGACAGGGACCGGCCGGTCGAGGCGTCCCTCGCTGATCCGCAGGTCGTCGAGCAGGCGCAACGCCTGCCGGGCGAAGAAGCCGAGCTCCGGGTGGTGTCGCTTGCCCTCCAGCTCGGTGACGACAACGACGGGAAGGACCACCTCGTGCTCGGCGAACCGGAGCATCGCCTTGGGGTCCGAGAGCAGGACCGACGTGTCGAGGACGTAGGTCTTGCGGTCCGGAGTCCGCTTGCGGGTGGCGCGCCGCCGGCTGGGCACTGCGTCGGACGAGGTCGTGGTGTCGTTGGGAACCTGGTTGTCCACCTGGCTCTTCGAGGCCATGCCCACTCCTTGCCGGCGCGCTCGGCGCGCCTACTCGCTCGCGAGGTTCCGGGGGGCCCTCCAACGGTGGGGCCGCTCCCGGCCCTCCGTCCGAAGCGTGTGCTCCATGCGTGGGCCTCCTGGGGCGGGGACGGGTGTCTCCGCTGCCTCGACGGTACGTCGCCGCGGCCCGTTTCGCAGCGCAGATATCCCTCGTGTCGCGTGAAGTTCACACCGGCTTCGCCCGCCCGGCCGGGCTGCGAGGTCACCGCTGGCGCGCAGCGGGCCCAGCGGCATACGGCCTGCTGCTCCTACAGGCGGCGGCGGACCGACCGGGAACGCGACAGCGCCTTCCAGCCGGTCCACACCGCGAGCAGGCCCAGGGCCGCGATGATGACGAGCTGGAGGATCGACGTGCCAGGGCCGGCGAGCTCGTTGCGGAGCGCGACCGTGGACGCGACGGCGACGAGGGCCGAGAGGAGGACGAGCACCCAGCGTCCGAGGCGCGCCGACCAGGAGTCGTTGCCGAAGGCGGAGCCGACGTTGGCCCCCGCCTCGTGGGCGGCGGCCAGCGGATCCACCCCCGGATTGCGGCGCCGCCAGGCACGGCGAGCCACGCCCATGCGGACGATGACCGTCCCGATGACCGAGAGTGGCAGTCCGGAGCCGACCCGTGCCGCCCTGACGTCAGGAGCGCCCAGGAGGCCGAGACCCACGGCGAAGAGGCCGACGCCGACGAGGCCGAGCCCGATGACGACCGTCGTCCCGATGCTGACGGGGCCGAAGGGCTGCGCCGGATCGTCCAGCCAGGCGTAGGGCGGCGGATCGCCCCGACCGGTCGTTGCGTCTTCCGGCACGCTCATGCGCCGGGACGGCCGGGCAGCAGCGCGGCGAGCTCGCCGACCAGCCCTGACCGGTCGATCCGGCGCTGCTCCCCGTCCGCGGTGTCGGAGACGAGCCATCCGCCATCGTCCGGTCGGAAGAAGCGCGCGCCGACCACCCCGTCGAGGGTGCGCGTCTCGATCGCGAAGCGCCCGCTCCCCCGCGCGTCGAGCATCGCCTCGACGGCGCGCGCGATCGCCGCAGCGGGGGCGTCGACCTCGTTGTTCAGGGCCGCGAACCACGTCCCGTAGCTCCGCGGCTGCAGCAGGGCGATGATGTCGCCGTCCTCGATCGCGACGAGCAGGTCACCCTCCGATGCATCGGTCCGGAAGCTGAGGCCGCTCCAGCGCTGTCCTCGGGCGAAGACCGTCTCCAGCACGGCCGCCTCTCCGCGGCTCACGCCGTGGTCGCCCTCCGGGGCGACGAGGCCGCGCGCCATGAGCGAGGCGATTCCCGCGGAGGGGACGATGTCGTCGGTGGGGGCCGCTCCGAAGCCGAGCGCCGCCACGGACGTCTGGGCGCTCGGCGTCCGGTGGCGTCCGAGGAGGTAGCGCAGCTCCGCCCAACCGAAGCCGTAGACGTCGTCGGGCAGCGGGATCCGGGCGAGGTCGGTGCCGGCCAGGGGGTCGGTGGCCATCGTGCGTCTCCTTCAGTCGTTGGTTGGGGGCGGGCTGCCGATCAGAACCAGCCGGACACGGTGTCCCAGGCGTCGCCGGCCGCGTCGGCGATGCCCTCGCCGACGTCGACGATGCCCTCGCCGACGGCGTTGACGGCGTCGTGGACGGCCGGGATGTTCTGGTAGGCGGCGAGGCCCAGGCCGGCCACGCCGCAGACGACGTTCGCCGGAGGCGGCGCGAAGACGGCACCGGCCGCGAGCGCGGTGCCGAGGCCGTTCTCCACCATGCCGCCGACATCGCCCTGGACCACGGAGTTGGCGAAGCTGGCCGCGCTGACCCCGATGCCGATGGGGCCGAGGACCCCGAACTTGCCGACCACTCGGGAGGCCGTGCTGCCCTCGGCGAAGAGGCCGGAGAGGCCCTTCATGTCCCACATGTCGGCGAAGAGGTTGGCACCGGCACCGAAGCGCGAGGCGGTGGGGAAGAGGTCGAGCATGGGGTCTCCCACGCGCGCCATCTGCGTGATGGTGCTGAGGTAGCGGCCGCTGCCGAACCAGCCGTCCGCCTTGCTGAACGTCGACAGCACGCCGGCCGTCTGCCCGAACAAGGTCGGCAGGCCGATGATGGGCATGGCCTTGCCGAGACCACCGAGGATGTCGACCCCGCCGCCCGAGCCCCCAGCACCTCCCGACCCACCGGGACCACCTGGCCCACTGGGCCCACTGGGCCAACCCGGCCCACCCCCGGGCAGTCCGCCACCCGGACCGCTCGCCATGTCCTGCTGGCCGGCGTTGCGGCGCAGGGCCTCGACGAGCGTGCCCAGGTCGGCGGTGAACTGGCCGAGCTGGGCCTCGAGGGGCGGCCAGCGGCTCATCAGGTGGTCGAGGTCACCCCCTCCCCAGTGCCCCTTGAGCGAGTGGACCGCGCGCCCCGCCTCCGTCCGCAGCGCCTCGCACTCGCGGGCATGCGCGGCGATCCGCTCGGCAGACGCCCGCAGGGCAACCGGATCCGAGCCCTTGCGATAGATGGCCATTCGCTCAACCCCCGACCTGTGGTCCGTGCACGTCCCGGTCACCGTAGGGCGAGGCCCACATCGCCAGCAATGGGGAGAACTCCCCACGAACCGGACGGCCCGGGGCGCCGGCCGCGTTGGTGAGGTCACCCGGTCAGGTGCCGTGCCGTCGGTGCCGACCTGCATAGGCGCGCAGGGCCCGGAGGAAGTCGACGTGGCGGAAGTCGGGCCAGTAGGCCTCACAGAAGTAGAACTCCGATGTCGCGCTCTGCCACAGGAGGAAGCCGCCGAGCCGCTGCTCCCCGGACGTGCGGATGACGAGGTCGGGATCAGGCTGACCCTTGGTGTAGAGGTGCCCGGCAATGTCCTCGACGGTGAGCCGGGCAGCGATCTGCTCGAGTGTCTCGCCCTTGGCGGCGTGCTCGAGCAGCATGTCCCGCACGGCGTCGGCGATCTCCCGCCGGCCGCCGTATGCGACGGCGACGTTGACCGTCATCCCCGAGACGCCCGCAGTGGCCGCCGCAGAGCGCTGGAGGCTCTCGGAGGTCTCGCGCGGCAGCAGGTCGACCGCCCCGGCGATGCGCAGGCGCCAGCGGCCCGACGCGGCGAGCTCGGCGACGGCGTTCGAGATGATCTTCAGGAGCGGCCCGAGCTCGTCCTCCGCGCGCCGCAGGTTGTCGGTCGACAGGAGCCACAGGGTGACGTACTCGACCCCCGCCTCCTCGCACCACTCGAGCAGCTCCTCGATCTTGTCGGCGCCGGCCTGGTGGCCGTGGGCGGTGCCGGCCCCGCGGGCGCGCGCCCAGCGGCGGTTGCCGTCGAGCATGACCGCGACGTGCCGCGGAAGGGACTCACGTGGCAGATCCTTGAGGACGCGACGCTCGTAGGCGCCGTAGACCAGATCCCGCCACCCCACTGGGTCTCCCTCGCTTCGTCCGTCGCGGTCGGGCCCGGACACGGGCCGCGTCCAACGGTACTCCGGGGCCCAACGGCCCAAGACGAGGTATGCCGCTGTGCTGACCACCGAGTTGCACCTGCCCAACTTACGGTGGCGTAGGTAGACTCCGCGCATGGCCGAGCACCCAGACCGCGCTGCAGGAGCCATGGCCGACCTCGTTGCCGCCGTCAAGCCGCGACTGCGCGGTTGGCTGCACCTGGCCATGTTCCCCGTCGCCCTCGTCGGCGGGATCGTGCTCGTCCTCATCTCCGACCCGGGGGCCGTGCGGACCGCGGCTGCCGTCTTCACCGCGAGCGCCACGCTCCTCTTCGGGGTGTCCGCGATCTACCACCGCGGCACGTGGGGGCCACGGATGTCGGGGGTGCTCAAGCGGTTCGACCACTCCAACATCTACCTCATCATCGCCGGCACCTACACGCCGTTCGCGGTGACCCTGCTTCCCGGCGAGCAGGCCCGCATTCTCCTGACCGTCATCTGGGGCGCCGCGATCGCGGGAGTGGTCTTCCGGATCGCCTGGACGAACGCGCCCCGCTGGCTCTACACCGCCCTCTACATCGCGCTCGGGTGGGCTGCGGTCTTCTACGTCGTGCCGTTCTGGCGCTCCGGCGGGCCCCTCGTCGGCTCGCTCATCGCCCTCGGTGGCCTGCTCTACACGGCCGGCGGGATCGTCTACGGCGCCCAACGCCCCAACCCGTCACCGCGGTGGTTCGGCTTCCACGAGGTGTTCCACGCCTTCACGCTCGGGGGGTTCACGGCCCACTTCGCCGCGGTCACCCTGGCCATCGTCGCCACACCCGCCATCTCGTGATCTCACCCAGCCGGGAACCGGGTGGCCGGAGGGCCGCGGAGCGAGCCCAGCGGCATACGGCCCGGTCTTCTCAGCCCTGCTCGGTGGGCTTCGGGCCGCTGTCGGTGTCGTCCTGCTCCCCCTCAGCCGCGCGCTCGGCCTCCCGTCGCTCGTGCTCCCGGTAGGCCATGCGGCGCAGCCGGGAGTTCATGTTGCGCACGAGCAGCCAGAGGGCGACCGCGAGGACGAACAGGGCGATGAAGCCCCACACACCCGGCCCGATCGGCAAGTTTCCGCTGCCACCCATCAGTCCTCATTTCCTTCGGCCGGCTCATTGGGGTGCTCGACGCGCTCGGCGGGGTCGACCTTCTCCTGGTCGTCCGGCGCGAGCCGACCGTCGTAGAGGATCTCGAGCCCGCCGCCCTTCGCCAGGGCGTCCGCCTCCCCGGCCGAGCCGAGGCCGGCGAAGAGGTCGTCCTCCGGCAGCTCGACCGGCACGTGGGACACCGCGAGCTCGAACTCCTCCACCGGCCACACGCGCTGCTGGATCTCTCGCGGCACCTGGAACCAGAAGCCGTCGGGGTCCACCTGCGTGGCGTGGGCCAGCAGGGCCCGGTCGCGCGCCTCGAAGTAGTCACCGCACTGGATGCGTGTCGTGACCGTGCCGCCCATGCGCCGCGGCTTCCACTCGGTCAGCCACTCGGCGTACGGGCTCTCGAGGCCCTCGGCGACCACGGCCTCGTGGATGGCGGTGAGGCGCTCCTTCGACCAGCCACCGTTGTAGTAGATCTTCAACGGCTGCCACGGGTCCCCGGCGTGCGGGTAGCGCTCCGGGTCACCGGCCGCCTCGAAGGCAGCCATCGCCACCCGGTGGCTCATGATGTGGTCCGGATGCGGGTAGCCACCCTTCTCGTCGTACGTCGTCATCACGTGCGGCCGCCACTCGCGGATGACCCGGACCAGCGCCTCCGTCGTCACGTCGAGGTCCTCGAGCGCGAAGCAGCCGTCGGGCAACGGCGGCAGCGGGTCACCCTCGGGCAGTCCCGAGTCGACGAAGCCGAGCCACGTGTGCTCGCACCCGAGCACCTCCTGCGCCGCCTTCATCTCGTCTCGCCTCACCTGCGCGATGTCACGCAGGATCTGCGGATCGTTCTTCAGCTTCTCGTTGAGGATGTCGCCGCGCTCGCCGCCTGTGCATGACACGACCATCACCGCGGCACCTGCGGCGACGTACTTCGCCGTCGTCGCGGCACCCTTGCTCGACTCGTCATCCGGGTGCGCGTGCACCGCCATCAGTCGCAGACCTTCGGACACCGTCTTCCCTGGCTCCCTGTTCGTCGTGGATCTGGCTCGTCGTATCGTTCTGACCGTCTCGCTCGGACGGTCTCGTCCTCGTCGCGCCTCCGGCCGTCGCACCGATCGCCCGGCGGGGTCGGAGTCACCGACCGCCATCCTCTCATCACGCCAGGACCCCACATGCCACTCCCCCGCCCCGCCCCCGGAACCCTCAAGTGGTGGGTCGTCGGCACGATCGGGGTCGGTCTCGGGGTGGCCCTCGCGATCTGGTTCGGGCTCTCCGCGACGGTGGGACTGCCCACGTGGCAGACGATGGGCTACAAGGTCGTGGACAGCGAGAGCGTGTGGATCGACTTCGAGGTGTACAGCCCCGACGGACGGGACGTCGTGTGCACCGTGCATGCCCTCTCGCGGGACTTTGCCGTGGTGGGCTCGACCGACGTCCCGATCGAGCTCTCCGGCGCCGACACCGCACGCGAGACCGTGACGCTGCGCACGACCAGCCGCGCCGTGACGGGCGAGGTCAAGACCTGCGTGCTCGCCCCCTGAGCCACCCCTGAGAGTCCCCTGAGAGTCCCCTGAGCGCCGCCTGAGTGCCGGCCGATCGCGCTCCGATCACCCCCTGTCGTCGTCAGCGCGACCGCCGCAGCCACAAGGAAGTGCGCTCTTCTGGCCCATTTTGCTATCCTTGGTCATTCACCACGGGTCGCGACCGCTCACCCCACACGCCGGTGCAGTGCGGTCCGGCCCCTTGTTCGGTGAGCCGAACGAACTTTGTGCGCCCACGCGAGCACCGCGTGGGCGTTGGTACTTCAAGGAGTTGACCGTGACCGAGACTGCCGCTGGCTTCCTCACGAAGGAGGCCTATGACCGCCTCAAGGCTGAGCTCGACCAGCTGACAGGGGAAGGTCGCATCGAGATCGCCCGCAAGATCGAGGAGGCCCGGGAGGAGGGCGACCTCAAGGAGAACGGCGGCTACCACGCCGCCCGCGAGGAGCAGGGCAAGATGGAGGCCCGCATCCGCCAGCTCGAGGAGCTGCTCCACAACGCCGTCATCGGTGAGACGCCCCCCGACGACGGCATCGTCGAGCCCGGCATGGTCGTCACGGTCGAGGTCTTCGGCGACGAGGAGACCTTCGTGCTCGGCAACCGCGAGATCGCGGACGGCGACCTGCAGGTCTTCTCCGAGAAGTCACCGATGGGCGCCGCCGTCAACGGCAAGAGCGTCGGCGACACGACGAGCTACGTCGCCCCGACGGGCAAGACGGTCGAGGTCAAGATCCTCGACGCCAAGCCCTACCAGAGCTGAGCCCCAGAGCTGAGCCACGGGCACGGCCCACCCGGACCGCGCCCCCGCACGTGTTGCATGCGGACTGACCCCCGCACTCGAGTGGCCCCGTTGTCCACCTGTGGACGACGGGGCCACTCGTGTTCTCCCTGTGGACGACGGGGCCACTCGTGGGCTCCGTGGACGGCACCCTGATGGAGTGTGCCGGTCAGCCGAGCTGCGCGGCGACCACCCTGGCGAGTGCCGGGTCGTGGCCGTCGAGCAGGCCGACGGCATAGAGCAGGTACGCAGCGTCGACCGCGCCCGTCGCTGACCGGGGCACCTTCCACCCGCCGGCATGGTCCCCGAGCACCGCGTCGAGGACGAGCCCTCGGCCCGCCTCGTCGGTGTGCCGCAGCACGCCACCGGATCCGATGAGGGTCGTGACGTTCGCCAGCGGGCGCGGGGACTCGGTCGGCTGCGCCGGCCGAGCATGCCGGCGAACGGCGATGAGGGCCGCCAGTCTCGCCAGCTCGAGATCGAGGCGGCGCTCGACGTCGTCGGCCGGGAGCGAGCCCGGTCGCTCGTGGACGTGAGCGGCATACGACCTGAGGGCTTCCGCGTCGGCGACTCCGCCCAGGAGGTGCTCGGACTCGGCCGCCTCGACGACGTGCTCGGCGTTCCACCGCATGCCGAGGTCGCCCTCGACGGTGCGCGCGTGCCACAGGGGAGCGACGACGTCCTTGCGCAGGCTCGCGTCCTCTCCCTCCGGGGAGATGACGGAGTAGACGTCCGTCGTCGCGCCCCCGATGTCGACGACGAGAACGTCTCCGTCGGCGCGGGTCTCGGCGACGACCTCGACACCGCGGAGCACGGCGTCAGGCGTGGCTGCCTCGACCATCCGCGCGAAGGCCGCGTCCCGGGAGAGCCCCTTGCCGCCGATGACGTGCCGCAGGAAGGCCTCGCGGATTGCGTGTCGGGCGGACTCCGGCGCGATGACTCCGATCTCGGGCAGGACGTTCTCGGCGTGGATCACGGGGCGGCCGGCGGCCTCGAGGACCCCGGTGGCCTCCGCCCGCGCCTCCCTGTTTCCGGCGAGGACGATGGGCACTGCGTGGCGGCCGCGCCCACCGACCGCACCTGCGCCCAGTCGCGCCGCGTTGTGGAGCAGCACGTCCGAGTTGCCGCCGTCGGTGCCTCCGACGAGCAGGATGATGTCCGGCCGGGTGTGCCGGAGCCCGGCCACGTCGCTCGTCGTCAACCTGCCGTGTGCGACGTGGACGACCTTGGCCCCGGCGGACAGCCCGACCCGATGGCCGGCCTCGGCGGTGACCGTGCGTTCGTAGCCGACGACGGCGAGGCGGAGGCCACCGCCCGCGCTCGAGCAGGCGTGGACCTCGACGTCCTCGGGGGCGTCGAGCAGTGTGCGCAGGACCCGGTAGCCGTCGAGCACATCCCGCCGCTCGCCCGAGCCGCCGCTGCCGGTCGTCGGGGTCGAGGCGGTCGCGAGGACGGACCCGTCGGCGGCGATGAGGGCCCCCTTGGTGAACGTCGACCCGAAGTCGACGGTGAGGATCGTCATGGTGCCTGCGCGTCGGTCACGATGGGGCTCGGGCGTCGACGTCTCAGCCGTGGATGTCGAGGGCCTCGCGGAGGTCGTCGATGAGGTCGTCGACGTCCTCGATCCCGACGGAGAGCCTGATGAGGTCGGCGGGCACCTCGAGCTCGGTGCCGGCCACGGATGCGTGGGTCATCCGCGCCGGGTGCTCGATGAGCGACTCGACGCCGCCGAGCGACTCGCCGAGCGTCCACAGCTGGACCGCGGCGCAGGCCTTCACTGCCGCGTCCTCGCCCTTCTTCATCCGGAAGGAGACCATCCCTCCGAACCGCTTCATCTGCCGGGCGGCGACGGCGTGGTTGTGGTGCGACTCGAGGCCGGGGTAGAACACCTGGGAGACGCCGTCGTGCCCGGTGAGGAACTCGACGACCTTCTCGGCGTTGTCGCAGTGCCGCTCCATGCGGATCGCGAGCGTGCGCAGCCCACGGAGCGTCAGCCACGAGTCGAAGGGACCTGCGACGGCACCGATCGAGTTCTGGTGGAAGGCGATCCGCTCCGCCGCGTCCTCGAAACCGGGGACCCGGATGTCCGGAGCGGTCACGACCGCTCCCCCGACGACGTCACTGTGGCCGCCGCTGTACTTCGTCGTGGAGTGGGTGACGATGTCGGCGCCGTGGGCGATGGGGTTCTGCAGGTAGGCGGTCGCGAAGGTATTGTCGACGACGAGGACCGCCCCGGCCTCGTGGGCGACCGCGGCGATCGCCTCGATGTCGGCGATGCCGAGCAACGGGTTCGTCGGCGTCTCGACCCAGACCATCTTGGTGCGGCCCGGCTGGATCGCGGCACGCACGGCGTCGACGTCTCCGATCCTCGCGATGGAGTGGTCGAGTCCCTGGGGCTTCGCGACCTTGTTGAAGTAGCGGTAGGTGCCGCCATAGGCGTCGCTGGGCACGACGACGTGGTCACCCGGGACAAGGAGCGAGCGGACGACGCAGTCCTGTCCCGCGAGGCCCGAGGCGAAGGCGAAGCCCCGGCTGCCACCCTCGAGCGCGGCGATGCACTCCTCGAGCGCGGTGCGGGTCGGGTTGGCCGACCTGCTGTACTCGTAGCCGCCGCGGAAGCCGCCGATCCCGTCCTGCTTGTAGGTGGACACCTGGTAGATCGGGGGGACCACGGCACCCGTCGAGGCGTCGGCCTCCTGGCCGGCGTGGATGGCGCGCGTCGAGAAACCGGGCTCGTCAGACATGCCGGCCAGCCTAACTGCCTCGATCAGCGACGCCGTACGGCCACCTGGGTCACCGTCAGGCCCGCGGCTCGCCGAGTGGCCCTGTCCTGCACACCCGGCGGCGCGGGCCTGTGGACTGCCGGACCACTCGAGCAGTGGGGGGTCGCGAGCCGGCCCAGCGGCATACGGCCTGACTGTGGTCGACTCAGTCGAGCGGGTCGAGGATCCGGTGCAGGAACTGTCGGGCGCGCTCGGTGCGCGGCCGGGTCAGCACCTCCCCCGGCGCGCCACGCTCGACGATGATGCCTCCGTCCATGAAGAGCACCTGGTCGGCGACCTGCTGTGCGAAGCGGATCTCATGCGTCACGACGACCATCGTCCAGCCTTGTGCCGCAAGGTCCTTCATCACGAGAAGAACCTCGCCGACGAGCTCCGGATCCAGCGCGGACGTCGGCTCGTCGAAGAGCATGAGCTTCGGACGGACGGCGAGCGCCCGCGCGATCCCGACGCGCTGCTGCTGCCCGCCTGACAGCTGGTACGGGTAGGCGTCGGACTTCTCCGCGAGGCCCACGAGCTCGAGCAGCTCACGCGCCTCGGACTCGGCACTCTCCCGTGGACGGCCCTGCACGAGGACCGGCCCGGCCGTGACGTTCTCCAGGGCCGTCATGTGCGGGAAGAGGTTGTGCGCCTGGAAGACCATGCCGCTCTGCCCGCGCAGTGCCGCCAACTGCCGCTTGGTCGCACCCCCGGCGAAGTCGATCTCGACGTCGCCGATGCGGACGGTGCCCGCGTCGGGGGTCTCGAGGGTGTTGAGCGAGCGCAGCACGGTCGTCTTTCCCGACCCCGAGGGGCCGATGAGGACCGTCACGGTGCCGGCGTCGACGTCGAAGTCGATCGACCGCAGCACCTCGTGCATGCCGAAGGACTTGGCCAGTCCGGAGACGGACACCAACGGGCGGCTCGGCGTCTCGGTCACGGCCGGGGGATGCGATGCGTCGTCCATCGGCTCGGTCATGCGGCCACGTACCTGTTCTCTCGCTCCTCGAGCCGCGCCTGACCGAAGGACAGCGCGAGGCAGACGACCCAGTAGTACACCGCTGCGACGCCGTAGAGCGCGAAGAACTCGTAGGTCGGGGCGGCGGCCTCCTGCGCGACCCGGAGCAGCTCGGTCACCTGGATCGTCGAGGCGAGCGAGGTGTCCTTGACGAGCGAGATGAGCGTGTTGGACAGCGGGGGGATGGCGGTGCGGGTCGCCTGCGGCAGGACGACGCGACGCAAGGTCGTGACGTAGTCCATGCCGACCGTGGATGCCGCTTCCCACTGGCCCTTCGGCACGGCGAGGATCGCCGAGCGGATCACCTCCGCCGCGTAGCCGCCGACGTTGAGCGTGAAGGCGAGGACCGCGGCCGGAAAGGGGTCGAACCGCACACCGAGGGCGGGCAGCCCGTAGTAGATGATGAACAGCTGGAGCAGCAGGGGCGTCCCGCGGATCGCGGAGACGTAGGCGCGCGCCAGCCACGAGACGACGCGCACCTTCGACAGCCGCATCAGGGCGACGGCCAGGGCGACGACCAGGCCGAGGACGAAGCTGATGAGGGTCAGCGGGATCGTCGAGGTGACGGTCGCCCTGAGCAGCGGCCACAGCGAGTTGCCGATGAGCTCGATGGTCTGGTCGTTCACCGGGACGACCCGTCACCGGTGGACTTGCTGCCCACGCCTCAGGGCTGGACGGAGACGTCGGAGCCGAAGTACTTCTCCGAGATCGCCTTGAGGGTCCCATCGGCGGCCAGGTCGGCGAGCGCCTCGTCGATGGCGGGGACGAGGTCGGAGTCCTTGCGCGTCGCGACGACCTGCTCGGAGACGTCGCCGGTCGTGGCGGCGATCTTGACGTCGGTGTCGCCGGTCGACTTCTGGTAGTCGAGGACGGCGAGGCTGTCGTTGACGGTGGCATCGACGCGCTCCTGCTTGAGCAGCGTGATCGCCTGGGTGAAGCCCTCGACGGACTCGACGTTCGCGCCGGCGTCCTTGGCGACCTGCGCCCAGTTGCTCGTCAGGCTCTGTGCCGCCTTCCTGCCCTTGAGTCCGGCGAGGTCCGTGATCGACGCCTCGTCCGCGCGGGTGGCGATGACGCCCTCGGAGTAGGTGTAGGTCCTGCTCAGCCCGTAGAGGCCTTCGCGCTCGGTGGTGCGGGTCACCTGGTTGGCGACGACGTCGTAGCGGCCGGACGTCAGGCCGGCGAAGATCGCGTCCCACGGCGTCTCGACGTACTCGACCGTGACGCCGAGCTCGTCCGCGACCGCCTTGATGACCTCGACGTCGTAGCCGACGAGCTCGTTGGTCGTCGGGTCGTGGAAGGAGAACGGCGCGTAGGTGCCCTCCGTCCCCACCTTGAGGACGCCGGCCTCCTTCACGGCCGCGAGGTCTGAGCCGCCGGAGGCGCCCGAGTCAGTGCCGGAGGTGCTGCAGGCCGTGAGCAGCACGGCAAGGACGGCGAGGAGGGCGGTGAGGGTGAGGCGGGAGCGCATCGTGGGCATCTCTTTCGGGATCGGACGGTTGGACCGTCAGCGATCATAAGTGATGCTTGGGTTTCCCATAAATGAATTTTCGGTATGCCGCTGAGCTGGACACCGCCCCAGCGCTGCCCCGACCTCGTGGCTCAGTCGAGATGCTTCTGCCACTCCCGGCTGTAGCCGTCGACCCTGTAGCCGAGGGCCCGGTTGACGGCGAGCATGTGCCGGTTGGAGGCGGCGTTCCACGTCCGCACGGCCCTCACCTCCGGAAGGGCGTCCATGAGGAGCAGCGCGGCAGCAGCCTTGAGCCGCAGGCCGAGGCCATGGCCGCGGTGCTCCCGGAGGACGAGGGTGTCCTGCTGGTAGCCCAGATCGAGGCGTGCGGGTGACACCTCCACCCGGGTGAAGCCGACGAGGCGGCCTGAGGGCACGTGGCGGGCGACCGCCTCGACCACCCTCCGGCCCGTGGATCGCGCCGACGCGTGGGCGGCCCGCATCCGCCCCGCGTCCCACACCTCCTCCTGCCACTCCACGTCGTCCAGCGGGGCGTCCGTGCTCATCCGTCGCTGCAGGTGGGCCCTGTCCTCGAGCCAGGCCTCGGGCAGGTCGTCGACGAAGCACTCGACGACGTAGTCCTCGGCGCCTTCTTCGGCGACGACGCGCTGCAGGCCCTCCCTCGGTGCCGGGAGGTGCATCTCGCTGCGCAGGACCTCCTGTGCCACGACATAGCCGTGCCGCCGCGCGAACTCCGCCCCGAGGTCGACGCCACCCTCCGGCCACTCCGTCTCGGCGAGGAACGTCGACCGACCATGCTCCCGAGCGATCCCCTCGGCCGTCTCCACGAGACGCGAACCGACGCCCCGCCGGCGGTGTTCGGCGAGGACCGCAGGGAAGAACATCGCCAGGGAGTGGTTGTCGAGCATCGGCAGCATGATCGACAGCGCTCCGACGAGGTGGCCGCCGGACCACGCAGCGAGGGCCACGCGCTTCTTGTCCGTCTTGCGGTGCATGGCCCGTAGCTCGTCGAGCGTCCACTCACTGCCGCCGTCGCCGAAGAGCTCCCGCTGGACCGCTGCGTGGACCTCGACCCACGCCGACGCGTGCTCGGCCTGGGACTCGTCGAGGAGGTCAAGCGGTCGGATCTCGAGGGAGTCGGTCATGCCGCCGAGTCTGTCGTCGAGCCCCGCGCGCTGCCAACGGTTTGTCCGGGAGCCGGCCCAGCGGCATACGGCGGCTCAGGAGGACTGAGCCACCAGGTGAGCCCGGCAGGGCGGCCTCCCGGCACGCCAGGCCCCGACGGTGGTGGCGGCGAGCAGGAGTCCCCACACGAGCAAGGTCGCGTACACCACCCCGAATACCTCCATGGCGATGCCCTCGTCGACGAAGGTCGCTGCGCCGAGGAGGAGCTGGACGATCTGGACAGTGCCGATGACTCCGATCGGCAGGAGCATGAGTGAGCCCACGACCCCGATGCCGAGCAGCGGCCAACGCAGCACGCGAGGTCGGCGAGTGCCGAGGACCAGGGCCACCACGACACCGATGGCGGACAGCATGGTCGTGTCGCCCATGCCGGGCGTCGTCAGCTGGACCCCTGCGAAGACGTCGGGACGCGTCAGCCCCCAGGTGGCTCCGAGCCCCCACGCCGCCTTGAGGATGGCATAGGGAAGCGGCGCCAGAGCCGCTCCGATCGCCACGCCCCTCAGCCAGCGCGGCCGCTGGGCGGGCACGCCATCGCGCGTTCCACAGCGCCAGCACCTCGCGCCGCGGGCGCGGTACAGCAGCACGAGGACGGCAACCTCGACCGCACCCGCCACGACGACCAGCAGGTGCACGAGCGCCCTCACCCAGGGAACGGGCATCTCGAACAGCGACTCGGCCCCGGTGAAACGCTGGATGACCCAGAGGAGCACCGCGAGCGCCTCGTGCGGCACCCGCGGCAGGACGGCTCCTGACGTGACGAGGACCGCGCCCGAGACGACCGCGAGGACCCAGCCACGCGTCCTGCCACGCCGGACGGCGATCGCACCGACCACCGCCAGGGCTGCCGCCACCCACAGCGACCACGTGGGGAGCGCCGGCACCTGCGACAGGCGGCCCAGGGGCGCGTCGGCAACCGTGGAGACCGCTGCCGCGACGAGCAGGGCGAGAGCGCCGACGACGGCCGAGCGCCGCAGGGGTGTTGTCTCCATGCCGTCAGGGTGTCGCGACGGGGATGATCGGGCGATCCGCCGAATGGCAGATGGCCCGGAGCGCGTTCGGATCGCAGCCTGAGGTCATGACGACCGACGGATCGCTGCGTGCAGGACCGCCGCGGACCGATGCCCGACGAGCTCCCCGGGACGTCCGCTGGGTCCGGCCCTTCCTGGGCCTCGCCATGGTTGCCTACGCGGCCGCCGGGACAGCGTGGTTCCTCGGAGGGGCGTGGTACCCCTTCGCCGACGGCGAGGGCCTTGCCGCACATGGCGACTCGGTCCTGGCGGACGTCTCCCAGCGGATCGGCTCCGTGGCCGTCATCTCCGTGGCGATCCTCGGCCTCGTCACCCTCGGCATCACGTCGCTGCCACGACCCGGACGCATCGCCACGGTCGCGGCCATCGCGGCATCGTCGATCGAGTTCGGCCTCTTCGCCTTGGTCGTCCCGGACGGTCGCGTGCTCGTCGCGGTGGCGCACGTGCCGATCCTCGTCATCGGCCTGCCGTTCGGGTGGCCGGGTGGCGGTGTCACCATCGGCAGCCAGCTCCCGTGGCCCGTGGTGCACCAGGTCATCCTGCTCGGCGTCGGTGGCGCATGGCTCGTCCTGGCCCGAGACCTCGTCCGCCGCGCCCGGGGCGGCTGCGTCCACTGCGGGCGCGCGACCCGGGAGACGTGGACGCGTCCCGATCGTGCACGCGCCTGGGGCCGGTGGATGGTCGGAGCCGCGGTGGCTGTCCCGGTGTTCTACGCCACGACGAGGCTCGCCTGGTTCGTCGGAGTGCCCCTCGGTGTGCCCCGTTCCTTCCTCGAGGAGGAGGCGGCGAGCGATCCGACGATCTTCGCGGCGGGTGCCTTCATCGCGCTGCTCGCCCTCGGTGGCGCCGGGCTCACGTTGGGGCTCGTCCAGTCCTGGGGAGAGCGCGTCCCCGACTGGGTGCCGATCCTCGGTGGCCGAGTGGTGCCGCCTCGGGCCGCCATCGTCCCTGCGTCGGCTATCGCCCTGCTCCTGTTCTCCTCGGGCATCGGGGGGCTCCGGGTCTGGCTGCTCGGCCTCCATCCCGTGGACTCGGGATGGGCGACGACGAGCCCGGGCGTGCTGCTGCCCTTCTGGGGCCTTGCCCTCGCTGGGGCAACGCTGGCATACCACCTCAGGCGCCGAGAACGCTGCTCAGGGTGCGGCCGGTGACCTCGACGACGACGCGGCAGGGACAGGCAGCACCGTCCCGCCACGGGCGGCGCGGAGGGATCCTTCGGCTGCTCGCCCTGCTCGCCGTCACTCGCCCACAGTTCTGGCCGCTCGCCTGGGCCCCGGTCTGGTTCGGGTGGGCCGTGGCCACGGGCTCGTGGACGCCGGGCCTCGACGACCCCCTGAGGCTCGCCCTGGTCGGCATCGTCCTCGGCCCGCTCGTGTGGGGCTCGGTCTGCACGGTCAACGACCTGCACGACCTGCCGACCGATCGGCTCAACCCGAGGCGAGCGGGCGCACCTCTCGTCACGGGACTGCTCACCGCCCGCGACATGGCCATCTGGCACGCCGTCCTGTCCCTCAGCGCCGTGGGCGCCGCCGCCCTCGTGGGTCCCCGCGTCGCGGCCGCCACGGCAGTCGTCGTCCTGCTGGGCCGGGCCTACAGCGCCCCGCCCCTGCGGCTCAAGGTGCGCGCAGGGTGGGACGTCGCCGCGAACGCGGTCGTGGTCGGCCTCGTCGCTCCTGTCGCCGGCTGGTCCCTGCACCGCGCGGTCGCCGACTACCCGCCACTCCTCGGTGTCCTCGGGATGACGGTCGCTGCTGCGCTCTACCTGCCGACGACGGCCCTCGACCACGACCCCGACGAGCACGCCGGCATGGACACCTTCGCAGTGAGGTGGGGACCGCGGACCACCTACGGTCTCGGCCTCGTCCTCTGGGTCGTGGCACTCGTCACATGGCTGCTCGCCCTCGGCTCCGGCGTCCTGGGATGGGCCGGTGGGGTCACGGCCTCGCAGCTCGCAGGCGCCGCCGTCCTCGCCTCCCTGTATGCCGCGCTCACCCGTCGGCCCACGATCCTCCGCCTCGCCGGCATCGCCGCGCTCTTCGCCGTGGTCGGCGCCGACTTCCTCATGGGCGTCCTCGACTAGCGCCTGCACCAGCCGCCCGAGCCGATGGACTACCGCATTCGGCGCTCCCGAGGCTGATCGTGCTCCGTCACGCGGGCAAGGCCGGCGTGGTGGTCGTCCGTCGGCGCGCCTCGATGGTCGCTCGCACGGCGGCGATGACGTAGTCCTGCTCGTACATCACCTCGTGCCAGGTGAACCGGAGGACTACCCAGCCGCGAGCGGCGAGGCCGGTGTAGCGACGACAGTCGCTCCTTAGCGAGTCCCGGTCGGCATGGTGCTCGAAGCTCTCGGCCTCCACGACGATCATCAACTCCTCGACGGCGAGGTCGACCCGTGCAAAGAAGCCCTTGTCCGTGATCACGTACTGCGTCACGACGTCTGCGCCCCCGAGGATGCAGAGAGCCCGGAGCACCGACTCGAAAGGGTTGGCCGCCCCGCGATCGGCGTGGGCGAGAACCGACGCGACGCGGCGCCGGCTCCGCACCGGCAGCAGCGCCGCCCTCGAGGCCACCTCGCGAGGGTCCAGACCGTCGCGCCACGACGAGTCCGCGACCGCGAGGGCCTCGTCGAACGGCAGGCCGAGACAGCAGTCGATCACGGTGCGCACCTGGCTCGTCACCCAGCCGTCGACGACGTCGCCCGGGTCCAGCGACCGCCAGTGGCGAACCGCCGACGTGGCACGCCCCCGCCTCTTCCGCCCACGCGGGAAGGTCAGGTGCGGATGGACCGGCTCCTTCTTGACCCCCCAGCCCCAGTGGAGGGCTGCGGTCGTGTGCGAGGCAACCGCGGTCAGTTCCACCGCGGTGCGCCGGGTCTCGGCGAGGTCAGGCAGGATGTAGCGGCCCTTGCTGACACGGAGCAGCGCGCCGTCGCTGACGGCGCGCCGGATGGCCCTCTTCGTCAGAACCTTGCGCAGTTCCGCCCAGGTGCATGCACCCCCGAGCTGGGCCACCACCGTCGCAGCATCCATCCGCACCAGCCTGCCCCGTCGCGGCTCCGCCCTGGATCCTTGTCCACAGGGCCGACCGACTACCACGAGATCGCGTCGGGCAGGCTGGCGGAGCACGAAGCTGCCACGGCGGCGGAGCTCATGGTCGTCCGTGGGCTCACGTCTCGAACGGAACCCGGCGCAGGTCAGGTGGGAAGCTCCTCGACGACCCCCCTCGACCAGGCCCAGGCGGCGATGCCCACGCGGTTCGAGACGCCGAGCTTGGCCTGGATGTTGGCCAGGTGGGTCTTCACCGTGCCCGGGGTGACGAACAGCGTCCTGCCGATCTCTGCGTTCGTCCGCCCGAGGGCGACCTCGCGCGCCACGTCGAGCTCGCGCGGCGTCAGCATCGTGGCTGCGTCGTGGGCCCGGTGGTTCGGGTTCATCCGGGCGTTGCGGAGCAGCCGCATGGTCAGCTCAGGGCTGACGAGCGCGTCCCCAGTCGCCGCCGCGAGCACTGCCTCGATGAGCAGCTCCGGACGAGACCGCTTGAGGATGAAGCCGTGGGCCCCGTTGGCGAGGGCGGTCGCGACGTATTCGTCGAGGTCGAACGTCGTGACGACGACGACCTTCGTCCGCTCGTCGTCGCGCAGCTGACGGCACACCTCGAGTCCGTCCATCCGCGGCATCCGGATGTCAGCGAGCAGCACGTCGGGTCGCAGGTGTCGCGTGAGCTCCAGGGCAGTCACCCCGTCGGCGGCTGCCCCCACGACGGTGATGGTCGGGTGCCGACCCAGGACGAGCGCGAACCCGTCCCGCACCTGCTCCTGGTCGTCGGCGACGACGACCCTGACCTGTCGCACCGGCCGCGGAGTCCGTACGGATCGGACCGGTCGGACGGGTTGGTCGGGCGAAGTCGGCCGGGCCCGCCTCGCGAGATGTTCAGCCACCGCTCCCCCTTGTCGCAGGGTCGAACGAGGACCGGCCGAGCGGAATCGACGCCTCCGTCTCCCAGCCGTCCGACAGTGGGCCGGCCCGCAGGGTGCCGCCCAGCTCTGCGAGCCGGGTCGCGACCTCGGCGAGGCCGGTTCCCGAGCGGCGGCCAGGCTGAAGCGCCAGCCGGGACGTGGCCGCCCGTCCAGAGCCGGATGAGCCAGCCCACTCCCCGGACCCGTCGCCGACTGCGGCACCGCCCCGGTTGCGCACGACGGCGATGACCGCGTCGACCGTGCGGCGCACCTCGACCTCCACGCGTTCTGCTCCCGGAGCATGGCGGCGCACATTGGTCAGGGACTCGATGACGACACGGTGCAGCACCGTGCTCGCCTCGAGCGGCACCTGCTCGAGACCGTCCGCGTAGGAAGCAGTGACGGTTGCCGCGCTGGCCTCGGCGAACGCGGTCACGGCCCCGGGGAGGTCGCGGAGGTCGGGGTGACGCGCCGGCGGGGCCAGGGGCACGGCAGCGGCGTCCCCTCCCTCGTGGTTGTCGGCGCGGAGCAGCTCGAGACTGCGATCCATGGCGGTGAGGGCACTCGTCGCCGCACCCTCGATGCCGGCGAGGACTCGGCGCATCGTCTCCGGGTCGTCACCCGCGGCGAACCGGGCCGCCTGGGCCTGGCTGAGGATGCCGCTGAGGTCGTGGGCGACGTAGTCGTGCAGGTCGCGCTCGAGCTGCCGTCGCTGCGCGGCCCGAGCGGCCGCGACGGCCAGGAGTCGGTGGGCCTCGGCCCGGCGCGGGTAGGCGCCGGCGCCGACCGCCACGAGCGTGCCGATCGACCACGTCGCGAGACCGGCGACCAGTGCGACAGGCCTGAGGTCCGGGAGGAAGCGCAGGATCCACGCGCAGTTGGCCGCCGCAGCGAGGCCCGTGGCGAGCACGCCGCCCACACCCTGTCCCCACCGGCTGCCTGCGGCCACAAGGAGCAGGACCGAGCCCACCTCGAGGAGCACCCAGTTCCCGGACGCCTCGAGGGGCAGTGTCTCGTCGACGAGCACGGAGGCCGTCGCGATCAGTGAGACGGCGCCGCTCGAAGCCACGGCAAGATGGAGTACCGCGTGGCCGGCGGGTCGGCCGCGCACCAAGATGACGAGCAGGAGCACCACCGCCGCGGTCGCCACGGCCGTGGGGAGGCTGATGACCCAGCCGAGATGGCTCGTGAGGGCAAGCAGCGCGGCGAACGTCAACGCGGCCGCGGCGCCTGCGGACATCGTCCGCCACCGCGGCTGACTCCTGCCAAGCTCCGCGACGGGCCCGGCCGCAGTGACCCTCACGCCGTGAGTATCCCGCCGGTGGAGCCCCCTCGCACAGCCCTTTTCGGCGGGGTCGGCAGGCGCGTGGAGGGGCACCTGCCGACCCGGCGACAGGGCCGTATGCCGCTGAGCCGGCTCTGCGTGGAGGGTCACCGCGGGTGCGGGCCGCAGTGGGCGCACGCGCCACGTCGCCGTTGGTGGTAGGCCCAGGTCGCGCCGCCCAGTCCGATCGCCCACAGGAGCCACACGAGGCTCGGTAGCCACACACCCCAGTTGGCGAGGTCGAACCCGCCGTTGACCCGCGAACTGGCGAACATGAGCGCCGCCGGCGGCAGGGTCAGGGTGACCGTCGTGGCGGGAATGACAGCGAGCAGGACCGGCACTCTGCGTCCTCGCAGTCTCGGGATCCAGCGAGGGAAGACCTCGCCCCATCGGGCGACGAGACCGTGCGTCAGCGCGGCGCCACCGGTCGAGAGCACCGCCAGGGCGAGCCCCACAGTGAGCAGCTCGGGAGGATCCTGGAGCGAGACGAACAGCTCCTCCGTGAGACCGAGGGGCCAACCCAGCCACCAGGCCAGCCGGGTCACGTCGTAGGGAATCGTCGCAAGCACCGCGAGGAGGACCCAACGGCGCCCCCGGACCAGGAGGTGCCGTCGGCGCAGGACAGAGACCGGCTGGGCGGCGCCGGGCCGGCGTCCGCAGTGCACGCACCGACCAGCCGAACGTCGGTGCGCGGCGAGCGTCGCGGCGGCCCAGAGGAGCCCGCCGAGGAACACGAGCAGCAGGTTCACCCGGTGCCAGTAGAGGATGTCGCCCAGTCCGTCCTGGTCGCCGGGCACGCCGGTGAAGGCGAAGACGAGCAGGACGGGCCAGAGCGCGAGCAGTCCCAGCATCGTGTAGTCCGGGATGAGCGTCGTCGCGAGGACCGCCGACGAGGCGCCCACGACCAGCGCGGCGCGACGCACGATGAACGACTGCGTGCCCACGAGGAACACCGTCGCGGCGGCGACCCCGAGGCCACCGAGGACGGCGAAGCCCGGGCCGACGACCTCGGCAGGAGCCCCCTCGAGGATGGACATGCTCATCCGGTCCATCGGCACGGCCGCGAAGGGATACCAGTCCGCCCCGCGCCACCAGAGCAGGCCGGCGACGGCATAGGCCGCCGACCAGATCAGCGCGCCCCACGCCGTCCACCGCGGCCAGCTCGAGAGCAGCCGCGCGACGGCGGTCGTCGACCGTGTCAGCGGTGCGTCGTCGATGCCGGTTCGCATGGAGCCTCCTTCACAGCGGCTGGCAACGGAGCACGTGGGTGGTGACGCCACGTCACGCGAGTTCGTGCAGCAAGCGTCCGGGGAGCACGGGGGACTCGCCATCCGCCGTTCGGCAGAGATCGCGAGATCCCGGCTGTCGTTTGGGGCCACTCGACCAAGAGAGCCAGTCGAGTGGCCCCAAAAGCCCAGTCGAGTGGCCCCAAAAGCCCAGTCGAGTGGCCCCAAACGCTCGGGCCCTCACGGTCTGGCTGGAGGACCACGACGTCGAGTGGCCTGGAATGCGGGCCCGCGCAGGAGCCCGCCTCGGCCTTCGGGGCCACTCGACCGGGAGGTCAGGCTGCGTGCGGAACCGAGCCCAGCGGCATACGGGGGGCTCCTGCGACGTTGGACCAGCGCAAGGTCACGGCGAACGAGAAGGGTGTGACACTGGGATGGTGTTCGGATTCGGAAAGAGGACGACGATGCCCACCCGCGACGAGGCGCTGCCGGGGCGCGACCACCGGCCGTTCACCGTGGCGCCCACCCACGTGGTCCTCGGCACCCCCCTCGAGGGGCCGTGGCCCGACGGCTCCGAGGTGATGTACGTCGCCATGGGCTGCTTCTGGGGCGTCGAGCGGATCTTCTGGCGGCTGCCGGGCGTCGTCAACACGTCGGCCGGCTACATGGGCGGCTCCACGCCCAACCCGACCTACGAGGAGACGTGCACCGGTCTGACCGGCCACGCCGAGACGGTCCGCGTCGTCTACGACCCCGCCCGGACGTCGCCGGAGCTGCTCCTCAAGGAGTTCTGGGAGAACCACGACCCGACGACCGCCAACCGGCAGGGCAATGACGTCGGCACCGCCTACCGGTCCGCGATCTACTGGACGACGCCGGGCCAGCAGGCCGCGGCCGAGGCGACGCGCGAGGCCTTCCAGCACGTCCTGCACGACAACGGCTACGGCGAGATCACGACGGAGATCCGGTCCGCGGAGGACGCCGGGCCGTTCTACCTCGCCGAGGACTACCACCAGGGCTACCTGCACAAGAACCCCGGCGGCTACTGCAACCACGGCCCCAACGGCATGACGTGCCCGGTCGGGATCGTGCGGCAGGACCAGCTGCCGGCGCAGCAGGACATCGCTCCCCCGGCCTGACGCATGACGTGTGAGTGCGGACAGCCGCGGCCCTGCATCGACTCGTGGCACGAGGCCCTCGCGGAGGAGCAGCAGGACCGCACCATGTACCGCTGGCACCTACCGCTCGTGATGACCTTCGTCCTTCAGCACCGTAGTCAGTTCCGCGCGCGTCAGGCCTCGGCCCAGTACCAGCTCCTCCAGCTCTACGTGGACCGGGGGCTCGAGGCGGTGCTCCGGGTGGCCGCCCACCAGGTCGCCCGTAACGGGCGCGCGAAGTCCGGCTATGACCTGCGGCCCCTCGAGCCCTACGCCGCACTTCCCGCAGACGTGTGGCCGTCTGCGTTCGGCCTGAGCGTGCACGACCTGCGCGCCGGGGACGGCGGGTTCGTCTCGGACGGGTACGAAGCCTATGGCGAGCGGATGCGCCGCCTGTCCGAGGCAACCGTCGCGGCCTGGGCCGTGGCCACGCCGCTCTGATCTGCCGGATCCTCCGCGAGTCGCGGCCACGCATCTGCCGAACGGCGGAGTGCCCCCGACCACCTGCCGCGGTGACGCTGAAGCCATGCCGCGGAAGGAGTGTGGATCACGTTGATCCAGTCACAGACAGCAGCAATCGAACCGTCGCGTCTCATCCGCTGGGCGGCGTGGTTGGTGCCCGCCTGCGTCCTGCCGTCAGCCCTGTGGCGCGTCTATGCGATCACCCAGATCCCGCCCGGCTGCCCGGACAGCCCGGGCACCCGCGCCTACATGGTCGGCCTGTCGGCGGTCTCCTTCGGCGCGGCGTTCCTCACGGTGGGGCTGGTCAGCGAGTGGGGGCGTCGGCTGCCACGCTGGGTGCCGGGCCGCGGAGGCCGCCCGATCAACCCGCGCGTCGTCATCGCCGCTGCCTGCGTCGGGATCGCGGTGCTCGCGTCGGTGGACCTCTACGCCGTCCTCAACCCCATCTTCACGTGGCGGCTGCCCAACGACAAGGTGCCCGGCTGTCCCCCGCCGGACCAGACGGACGGCGCCTGGCTGGCCTACGCGGCCTACGCGCCGATCCTGCTCTGGCTCCCCCTGCTCACGGTGGTGACCATCGACTTCGCCCGCCGGATCCGCCTCGAGCGTCGCGCACACGTCGCCTCGCGCGCCTGACAGCGCGGGCGAGCCCAGCGGCATACGGATCATCCCGTATGCCGCTGGGCTCGCATCCGACGTCAGATCCCCTGCGCTCCAGTGCTTTTCACGGTCACGGCACGCAGGCCACCTCCTCGAAGTGCCCCGGCGTGGTCGGGTAGGCCGGGCCGGAGCCGTGGTCCCGGATGTCGGCCGTGTAGACCATGGCCAGCTCCCGGAAGGCTGACGTGCCCTCGGTGGTCACGTCGGAGGCCGACCGTCCGGCGCCCGTGGCCCAGGCCAGCTGCTGCAGGAAGTCCTGCATCGCCGGTGAGTGCTGACGGACGTCGTTGAAGCCACCGTAGGCCGCGTTGCAGTGGGTGTAGAGGTTGTAGACCCCGACCCAGTCGATGAGGCGGTCACCCGGGTTCGGCCCGTTGGCCGCCACGTCGCCCTGCATGACGTCACGGTCCCAGCCACCGTAGAGCCAGTCGGTGCCGTGGTGGTGGTTGTTGTTGGCCTCGTCGGCGTCGTCGGTGCCGGTCATCTCGAACCAGAGACACGGGTCGATGGTCTCGAGCGTCTTCTTCTCGCCCGTGGTGAGGGGCCAGTCGCCGAGCGTGCAGCCGGTGCCCGGCTCATAGCTGCCCCGTGGGCGCACATCGAGAAGGTCGGAGCCCGAGATGTCCTGCTTCTCGACGTCCGCTTCCCCGACCCCGCCGAAGACGTGGTCGACGAACCGGTCGTTCGTCCCGCGAGAGCTCGCGTCGAAGGCACCGTCCGTGAGGCAGTCCGACGTGGCCGCGTCGAGCACGGGGTCACAGCCGAGCCCGCCCCAGAGGACGTCCTCGCCGTCCCCGCCGAAGACCTCGTCACCGCCGCTGTCACCGTTGGCGACGTCGTCCCCGAAGCCGGCGTGGATGTTGTCGGCACCCGCGCCGCCCCGGATGAGGTCCCGGCCACCGGTCGTGATGCCGTCGTGGGGCATCGGGTCGTCGGTCGACGCACCGATCCACTCGTCACCGTCGACGTCGTGGAGCAGGTCGACGCGACGGTCGTAGGACTCCCGCCGGAAGCCCGTGAACGTCTCCGCCGGCGGGTTGTTCATCGAGAACGTGAACTCTGCAGGTGAGTCACCGTCGCTGAGGAACTGGTTGACCACGCCACCGCGGTCGCCGACGATCGCGTCCCGGCCGTCGTTGCCGTTGATGCGGTCATCGCCGAGCTCCCCGTAGAGGTCGTCGTCGCCCGCGTTGCCCGAGATGACGTCGTCGCCGTCCTGTCCCCAGATGCCGTCGTTGCCGGTGTCACCCCAGACGGTGTCGCCACCGAAGGCACCTGCGGGTTCACACGTCTCCTGCTCCTCGGTGCAGAAGCGCGTGCTCGGGCCCGGCAGCTGCGGGTCGTGCGTGCGGGACCGCGTGGCATCCGCGGGGACGGCGCCGTCCGGATAGCGATCGACGTACACCTGCTCGGATTGAGCCTCCGGTGTGCCCGTCAGGGTGCGCAGCAGGGATCCGTTGTCGCCGAGGACGACGTCGTCGGCCCCGTTGCCCTCGATGGTGTCGCCACCATCGCGGAAGGCGGGTGTGGAGGTTCCTCCGATGAGGTCGTCCTGTCCGTCCCCGTCACTCGTGCCGACGAGGAGCGCCGTGCCGCTGGGGTCTCCCGGCCATGCGGCCGAGATCGCCGCTGCGGGGGTGCCGTGAGCCGACGCGGTCCCGAAAGCGAGGTCGCCGAAGATGGCGTCCGCGCCGCCGTTGCCCTCGACGTAGTCGCCGCCGCCGTCACCGGTGATGACGTCGTCGCCGTCCTGGCCCTTGACCACGTCCACCCCGTCGCCGCCGGAGATCCGGTCGGCGCCGTAGCGGTCCGCGGCAGGCGCGTCGAGGTAGCCGGTCCCGGTGCTGCGGTCCCACGCCTCGATGACGCGTGGTGCCATGGCTGTGCCCGGAGTGCTGCCGAGGCGAACGGTGACCGCCGTCGGGGCCTGCCCCGTCTCAGGCCTCAGGACCTGGCCGTTGTCGCCGAGGGCCACGTCGTCCCCGGGGCCGCCGAAGATGGCGTCGGCGTCGTCGGGCTGTCCCGTCGCCGTCTCGCCCGAGCCGCTGCCCAACGGGTCGGAGCTGCCACCGACGAGGTCGTCGTCCCCGGCGTTGCCCTCGATCCAGTCGATGTCTGGTCCGCCCTCGGCGTAGTCGTCGTCGGCGTTGCCCTTGATGCGGTCGGTGTCGCGCTGACCGAAGATGACGTCCTCGCCGTCACCGCCCTCGATCTCGTCGGCGCCCCAGTTGCCGACGGTCGCCGTCGGGTCGAGGTCGAGCAGCTGGACCCCGTGGTTGGCGGCGAATCCGCGCATCCGGGTGACCGGCGTCGCGTCTGCGTCGATGACTCCCGACACGAGGATCGCGTTGTCGCCCGCGATGAGGTCCGGGCCGGCGTCCCCGTAGAGGCGGTCTCCGGCGTCGGGGCGGCCGATGCCCGAGCTCACCTGCTGGAAGGAACCGCCGACGATCTCGTCCTCGCCCGCGTTGCCGTGGACGACGTCGGAGTCGTTGTTGCCCTCGAGGTGGTCGTCGTCGTTGCCGCCATTGACCTCGTCGTCACCGAGACCGCCGTAGGCGGTGTCGGGGCCGTCGCCACCGTAGATCACGTCACCACGGCCCGCGTTCTCCGGCGTGCCGTCGAGATCGAACGGGATGGCGTCGGGGTCGTTGGCGTTGAGCGGGTCGTCGACCGTTCCGTTGTCCCCGATGAGGATGTCACTACCCGTGTCGCCGGCAAGGACGTCGCCGGCATCGGTGTCACCGGAGGGACCGGTGTCCTTGCGCGCCTCGGCACGCGTGCCGCCGTAGACGAGGTCGTCGCCGTCGCCACCGCTCGCGCGGTCGCTGCCGTCGTTGCCCTCGATGACGTCCTGGCCGTCCTGGCCGTAGAGCTGGTCCCCGCCCGTGTTGCCGAAGACGACGTCATGGTCCGCCTCGCCGTAGCCGCGGTCGTCACCGGAGCCGCCCCAGATCCCGTCGCCGCCGTCGCCGCCGAAGAGGACGTCGGCGCCCTCCTGGCCGCAGACGAGGTCGTCGGAACCGTGCCCCAGGACGCGGTCGCGAGCACCGCCCGCCGAGATCGTGTCGACGCCGGCGCCGCCCTCGATGAGGTCGTTGCCGTCACCCGTGCCTGCACTCGTGCCCTCGGGAACCGGGTCGGACGTCACCGGGGAGCCAGGCCGGCAGGTCTCGTCGTCCTCAGCGCCGACGGTCGCCTCGTCGCGCAGGGTGTCGCCGAAGACCGTCGACGGCCCGTCGCCACCGATGATGTGGTCGTTGCCGAGCCCGCCCACGAGCGTCTTGCTCGACGGCGTGACACCGAGCGGCAGGGGCAGGTGCTTCACGGTGCGCTTGAGGCCGAAGGAGACGCCCTCGATCTCGTGCTGGGAGCTCCCGAGCGCGCCGACCTCGCTGGGCTCGGCGATGACGTAGTCGTCACCCGGGCCACCGAAGACGGCGTCGGTCCCATAGCCGCCGACGAGGGCGTCACTGCCGTCACCACCGATGATCCGGGCGTGCTCGGTCATGGCGGAGTGGCTCGTGACGATGTCCTCGGCCTTGCTGCCGTAGACGACGTCGTTGCCCGTGCCGGTCTCGATGATGTTGGGCACCGGCTTGCCGTCGACCTCCGTCAACGTGTCCGGCTCGCCCTCGTCGTCGACGCCGAAGGTCTTCTCGATGGACGCATAGATCGTGTCCTTCGCGCTGCCCCCGGCGATCTGGTCGCTGCCGTCGCCGCCGATGAGCGTGTTGCCCTTGGACGTGACGGTGCCGCCCTCGCCGTCTGGCCGATCGGACGCGACCCCGATCTTGTCGTCGCCACCACCGCCGTTGACGCGGTTCTTGCCGAGCCCGACGCTGATGATGTCGATGCCCGTTCCGGACTGGGACCCGATCGTGGGGTCGTTCGCGAGCTGGGTCCAGTTGATGAGGTTCGCGAGCTCCTCCGTCTCCTCACCATGGTTGTCCTTGTCGACCGCATTGAGCGTGACGGTTCGCGTCAGCTCGGGCGCGCCCAGGGTGCCGTCACCGGACACGAAGTCGTCTCCTGCGCCCGTGGTGATGGCGTCGGCACCGTCACCGCCGGCAACACGAGCCACCTTGTCGGCCGCGTCGGCAGTGACGACGCGGTCGTCGCCCCTGCCCCCGTCGACCCACGAGTTGCCGGTGCCCGTCTGGATCTGGTCGTTGTGGTCGGAGCCGATGACGACTGCGTCCCTGCTGAAGACGGTGAGGTCGGCCGCCGTCGTCGGATCCGTGCTCGTGTCCTTCTTGCCGTCAC
Source organism: Intrasporangium sp. (assembly GCF_032907665.1). GTDB lineage: Bacteria > Actinomycetota > Actinomycetes > Actinomycetales > Dermatophilaceae > Intrasporangium. The sequence continues at coordinate 38,238 of NZ_JAJJPG010000009.1, forward strand.
CGACGAGTGTGACGATGAGCGGCGCGAGCGAGCCGCGGCCGTCGACGACGACGCGCGTGAGGTCGGTGTCGAGGTAGTCCCGACGCTCGCCGAGCATCTGCACCGAGAAGCCGTCGAAGCCCGGGTGGGTGCCGGCTTCGTCACCGGGCCGCTGTGCGAAGTGGAGCTGAGTCACCTTGACCACGTCGGCCTCGGTGTCAGCGGTGTTGGCCCACGGGGCTCCTCGCTCTTCGTCGGTGGCGAACTTGCCGGCGAAGACGACGAGGGTGTCGCCGACCGTGCCGCCCAGCCTCGGTGGTGGCGGCTCGCAGTCCGGCTGCGCCGTGAAGTCGAGCAGGGTGACGTCAGCCAGGGTGAACGAGAAGGTCGTGCTGAACGGCGAGAAGCCGATCGTGATGTAGACCCTGAGGAACAGACTCAGCCGTCCCGTCGTGGTGAACAGGCAGAGCGGGTTGTTGATCGCTGCCTTGAGGAACTCGCTCACCCGGAACTTGCCGTCGTTGTTGGGATCGTTCCAGTGGAAGCCGATGGTCAGGTGGAGGCCACCCTCGATGCCGACTTCGATGATGAAGGCGCTCACCGCCGCCCCGGCCGCGATCTCGCCGTCGAGCCGCACGACGGGCACCGGCTTGCCGTTGCTGTCGGTCGTCTTGAAGTAGAGCCCGTCGAGCAGCTTGACCGGGTCGATGCCCGTGTCGCCACTCGCCTGGGCAGCCTCGATGGCGTAGCGGATGCCTGCGGTGTCGAGACCGGCCATGATCTGCAGGGTGACCGACGCCGACCCGGACAGGGTGACCATGACCGGCGGTGGGGCGTAGACCGGCCCGAAGGACTGGCGCCAGGTGAAGCCCAGCGTCAGCGGTCCGCTGTCGAACTCGACGAGGGCCACGTCGCTGCCCATGAGCAGGCTGAAGACGGAGGCCGGGTTGTCGAGGATCGGGAAGGTGAAGCCGGACTCGTTCGCCGACCCCTCACCGCCACCGGTGCCGAAGACGGTTCCCTTTCCGCCCTTCGTGTTGAGCTCGCCCTTGAGGGCGTCACCGGTCTTGGTGCCGGCGCTCGGCGTGACGAGCGAGTCGGCGCTCGTCGGCGACACGCTGGTCTGCAGCGCCCTGTCCCCGGGCACGGTGAAGGCGCCGATGTCGATGAGGCACGTCGTCGTGCACTCGGGCAGGTTGTTGACGAGCGTCGTCAGCGCGAGGACGCGCTCGACGAACTCGAGGTCAGGTCCACCGGCGAGCGTGTTGAAGGTCTTCGCCAGGGTGATGAGGCTGACATCGCCACCGCCGGCGAGCTTGCTCAGGTCGGACAGGACCGGGATCGGCGCGTAGAGCGTGTCGATGACCGGCTGGATCGGTCCGGTGACCGCCTTGACCTTCTTGAGGACGGGGCCGAGGAGGCCGGAGAAGAATCCTCCTGCGTCGAGCTTGACGTCCTTGAACTCGATCGTCGGAGCGCCGAGCGAGGAGATGTTCTTGTCGGTGATGCTCCAGTCGAGCAGGAAGTTGGCCTGCACCCCGGGCAGCGCGGAGGTCGCGGACGCCTTGACGATCCAGTCGACCTTGACGTTCGCCGAGAGCGAGATGCCGAAGAGGGAGGCCACGTCGCTGTTCGCGATGTCGTCGATGGTGAGCACCGAGTTCGCGGTCTCGGGCACCGACGTCGACGTGAGGTCGACGAGGAACGCACCGGCGAAGAGGGGCACATCGCCCTGCTTCTCGACGTCGATGTCGAGGAAGGCGAGCTCGGCCTTCATCGTGTCAGGCATGTCGAACCGGGCACCGATCCCGAACTCGGGAGCCGGGGCGCCGTTCTGCCAGTCGTCGTGGGTGTAGATGACGAAGCCGCGCGTCCGGCTGATCCCGGCCTTGAGGTGCAGCTGGAGACCGAGTCCGTAGGTGATCGCGTCGTCCGGCCCGGAGCGCAGCGCGAGGCCGGGGATGCCGATGTCCATCGGCAGCTTCTTGCCGTCACCGAGGCAGCCCGAGCCCGCCACACAGCCTTCGGTGGCGCTGACCTCTCCGGCGAGGACGTCGAAGGACAGGTTGACACCGTCGATCTGGTCGGCGGGGCAGTCGATGAGCATCGGCTTCTCGGTCACCGGCGTGTAGGCGGACGGTGCGGCGTTGCTCGTGTCGGTGAAGGTCTGCGTGGCACCGGCGGCGGCGTCGACCACGGTCACGAGCCCGAAGGCTCCGCCGTCCTTGCTCCGCAGGATCTTGTACTTCGTCGCACCAGAGACCGACGACCAGTCGAGCTTGATCGAGTTGCCGCCGCCGAGGTCGGTCCAGTCGGTCGTCGTCGTGGACTTCGCCGAGGGCAGGGTGTCTCCGTCCGTGCCGGACCCACTTCCCTGGCTCGCGACGACCTGGTATTCCCACGTGGTCGCGCCCGCTGTGGACGGTGTCGGCGTCAGCGTGGGCGCACCGGCCGGTTCGAGGTCGGCGGAGCACTCGTAGCTGACGACGAGATTGGCGTCCTCGAGCCCGGCAGCCGCGATGGCGGCCTCGAGCTGGTCGTTGATGTACTCGCGGGCCTCCATGGGGCTCGCCGGGATGTTGCCCAGCTTGTCCTTGATCTCTGCGCGCAGCTTGGCGATCGAGTCGGCACCCTGCTGGAGGTCCTTCCCGACGAAGGGCAGCTTGCCGTCGAGGGTCGCCACCCGCATCGCCTGCTCGATCTTCTCGAGGTAGCCGTCGATGCCGGGGCCGACCTGGGTGAAGTCGGCAATCGCGTTGGCGAGCGCCGTGGCGATGTCCCCAGGGACCTCGAGGCGAGCCAACGCGTCGTCGGGGGCGGGCAGGTTGCCGGTGAGGTCGACGAGGTCGGCGGGGTCGTCCGAGTCCTCGAGGCGCAGGGCGATGTCGCCGAGGTCTGATGGCGACCCGCCGGCGACCACTGCATAGAGCGGGATGCGGCCGCAGACCATGAGCTCCGTCGTGATGTCCGGCTCACAGCTGACCGCGTCGTTGTTCGCGTTGAGCGTGGCGTCGACGTTGGCCAGGAAGGTGCTGAAGCTCACGGGGGTGTCAGCAGCCGCGGTGGCGTCGCCGAGGTCGAGGCTCAGGCTCGCCCTGACCTCGGCCTCGTCGGTGGGGATGCCGGCCGAGATGGTCAGCGGGCCGAGCGTGCCGGAGGCGGTGCCCTCGAACTCCGCGTCGGCCTTGATGCTGATCTTCGAGTCGGCGAGCACCTTGAGGCTCGTCGCGTCCGTGGGCCCGGTGCCGGGCTGGAGCGGGACCACGAGGCCGACATCGATGCCGCCGGCCACCGCGACGCTGCCCTGCCCGGACGTCGAGGCCGAGATGGCCGGGCCGCCGTCGAGCTGCAGCCGGAGCGGCGAGGAGGCCGTGTAGGCACGGTCCCACCCGAGACCGAGCACGAGGCTCGGCGTTCCGCCGTCATCGAGGTAGCGGAAGCTGAGCGCGTCGTTGCCGAGTCGCTCGTTGAGGAGCGCGACGAGGTCCTGCAGGTTCTGCGGTGGATGGACCGACATGATGTCGATGGCGTCGTCGAGCGGCGAGCGGAAGCTGTAGGCCGCGCCGCTGGCCGGAGGGGTGGTCCACGGTTCGGTGAGCGTCACCTCGTGGGCCCCGTCCGTGGACTTCACGACGGCGACCTGGGTGCCGACGATGACCGAACGCCCGACGTAGGACGCGTCGAAGGTCCGGTTGTCGTCCGTGAGCGTGCTGGCGCCATAGGTCACCCCCGAGCCCTCACCCGACGTGTCGCGCCGCATGAGGTCGCGCAGGGACATCCCGAGGCCGGGGATCTCGGTGCTGTAGACGCCCGAGGGACCGCCCGGCTGGGCCTCGGCGAGCTGGGCGGCGAGGGTCTGCAGGGTGCGCAGCACGATGGCGAAGAGCTCTGCCTGTGAGCCGGGCTTGATGTCGAGCGCGAGGATCTCGTCGAGCTCGGTCACGTCGAACTGGGGACCGTCGCTGCCGGTGGTCTCGGTGAGGTCGTTCCACGTGGCTTTCGCCGTCACGCTCGCCGCGCCGGGCAGGAAGTCGTCGGCCTCCGGGATCGACACGGTGACGTCGCCGTAGGCCCGGACGTTGAGGTCGATGTCGAGCAGGTCGCCTGCCTGGCTCGGGCCCGTCGGGGTCGTCGTCACGAGCCGCTCGAAGAGCTCGCGCAGGCGCAGGTCGTGCTGCGCGTCACCGGTCTGCTTCAGGCCGATGGAGAGCATGTGGCCGGTGCCCGGCACTGAGCAGTTGGCGGATGCCGAGCTGTTGCACACCTCGAGGTTGCCGCCGAGGTGCACCTGGAAGAAGCCGGCATTGGCGGTGAGGTCGATCTTGGTCTTGATGGGGAAGTCGGCCGTGAGCAGAGGCAGGCCGGTCCGGACCATGACGCGGTCAGCGCCGAGCGGCAGCGACTCGATCTGCGTCTTGAAGGTCCCGTTGGTCTCGGTGAACGGGCAGGGCTCCGTGTTGCCCTCGAAGCCGACACAGGCCGACCCGGTCTTCGGGTCCTGCAGGTCGAGGACGAGGGTGAGGTCGGCCGTGAAGGACGGCGTGACGGTGGCGAAGGTCTGGGCCGCGTTGGCGCGCAGGATCCCCCGCTTCGGACCGGAGCCGGGTGCGTCGGTGAAGCCGTCGCCGAAGGTCACGGCGCCGAGCTGTGCCTCGGGGCCGACGATGACAAACGGTGTCGACGACGACGCAGGCTTCCCACCGATCCAGTCGGTTGCGAGCGTGAGCGAGTCATCCGTGTTGGAGATGATCTCGCCCGCCGACGTCCCCGCGACGACCCGCATCCCGACCCACTGGCCATCCGTCCACGGGGTGCTGCCGTCGTTGAGGGTGAGGCCGTTGTCGCTGTAGGTCGCCCCCGGCTTGGACACCTTCGCGGCCCCGGCGTCCATGGGCACCGGAGAGGACGGAGCCGCTTTCGTCATCCCGAGGTGGAACATGAGCTTGCTCGTCGTGGAATCCCAGTCGAGGCCGTCGACGAGCATGCCGGAGGCCTTGAGCTTGGTGATGAGGTCCTGGAGCGACGTGAATGTCGGGTTGCCGATCGTGCTCGCGTCGAAGCCGGGGGGCGACGGCTGGTTGGGGTCCGGCGCCTGGACGACGTTGGCCTCGAGGAAGTCGACGAGCACCTCGTTCGCCTTGACGGCATCGGAGACGGTTCCGCGCAGGAACGGCAGGTCGAGGTCGCCGAGCAGGTCGGTGCCCGAACCGGTGCCGTCGGCGTCGTACTTCGCCTTCTGGATGCCCGTGAGGGCGGTGGCGACCTGCGCCAGTCCGTCCGCGAGGTCGCGCAGGCTCATGTTCTGGAACTTGCCGACGATCGAGGCGAGGTCGGGTGCCGTGACCGTCGGTGTGCCGGTAGAGATGTCGGGCCAGGTGATGGTGATGTCGGCCGCGACACTCGGGAAGGTCACGCCCGCAAGGGCGCTCGTGTCAGCAGTCACCGACATCGTGCCACTGACAGATCCTGCGGTGCCCGGGTCGCTGTCCGATCCGGTCGGGTCGAGTCCGGCACTGACGAGTCCCTGGAGGGAGCCGTCGGCCGCGAGCTCACCGTCACCGGTCCCCGCCTCGTCGAAGGCCAGGACGCCGTCGTTGTTGGGGTCGTTGAGCTTCGCGAAGGCGTGCGCCTTGACGGCGAAGTCGGTGCTGCTCAAGGTCACTCCGAGGATGCCGACGGCAGCCTTGGCCGATGCCGACAGCTCCGCGCTGGCATCCACGTCGACCCGGGGCGCGTGAGCGGCATCGCTGGCGAGGTACACGCGGTTGGTCGTGGGCCCGGTCCAGACGACCCAGAGAGATACCGACGCCTCGACCGACACCGTCACGCCCTGGGGGGCGGCGAGCTCGACCTTGGGGCTGGACGAGCTCACGTTGAGCGCCTGGTCGGCCACGGTGCGGGTGACCTCGAGCGCAACGTGCACGCGCTTGCCGTCTCCCAGGTCCTCGACGTCGACGTCGAGGGTGCCGTCACGCCCTCCGGGCAAGGAGACCGGCCCGTCCGCGGAGTCGAGCGCGGCCCAGGTGTCGAGGCCCGCCACCTCGTTCGCGATGCCCTCCTTGACGAGGTCGTCGACTCCGGCCAGCCCGCCCGGGCTCGCTGCGACGTAGGGGATCGTCTTGGCGAATGCCCCGATACCGCTCAAGCCGGTCATCCACTCGGCGAGGTTCGCGGTGCCGCCACTCCCCCCGAGCAAGGCGACGACCTTGTCGACGCCGGGATCGGGATCAGCCGCGGCAGCCGGGGACGGGATCGCCAGCCCTCCCACCCCGATGAGGGCAGCAGTGACGACGGTCGAGACGAGTGTGCGGACAGGCTTGTGCGCCATGGTCATTCCCCCTTGGACCACTCCGCCGGCTCGGTTGGAGGGAGCCGGTCACGAGTCGCATCCGCCAACCAACGTAGCGAGCGCGTCCGCGACCTGTCCGCGGATTGGCGAAATCCGGCCATCGTCGAGTGGCCCCGAATGCACGCCCGTCGAACGCGGGGACCAGCCCGAGTGCGCGTCGGGCGAGGAGCCCGCCCAGCGGCATACGGCCACGTGCGCGTGAGGCGGGCTCAGGCGACGGGTACGCCCAGGCGGCCGTCCCGGGCGAGCTCGACGCGAGTTCCGAGATCGCGGGAGGCTGCGTCGAGGGTGTCTGCGAGCCAGCGGGAGTCCGCCGCGTTCGCGCGCTCGAGGCGCAGCCGCCGCGTTCGGAAGGGAACGAGCTGGAGTGCTCCCAGATCTCCGGTGGCCGCGTCGAGGGTGACCAGGTAGAGGACGCGCAGCTCACCCCGGAACTGCTCGTAGCCGCGGATTCCCTCGTAGTCGTTGACGAGGTCGCCGCAGCCGTGGAGCACCAGCCCCCCGCCACCGACCTCGATGGGTCTGGCGTGGTGCGAGGAGTGTCCAGCGACGACGTGCACTCCGCTCTCGACGAGGCGGCGGGCGAAGGCCCGCTGGTCCGCGGGGACGTCGTAGCCCCAGTTCGTGCCCCAGTGGATCGACACGACCCGCACGTCGCCGGGCGAGCTCGCGGCGAGGAGCCTCCCGCAGATCAGCTCTGCGCTGTCACGGGAGAGATCGTCGACGAGCGCGACTCCGGCTCGGGTGCGCCCGGCCTTCCACTGGGGTGGCACGCCGCTCGACGGGTGGGCGACGCAGAGGACGACGACCCGCCCCTGCCCGCCGGGGACGGGGACCACGGCCGGGGCCCAGGCGACCTCGGCATCGCGACCCGCTCCAGCCGTCGTCAGCCCTGCGGCGCCGAGCGCACCGAACGTGTCGAGCAGTCCCTGCCGCCCGTGGTCGAGGACGTGGTTGTTGGCCAGGCCCCACACGTGCACCCCGGCCACCTCGAGGACCGGGAGGTTGGCCGGGGACATCCGGTAGAGCACCGCCTTGCCGCGCTCCCGGTCCTCCGACTGGGTCACACTCGTCTCGAGGTTCATCAGCCGCACCGCGGAGGGCACCTCGTCCATGACCTCCAGCGTGTCGCCCCAGGGGTACTCCGGTCCGACGGGCCGCGGGATCGGACCGCTCACCCGCTCGGCCAGTCTCACGTAGTCCCGGGCATCCGTGACGTAGCGCTCGGTCAGCACCGGCGCACCCGGCTCCGCGAGGATCTGGTCGATGCCCCGGCCGGTCATGACGTCCCCGCCGAGGACGAGGCGAACGGTCTCGCCCATCCGTCAAGGGTAGTCGCCGTCCAGGCACCGTCCCGTGACAGGATCGGCACATGGCCAAGGAGTTCCGTGTCCACCGCTCGATCGACATCGCTGCGCCGCCCGAGCGGATCCTCCCGCTCCTCACCGACCTGAGGGCCTGGCAGAAGTGGTCGCCCTGGGAGGGCCTTGATCCCGCCCTTGAGCGGACCTATGCCGGAGCGGAGTCCGGGGTCGGGGCCGTCTACGGCTGGCGCGGCAACAGCAAGGCCGGCCAGGGGCGGATGGAGATCGTCGAGACCGCGGAGGACCGGGTCGGCATCGACCTGCTCTTCGCAGCACCGATGAAGGCGCACAACCGGGTCGACTTCGAGCTGACGCCGAGCGAGGCCGGCACGCGCGTCAGCTGGGTCATGACGGGGCCGCAGAACCTCGTCATGCGGCTGATGAGCAAGGTCTACTCGATGGAGAAGATGATCGCCCCCGACCTCGAGAAGGGTCTTCGACAGCTCAAGCAGGTCGTCGAGTCCTCGTGATGGCTTCCCACGAGCTCGTCATCCGCCCGGCGACCCGTGACGACATCCGGGCCATCGTCGAGCTCCTCGCCGACGACGAGCTCGGCATGGCGCGCGAGAGCCCGGAGGACCTGGCGACCTACGAGTCGGCGTTCGCACGGGTGGCTGCCGACCCCGGCCAGCACCTCGTCGTGGCCGACCGTGGCGGCCGCGTCGTCGGAACCCTCCAGCTGAGCGTCATCCCGGGCCTGTCGCGTCACGGCACGACCCGTTCCATCATCGAGGCGGTGCGCGTCGCCTCCAGCGAACGCGGATCCGGGCTCGGGACGACCCTGATCGAGTGGGCCGTCGAGGAGTCCCGGCGTCTCGGTGCTCACCTCGTGCAGCTGACCTCCGACAGCACACGCACCGACGCCCACCGCTTCTACGAGCGGCTCGGATTCGTCAAGTCACACGTCGGCTTCAAGCTCCCGCTCTGACCGGCGCCGTCAGAAGATCCGGACGCGCTCCTCCTCCGGCAGCCACATCCCGTCACCGGGAGTGACCGCGAAGGCCTCGTGGAACTCCGTGACGTTGCGCACGGCGTTGCCGCGGACGTCGAGCGGCGAGTGCGGGTCGACGGCGAGCAGCCGGATCGCCTCGGCCTCGCGCGCCTTGCCCTTCCACACCTGCGCCCAGCCCATGAAGAACCGCTGCGGACCGGTGAACCCGTCGATCTCGGGCATGCCCGACTGCTCGGTCGCGATCCGGTAGGCGGCGTAGCCGATCTGCAGACCGCCGAGGTCACCGATGTTCTCCCCGACGGTGAGGGCCCCGTTGACCTTGTGCTTCGGGTCGAGTCCGGCGGGTGTGTACTGGCTGAACTGCTCGATGAGGCGCTGAGCGAGCGTGTCGAACCGCTCGCGGTCCGCCTCGGTCCACCAGTCGCGCAGGGCACCGCTGCCGTCGTAGCGCGAGCCCTGGTCGTCGAAGCCGTGCCCGATCTCGTGGCCGATGACGGCGCCGATGCCCCCGTAGTTGACGGCGTCGTCGGCCTCGGGGTCGAAGAAGGGCGGCTGGAGGATCGCGGCCGGGAAGACGATCTCGTTCATCGAGGGCATGTAGTACGCGTTGACCGTCTGCGGCAGCATGAACCACTCGGTGCGGTCGATCGGCCCCCCGAGCTTGGCGAAGTTGCGGTCCACCTCGAACTCGGTGGCGCGGCAGACATTGCCGACGAGGTCCGTGGGGTCGATGTCGATCGAGGAGTAGTCGCGCCACACGTCGGGGTAGCCGATCTTGGCGACGAACCGCTCGAGCTTGTCGAGTGCCTCCTTGCGGGTGGCCTCACCCATCCACTCGAGGGAGGCGAACGAGCGTCGGAAGGCCTCGACGAGGTTGGCGACGAGCTGCTCCATGCGCTCCTTGGCGGCCGGCGGGAACCAGCGCTCGGCGTAGAGCTGCCCCACGGCCTCGCCGATGGCGCCCTCGACGACGGCGACGCCGCGCTTCCAGCGCTCCTTGTTCTCGGGCTGCCCCGACAGGGTCCGGCCGTAGAAGTCGAAGTCCTCGTCGACGAGGGCCGAGGGCAGCATCGAGGCGAAGGTGCTGACGACGTGGAAGGTGAGCCAGGCCTGCCAGTCGTCCAGGTCGACGTCGCCCAGCATCTTCCCGAGCCCCGAGACGAAGCTCGGCTGGCGGACCACGACCTTCTCGATCGCCCCCTCAGGCGCCTGCATCGCGGACAGCCACGTGTGCCAAGGGAACTCGGGGGCAAGGGCCTCCGCCTCGGCCAAGGTGTACGCGTTGTAGGTCTTGACGGCGTCCCGGCTGGCCACCTTGTCCCAGTGGTGCGAGGCGAGGCGCGTCTCGAGGGTCATGATGCGGGCCGCCTTGTCGCCCGCGCCGGGGATGCCCGCGAGGTCGAGCAGCCGCTCGAGGTGCTCGACGTAGGCGGCACGGATGTCCGTGTAGGCCTCGTCGCGGTAGTACGACTCGTCGGGCAGCCCCAGACCGGCCTGCTCCAGGTAGACGGTGTAGTCCTCCGGCGAGCGCTCGTCCGGACTGACGTAGAGGGCGAGCAGCCCCGTGACCCCGAGTCGGTGGAGGCGCCCGAGCGTTGCCGCCAGCGCCTCGGTCGAGTCGATGCCGGCGACCTCGCCGAGGAGTGGCAGGAGTGGGGCCAGCCCGAGCTCCTCGACCCGCTCCGTGTCCATGAAGCTCGCGAAGAGGTCGCCCACCTGCCGCCTCGGTGAGCCCGCCGGGGCGGCGCCGTCCCCGGCGGCCTCCTCGATGAGCTCATGGACGCGTGCGGTCGACTGCTCGCGGAGCACGTCGAAGGTGCCGAAGCGCGCCCGGTCCGCCGGGATCTCCGTTGTGTCGAGCCAGCCTCCGTTGACGAAGCGGAAGAGGTCGTCCTGCGGCCGGGTCGTGCGGTCGAGGCCGGTGAGGTCGAGGCCGGAGGGCGTGGTCACGGGGTCTCCTTCGTCGCGTACTGGCGGGGTCGGGTGCGGTCCTCCCGACCCCCTACCGTATGCCGCTGTGCCGGCGACGCTCGACCCCACCTCCCAGCCCCTGGGCAGACACCGCTGCCGCCCGGGCCCGCGGTCCAGGTGACCTCGCCGGCGGCGCGGCAGGATGGTCGTCAGTCGGTGCCGCGGCTCCGACCACCGGCCAGGACGCCGATGAGCCCGACGACGAGCAGGAGCCCACCGAACGAGGCGAACACCATCGGGCCCATGGTGCGCATGTCGAGGTCCCGGCCGGCGAGGTTGGTCACGAAGACGAAGCCGGCGACGATGATGCTGAGCAGCCCCAGCATGATCGTCAGTGGTAGGGGGCCGCGGCGCACCCTGACGAGGCCCTGGCTCGGCGGCGACCACTGCGGTGCCGGGGCGACCGGCTGCGCGGGAGGGGGCGGCGACTGCAGGTGCGGAAGGGAGGGTGCTCCCTCGGCCGCGCGGACGGCGTCGTCCGGGACGGGTGTCGCCGGCTCCACCGTGAAGGGCGCGGGGCCGTGGGGAGCTGGGTCGTGCTGGGTCATGGCCGATCCTGTGGTCTCGTGGTCGTGGGTGGCTGGGTGGGCGTTGTCCGGGTTGCCGGCCTGCTCGAGGTGCTCCGTCGGCATCTGCTCGATCTGCTGCGTCGTCGGGTGCTCGATGTGCTGAGTGTCCGCCGAGTCGACCTGCCGGGGGCCCAGCTCGGCCAGGTTCGGCGTGTCCGAGGTCTCGAGCGGCAAGGTCGGGTCGTCGCGGGTCTCGTCGCGCTCACGGTCGTTCACTGCGCCGCCCCCGTCCGGATCGTGATCTGACCGAGTCCGACCTCGGCGTCCACGATGATGTCCTCCTCGGTGCCTTCCGGGCCGTAGGTGAAGGTCTCATCGAGGATGGTCCCACCGCGGCTGGTCTGGGTCCCGCCCTCGTTGCTGTCGAAGGCGAGGAGCTCACCGGCTCCCCCGCTGGCCTTGACGGTGACCCTCACGTCCTCAGGCACGACGAGGCGGAGCTCGCCCATGCCCACGGTGGCACTGACCTTCTCGACGCCCTCGCCCGAGAAGTCGGCGTCGGTGAGGTCGACGAGCATCTCGCCGATCCCGAGCTGGAAGGACTGTTCCGCGGCGAGCGTGTCTGGCTGGTGGGTGCGCTCGCCCACCGAGAAGGGCTGGGTGAGGCCGTCGGGCATGACGCTGACGAAGACCGATGCCGTCATCGCGGCGATCGCGAAGGGCGCGAGCCAGCCCGACCGGCGGCCGGCGATCCCGGCGATGACGATGCCGAGGCCGAGGACCGCGAGGCCGGCGGCGATGCCGACGGCGAGATGGCTGCCCTGCCACGCGAGGCGCCCGGCCTGCGTCGTGACGGCGACCCCCGTCAGGATGGCCGCCCCGAGGGTGAGCAGTCCGGCGGCGAAACCGATGCCCCGGGTCCGCTCACGCGGGGGCGTCGGGACGGTGACCGTGAGTGGCGCGCTCGGGTGGCCACTCGGGTGGCCGCTCGG
>NZ_JAJJPG010000009.1:50453-57356 GCF_032907665.1 Intrasporangium sp.
TCGGGACGGTGACCGTGAGTGGCGCGCTCGGGTGGCCACTCGGGTGGCCGCTCGGGTGGCCGCTCGGTGGCGGCCAGCTGGCGGCCCCGGCGTTCGCCGCAGCGTTGCCGGTCGACAGGCCGGCCGAGGTCGTGGGGACCGGCTGGCCGGTGGCCGTCGTGGTCGCCGCCTCCCCTCCCTGGGGCGGGTGGGTGGTACCGGGCGACTGCGACCAGGACGACCGGGCCGACCTGAGCACATCCCTGCCGGCGTCGGTGCGGGTGAGGAACCACCACACCCCGACCGCCAGGGCCGCGAAGCCGAAGAAGCGGAACCCACCGTAGTTGTCGTTGCCGAACCACGGGCCGCCCCCGAAGACGACGACCGCGGTGACGATGAGCAGGAAGATCGAATGGCCCTCGCCGTACTTGAGTGCCTGCTCGAGCGAGATGCGGCCTCGCTCGTCCGGCATGAGGAGCCAGAGGAGGAAGTACACCGCAAGGCCCATGCCGAAGAGGAGCCCGAGGAGGATGAACCCGGCCCGGACGACGAGGGGGTCGATGCCGAGCCGGCGAGCCAGTCCGGACGCGACGCCCGCGAACCACCGGCCGTCGGAGGCTCGGGCGATGCCGGGGCGACGCAGGGCGTCATAGAGGCCGTCGAGGCCGTGCCCCTTGGAGGTCGGGTCAGTCTGGTGGTTCATGGCTCAAGCCTCTCCCCGCACGGTGGCCGCAACCATGAGGGTCGACCCTGAACGGACCCTGAAGCGCCCCCAAAGGTTGCTCGGATGGTCGCCCGCATGCACGTCGGTGAGTCAGGATGGAGGCGTGACCACGAGAACCCAGCCGAGCGAGCGCCAGCCGCACGCGCCGGTACTACGGACGCCGGCGCCGCGTCCGCCCCTCGTGCGGCCCACCAGCGGTCGCGTCATCGGTGGTGTTGCGGCGGGTCTCGCTGTCCACCTCGGCGTGCCCGTCAAGGTCATCCGGATCATCTTCATCGCGACGGCGATCCCCTTCGGCGCAGGCCTGGCCGTCTACGCCTTTCTCTGGGCCACGATGCGTTCAGGGAGCCTCGACCCGGCGCCGTCACCGGCAGATCCGACTCTCGAGGTCGCCCCGCCGCCCGGGGCGGGCGCCGGCGGCGCACTCGCCGCTTCGGGCCGCGCGGGCAGTGGCCTCCCGAGCCTCAAGTCGCTCAAGACCTGGCTCCGCAGCGGCAACGAGGCGGTCATCGTCACGCTGCTCGGTGTCCTCGCCCTGGCCATCGCAGCAGCCCTGTGGATGGGCAGCGCCGGCATCGGCATCGAGCCGAAGGTGCTGCTGCCCGTGGTGGCGATCGTCATCGGCACGATCTTCTTCTGGTCCCAGCTCGACGAGGCCGACCCCATCGGTGCCCGCAGGCCGGTGCAGTGGATCTGGCTCGTCGTGGGCCTCAGTCTCACCACGCTGGGCCTCGTCGGGCTCCTCGTCGGACAGACCGACGTCGGCGAGATCTGGCAGGTGGCCGGAGCGGTGCTCGCGGCCCTCGTCGGCGTCGCCGTGCTGGCGGCGCCGTGGATCCTCCGGCTCTGGAGCAACCTCCGGGAGGAGCAGGCGGCCCGTATCCGCGCCACCGAGCGCGCCGACATCGCCGCTCATCTGCACGACTCCGTCCTGCAGACCCTGGCGCTGATCCAGCGGCGCGCAGCGGACCCGGCGATCGTGGCGCGACTGGCCCGCGCCCAGGAGCGACAGCTCCGCTCCTACCTCTACGACGAGGATGCTCGGGCCGGCACGCTGGGCGGCGCGCTGACGTCGGCCCTCGACGAGATCGAGGACCTCCACGGCGTCCCCGTCGAGCTCGTGGTCACCGGGGACCGACCGATGGACGAGCACCTGGACGCACTCGTCAAGGCGGTCCGCGAGGCAGCCTGGAACGCCGTGCGGCACGGGGAGCCGCCCGTCACCGCCTACGTCGAGGTCGGTCCGACCGCCGTCGAGGCGTTCGTCCGCGACCACGGCACCGGCTTCGACCTCGACGACGTCCCCAACGACCGGGCGGGGGTCAGGGAGTCGATCATCGGGCGGATGGAACGTCACGGCGGGTCGGCCACAATCCGCCGTCGGATCGACGGCACGGAGATCGAGCTGCGCCTGCCCGTCACCGAGCCGGCCGATCCCCGACCGGCCGATCCCCGACCGGCCGACGGCCCCACCGCCACCGGCCGGACCGCGGACCCGAGCACCACCGAGGACGCGAGCCCCACCGAGGACCCGAGCCGCACCGACACACCCCAGGAAGAGAAGGCATGACCCAGCCGCGCACGATCCGCATCGTCCTCGTCGACGACCATCACATGTTCCGCACGGGAGTGCGAGCCGAGCTCGCGAGCGCGACGAGCCCGGCTGGGGGGAGCGGGGGGTCAGGGAGGCCGGGCCCCCCAGGGTCCGCCTACACCCTCGAGATCGTCGGCGAAGCCGGCGCCGTCGAGTCGGCCACCACGGTCATCAAGGAGACGAGGCCCGACGTCGTGCTGCTCGACGTCCACATCCCCGGGGGCGACGGCCACGGCGGCGCCGACGTCATCCGCGCCTGCGCCGGCGTCCAGACCGAGGCCGCCCAGCCGGTCCGCTTCCTTGCCCTGTCCGTGTCCGACGCGGCCGAGGACGTCATCGCCGTGATCCGCGCCGGCGCCCGTGGCTACGTCACGAAGACGATCAACGCCGACGAGCTCGTCACCGCCATCGGCCGGGTCGCCGACGGTGACGCCGTGTTCAGCCCCCGTCTGGCCGGCTTCGTGCTCGATGCGTTCGGGGCCGCGGCCGGTGAGGTCGCCGAGATCGATGAGGAGCTTGACCGGCTGTCGGCCCGCGAACGCGAGGTGATGCGGCTCATCGCGCGCGGTTACCAGTACAAGGAGGTCGCCAAGGAGCTCTTCATCTCGGTGAAGACCGTCGAGACGCACGTCAGCTCGGTGCTGCGCAAGCTCCAGCTGAGCTCCCGGCACGAGCTCACCGCCTGGGCGATGGGCCGCCGCATCCTCTGAGCGCCCGTGCTGCACCCTCGGGGCGGACCGACGTCATCGAGGGCTCAGTCCGGGTCGTCTCGACCGAGGACGCGACGGAGTGCCTCGACGATGATCTCCGGGGCGTCCGTGTGCACCCAGTGGCCGGCGCCCTTGATGGTGAGCTGTCGCGTCAGGGGGAAGTGGCGGCGCATCGTCTCGCTGTCGTCGGGGTCGATGTAGGGCGACTCGCCGCCGGCGATCCAGAGGACCGGGCCCTCGTAGGGCGGCAGTGCGTCGACGGACGTCGGCCACCCGGCGATCCGTGACTCGTGGCCCCGTGCGGCGTCCGCGGCGAAGAGGTCGAGGTTGGCCTGCCAGCGCCACCGTGGACGCCCGTCCGACCGGTCGGAGCGCAGGTTCTGGAGCAGGAAGGCCTTGACCCCGGGGTGCGGCTCCTCGAAGCGCTCCTCCGCGTCGGCCCGGGTCTCGATCTCGTCGAGGGGGAGGCTGCGCATCTCCTCGATGTAGCCCTCGAACCGCTCGAGGGAGCCGTAGTCCTTCGGGGCGATGTCGACGACGACGAGGTGGTCCACGAGCTCGGGGTGCTGGAGTGCGACGACCATCGCCGTCTTGCCGCCGAGGGAGTGCCCGACGAGCGCCCACGTCTCCCCCGGGGCGGCTTCCCGCAACGTCGCCGCCACCGCGTCGGCATACGCCTCGAAGGAGAACTCCTCCGTCCACGGGGACCGGCCGTGGTCGGGCAGGTCGATGAGCAGGCACTGCGCCTCGGTTCCGTCCGGCCCCGCGAGGGCCTTCGCGATCTGGTTCCAGTTGCGTCCCTGCCCGAAGAGGCCATGGAGGAAGGCGATGCGCGGGCCGGCAGTGCCGACGGCGAGGGTGTTGAGCGCCATGAAGCGACAGTACCCAGCGATGTCCTCGGGCGGTCCAGCACCCGTCGCGCCGTCCACTCACCGGGGCCCGGCGCGATGGTCCGCCACGCGGGCGTGCGTGGACCCACGCAGGATGGGTAGGCCACCCACCATGACGTCCCATCCGGTAGCCCTCGTCGTCGGCGGTTCTCGCGGCCTGGGGCTCCTCGTCGCGAAGGAGCTCGTCAGGCGCGGCCGTCGAGTCGTCGTCGCAGCCCGCACCGAGACGGAGCTCCAGTCCGCCGTCGAGCAGCTGGAGCTCGTCCGCCACCGAGCCCTCGTAGCCGGTGACGTGCATGGTGACAGCGGTGACCTGACCGGCCCACCTCCGGCCGAGAGCCGCGTCTGTGACGTGCGGGACCGGGAGTCGGTTCGCCGGCTCGTCGAGGACGTCGAGGCGTCGGTCGGGCCCATCGAGACGGTTGTCACGGTCGCCGGGATCATCCAGGTCGGCCCGGCCGAGTCGATGACCTTCGAGCACTTCGAGGACGCGATCGACACGATGACCTGGGGGCCCATCAACGTTGCACTGACGGTCCTGCCCCATCTGCGAGAGCGCGGCCACGGACACATCGGCACGGTGACCTCGATCGGCGGCATGGTCTCGCCTCCTCACCTGCTGCCCTATGCGACGGCCAAGTTCGGCGCTGTCGGCTTCTCCGACGGGTTGGCCGCCGAGCTGCAGGGCACCGGCATCACGGCGACGACGATCGTGCCCGGTCTCATGCGGACGGGCTCCCACGAGCGGGCCGGTTTCACCGGCAACGCCGAGAAGGAGTTCGGCTGGTTCGGTCCAGCCGCCTCCCTGCCCGGGCTCGCCATGGACGCCGAGCGCGCCGCGCGCAGGATGGTCGATGCCGTGCTCGCCGGCAAGCCGATGGTCATGCTCTCGCCCCTGACCCACATCGGCGTGCGGCTGCGTGGCCTCATGCCGGCGACGACGACGCGGGTCATGGGTCTGGCCAGTCGCCTGCTGCCGGGCGCCCCGGAGGGGGGCGGTCACGAGACGATCGAGGGTCGGGAGGCTCAGGGCCGGCTGGACTCCCCCGTCGTGAACGCCCTGACGACGTGGGGGCGCCGGGCCGCCGAGCGGTTCAACGAGCGACGCTGAGCCAGGTCGTGGGCCCGGCGGACTGCGTGTCTCCCCGTCCCGGTCGGCGGGCCAGCCGCTGGACAGCCACCCGGCCAGCTGCACGGCGCCGAGCATGATGGGCGACATGGACCCAGCACCCGCCCCGCAGGACGCAGGGCCGGACCCCCGGCGCTGGCGGGCCCTCGCCGTCTGTCTCGTCGCCGGCTTCATGACCCTGCTCGACGTCAGCATCGTCAACGTCGCCCTGCCCTCGATCGAGGCAGGTATCGGGGCCACCGCCAGCGACCTCCAGTGGATCGTCTCGGGCTACGCCTTGACCTTCGGCCTCGTGCTCGTGGGCGCGGGTCGGACCGGAGACGCGATCGGGCGACGGACGATGTTCATCGTCGGCGTCCTCGTCTTCGGGGTGTCGAGCCTCGCAGCGGGCCTCGCCCCGAACAGCGGCGTCCTCGTCGCGGCCCGCCTGCTCCAGGGCATCGGTGGTGGCCTGCTCAACCCGCAGGTGTCCGGCCTCATCCAGGAGCTGTTCTCCGGGCGGGAGCGAGGCCGCGCCTTCGGGCTGCTCGGGGCGACCATCGGGGTCTCGACGGCCGTCGGCCCCCTCGCGGGCGGCCTCATCATCGGCCTGCTCGGCGTCGAGGCCGGGTGGCGCTGGATCTTCTTCGTCAACCTTCCGATCGTCGCCGGGGCCGTCATCCTCGCCCTGCGATGGCTGCCCGCCCCGCACCGCCGTCATCCGGAGCGCCGCCCCGACCTCGACCCGGTCGGCGTCGTCATCCTCGGCCTCGGGGTCGGGGCGCTGCTGCTGCCCCTCATCGAGAGCGGGCGCGGTGACGGACTCCCGGTCCCGTGGTGGACCGGCCTCATCGGCGCGGGACTCATTGCGGCTTTCGTCGCCTGGGAGAGCTCCTACGTCGCCCGTGGCCGCAGCCCCCTCGTCGACGTCGCCCTCTTCCGCATTCCCGGCTACCCGTCCGGCGCCATCGTCAGCGCCGTGTACTTCGCCGGGTTCACGGGCATCTTCTTCGTCCTGACCATCTACTTCCAGCAGGGCCTGGGCTACTCGGCCCTCGCTGCGGGCCTCATGGTGACGCCGTATGCCGCTGGGTCGGCTGTGGGGTCAGCGCTGGGTGGGCGTCTCGTGCACCGGTGGGGACGGCTGCTCGTCACGGGCGGCATCACGCTCTCGCTCATCGGGCTCGTCGCCGTCGACGTCGTGCTCACCACCGTCGACGGGCCGGGCCTCGGCTGGGCGCTGGCGGTCCCCCTCCTCGTGGGCGGGATCGGCAGCGGCTTCGTCATCTCGCCCAACATCACCCTGACCCTGCACGACGTGCCGGTCCACCGCGCCGGCACCGCCGCAGGGGTCCTCCAGACCGGACAGCGCCTCGGCACCGCCGCCGGCATCGCCCTCATCGGGTCGATCTTCTTCGCCCTCGGTACCGCGTCCGGAGACCGGACGAGTGCGGCCGCGATGGCCCTCCGGGTCGCTGCCGCGGTCATGTCCCTCGCCCTCGTCGCGAGCGCGGTCGACCTGCGCGCCCGCCGTCGTGAGGGCCGCCTGGCACCTGCCGCCACGGCACCGGCGAGCCCGCCCAGCGGCATACGGCCTGGTGACAATCCGTCCGCGAAGGACGTTTGAGGCCACGAATGGGGTGGGTAGGAAGGGAGGTGCACGCAACACTCGAACGAGAGGAGAAAGCCATGGCTACCCGCACCTGGGACGCCTGGAACTATCGGGAGAGCGCTGAGGTGTCGGCCCGTGGGAAGGACCTGGCGGGCTTCTCCGTGGAGGCCATCGACGGCCACATCGGCACGATCGACCGCGCCACCCTCGACGTCGACAGCAGTTTCGTCGTACGGCGACACGTACGACCGCACGCTGCCCTGAGCGCGTGAGGTAGCCCGACCGC
>NZ_JAJJPG010000010.1:0-4151 GCF_032907665.1 Intrasporangium sp.
GCACGCGGGTGCGGGAGGACGACACGCCGAGCGTATGCCGCTGAGCCGGCTCAGCGGCATACGCCCGCTGTGGCTGCCTGGGCTCACAAAATTATGTTGAACATCGCTGTATGAGTTCCTACTCTGAGAAGTTGTACAGGGATGTTTGAGAAGAGCGTTTGACGTCACGCGTGGCAGTTGGGCGGCGCCCGATGTCGCAATCGGCCGCTCTGCTTCGTCGTAGAGATGGGTGGTGTTCTGCCGCCCGCGCTTGACTTCATGTTCGCTTCAATTTTGAGGATGGGCCCATGACCTCCACACAGGGACCCCAGCTGACCAGGCCGCCGGAACCGCGATGGCGCTCGAGCTCGGGCGGGACCATCCCGTGCCGGGAGTACGACCCGCAGCTCTGGTTCGCCGAGCGGCCCGAGCCGGTCGAGCTCGCCAAAGCACTCTGCGGGACGTGCCCGCTGCAGGCCGAGTGCCTCGCCGGCGCGCTCGAGAGGAGCGAGCCCTGGGGGGTGTGGGGCGGGCAGCTCATCGTCGACGGCACCATCGTCGCGCGCAAGCGTGGTCGCGGCCGGCCCCGGAAGGACGCGGCAGCCTAGCGGAGCAGCTCCCAGATCAGCCCGTCGCCGAAGGTCCCGTCGGGCAGCTCGTCGGTCGCGTGCTCCCGGCCCACCTCGGTGAAGCCGACGGCGCGGAGCACCGCATTGCTCGCCGCGTTGTCGGCTGCCGTCCCGGCGGTGAGTCGGCGCAGGCCGAGACCGCCGTCCTGCTTCGTCGCGAAGGCGTAGGCGATCGCGAGGCGGCAGGCGGCCTTCGCCGCTCCCCGGCCGCGAGCACTCGGCACGAGCTGGTAGCCGACCTCCGCGACGTCTCCCGTGAGCGTCCCCCCGCGGACGAAGACCGTCATGTGACCGAGCGCGCGGTCGGTCGCGCCGTCGGCGATGGCCCACTCGATCGCGGAACCGCTGGCCATGAGCTCGTGCCGACGGGCGAGCCAGGCGTCGAACGTGTCGGCGCTGAGGAGCGCCTGCGGCGGAAACCAGTGCGTGGGGTCGTTGCGCTCCTCGAGGGCTGCGACGTCGGACTCGCGCCAGGCCCGCAGACGGATCGCGCCGTCCTCGAGAAGCGGCGCCTCGAACCACGGGAGCCGGGGGTGCATGGCCTCCCCCGCGGCGAGGCTGGCATGCCACGAATCGAGGCTCGGTCCCTGCGGATCACGGACATTGGGGTGCGTGCCGGGCAGGGTGCCGTGGAACGTGAACCCGGTCGCCCAGGCCACGCGGCGTGAGCCCCAGTTCCCGGCAATGGCCCGCCAGTGGATGCGGTTCAACGGCCGACCCCACGGACCCTGCTCGAAGGCATGCGTGGCAACGAGCCGCACCGCGCGCGACATCGCGCCCTGACCCCTCGCCGCGGGGTGCAGGCCGAAGCCGATGGAGGCGTGGTCCCAGGCCTCACCGGGGCGGAGGTCGACGGTTCCGCCGAAGCGTGGCCTGCCGTCCACGCCGGTGACCTCGATGGCCCAGAAGCGCTTCCCCCTCGGGTCGGCCCACTCACTGGCGATCTGCTCGACGAAGCCGACGGCGTCCTGCCTCGTGTAGCCGCGGGGGACCATCGTCCAACGCTGCGACATCTCGTCAGTGGCCTGCTCGACGATCCCGTCGACATCGGCGAGGGTGTGGCGGCGCAGCGTGATGGTGCCGTCGGTCAGGGTCGGGGTCAAGGTCGTCGGGCTGGACATGCCGTCACCATGCCAGCGGCCCGACGCCTCGCGCGAGTGGATAACCGTGCGGGTGGGGTGGCCCGTCGGACGACCGCGACTCGGCCCGAGGCGAGGGCCCAGCGCTCAGGGCCCGGACTCGTGGTAGTCCACCGGCGCGGGCGTTCGGGGCCACTCGACCGGGGTGGGCGGCGTTCGGGGCCATTCGACCGGGGTGGATTCGTCAGGTGGGCGTGTGTGCGGCGAACTCGGCTGCGCGGTCCAGCGCCAGCTGCGCGAGGGCACGCCCGGCTGGGAGGGCGGCCTCGTCGAAGGAGACGCGGGTGCGCCGCTCGACGAGGTCCTCGACCGTCAGCGCGCCCTCGTGGAGCACGCCGAAGAGGAACTCCGTGCCGAGGGTGGGGCACGAGTCGCTCACTGGCACGGCGAGGTCGGGATGCTCCGCGGCAAGAGCGGCCACGACGGGCGCCTCGGTGCCGTAGCGACGGACGAGTCGGGCCGGCGCCGCTGCCCTGGCGAGGACATCCCGCGGAGCAGCGCCGGTGAGGGGGAGGGAGCGGGTCCGGCACGCGACCGAGGAGCCGGCCCGGCGGCATACGGCATCGACAGCGTCCTCGGCCATCTGGCGATACGTCGTCAGCTTGCCCCCGGTGATCGTCACCGGGTGACCGGGTTCGTCGACGAGAAGGTGCCGACGGGACACGTCGGCGCTGGCACCTGCCCCGTCCTCGACGAGCGGGCGAAGCCCGGCGTAGCGGCCCACGACGTCCTGGCTCGACAGGGGCCGCGCCAGGGCCTGGTTGACCGTGTCGAGCAGGAAGCGGGTGTCGACCTCGGGCACCTCGGGTGCGAGCCCGTCGACACCGGGAGCCGGCTCGTCCGTGAGGCCGACGATGACGAGCCCGTCCGGCTGCGGCACGGCGAAGACGAACCGGCCACGTCGGCCCCGCACCGGCGCGGTGAAGATCGCCTTCGGCGAGCCGACCGCCTCGGCACGGACGACGAGGTGGGAACCGCGGCTCGGCAGGATGCGAACGGACGGCTCGTGCTCACCCGCCCACACCCCCGTGGCGCTGACGACGTGGCCCCGGGCCTCGAAGGACTCCCCGCTCAGCTCGTCGCGCAAGGTCAGGGAGCGGTCGCTGAGCGCGGATGCGCTGCACCTCGTGACGATGTCGGCACCGTGTGCCGCGGCGGTTCGCGCGATGGCCGTGACGAGACGCGCGTCGTCCTCGAGCTGGCCGTCCCAGTAGAGAAGCGCTCCGCGCAGCCCGGCCCACTGCAGGCCCGGCGCGAGCACCCTGGCCTCGGCGGCGCTGATGCGCGACGGTCGGGGGAGCAGGCTGCGCGGCGTTCCGGCCGCCACCCGCAGGCCATCGGCCAGCCGGATCGCGGCCTCGAGCATGACGCCGGAGAGGGCCGGGGTGGAGGCGCCGAGGGGCACGAGGTTCGGCATC
The DNA here is from genome assembly GCF_032907665.1 of Intrasporangium sp. Taxonomy (GTDB): domain Bacteria; phylum Actinomycetota; class Actinomycetes; order Actinomycetales; family Dermatophilaceae; genus Intrasporangium. Next base: position 3,166 of record NZ_JAJJPG010000010.1, read on the forward strand.
GCCCGGGTGAGGTGCGGAGCGATGGTGGTCATGAGGGCGTGGCGCTCGCGCGCCGACTCCCAGGCGATCGCCACATCGCCTTTCGCGAGGTAGCGCAGTCCGCCGTGGACCAGCTTGGAGCTCCAGCGGCTCGTCCCTGCGGCGAGGTCGTGGCGCTCGACGAGGGCGGTGCGGAACCCCCTGGCCGCCGCGTCCAGGGCGACCCCGGCGCCGGTGATGCCACCCCCGACGACGATGACGTCATAGGTCCGGTTCGCCAGCCGGTCCAGGGCGCGCTCCCGGGTCCGCGCAGTGATCGACCCGGTTGGGCACCCGGTTGTCGACGCGGTCATGCGGCCTCCTCAGGTCGTGGGCGGGGCGAGGTAGCCGTCGACGAGGTGTCGCACCTCGGCCAGCACCTCGGTGAGGTCGTGCTCCGCCGTGACGACCCGCGTGCCCACCACGAACGGCGTCAGGGCGTGGAGCAGGACGACGGCCAGCAGCTCGGGGTCGGCCCGGCGGATCGAGCCGTCCGCGATGCCCCCGGCGATCGTGGCGGACATCGAATCGAGCATGAGCCGCTGGCTGCGCCCGTGCCGGTCGACGATGTAGGGCAGCAGCATCTCGGGGTCGTGCTCGAGCAGGGCTGCGACGAGCGGGGCCTGGCTCAGCGTGCGGACCATGCCGACGGCCACGGCCGTCACGAGGGCGCGGCCGTCGCGAGGCGCCTCGTGGGTGACGACTCGCGCAGTGACCTCCTCGACGGCACTGCGGAACTCGCCGACGAGTGCGTCGAGCAGGAGCTGCTTGATGCCGCCACCGCGGCGATAGACCGTGACCCGCGAGACACCGGCGCGCTGAGCGATCGACGTCGCCGTCGCGCGTCGCACTCCGTAGGCGAGCACCTCGTCGCGCACCGCGGCGAGCAGGGCCTCGTCCGTGCTGGAGTCACTGCTGGAGTCACTGCTGGAGTCACTGCTCGTGTCACCGCTGGTGTCACCGCTGGT
>NZ_JAJJPG010000010.1:4251-16527 GCF_032907665.1 Intrasporangium sp.
TGCTGGAGTCACTGCTGGAGTCACTGCTCGTGTCACCGCTGGTGTCACCGCTGGTGCCACTGCTGGCGTCGAGGATCGTGTCGGCGTGGGCGTCTGTCACGTCATCCACTGTACGCATGAAACAAAATCTGTAACAGTGTTACACGTGACCGAATCCCTTGCCCACGTCATCCCGCGGTCGGTCTGGCACGGCTGGGGCGATCCCGCGCAGGCCCACCCACTCAGTGAGGCGTCCTGGCGGTTCCTCGCGGACGAGATCGGTTCCGACCGTCATGAGCTCTCCCCGCCGGTCCCCCTCGAGGAGGTCGTGCTTGCCCCGTCGCGGCTGGCCGGCCGTGGTCCGGGGGCCGAGGCGCGCGCCGCACTCGCCGACGTGGTCCGGGACGAGCACGTCCACCTCGAGCGGACCTGGCGGGTCGAGCACGCAGGGGGCAAGAGCTATCCGGACCTCTATCGGTTGCGCACCGGGGACGGGTCCAGCGCTCCCGATGCCGTCGTCGTCCCGGGGTCGGCGGGGGAGGTCGCGGCGGTCCTGCGGATCTGCGCCGAGCACCACGTCGCGGTCGTGCCCTTCGGAGGGGGGACGAGCGTCGTCGGAGGCGTGGGAGCCGGCCACGCTGAGTCGCCCGCGGGTGGTGCTGGAGCGTTCACGGCGGTCATCTCCCTCGACCTGCGCCGACTCGACGAGGTGGTGGCCGTCGACCCGGTCAGCCTCACTGCGACCCTCGGTCCCGGCCTGCGTGGCCCGGAGGCCGAGCGCGCGCTCCACGGCCACGGCGTCACTCTCGGGCACTACCCGCAGAGCCACCAGGAGGCGACGATCGGCGGCTACGTCGCGACGCGATCCGCGGGGCAGGCCTCCACGGGCTACGGGCGGATCGACGACAACGTGCTCGGCGTGCGCATGGCCACGCCCCGCGGCGAGCTCGTCCTCGGGGGCCGTGCCCCCGCCTCCGCCGCGGGGCCGCGCCTGATCGACCTCGTCGTCGGCAGCGAGGGCACGCTCGGCGTGATCACGGAGGCCACCCTCAGGGTCGCCCCTCTACCCACGGCCAAGCGGCACGCAGCCTGGGCCTTCCCTTCCTTCGACGCGGGCGTGGACGCCCTGCGCAGGATCGCCCAGACCCTCGGCCCCGGGGCGATGCCCACGATCTGCCGCCTCTCCGACGAGGACGAGACGCGGGTCAACCTCACGCTCGCGGGTCCGACGGGACGTCGGCTGCTGCGCTACCTCAGCGCGATGCGTCGGGACCGACCGGCCCTGCTCGTCCTCGTCTGGGAGGGGACGGACCAGCATGACGTGCGGCGGCGTCGGCGCGCGGCCCAGGTCATCCTCCACCGGGCCGGGGGCCGTCGCCTGCCCAAGCAGGTCGCCCAGGCGTGGGAGCGGAGCCGCTTCTCCGGCCCCTACCTCCGGGACGAGCTGATGGACCACCGGATTCTTGCGGAGACCCTCGAGACCGCGACGACGTGGGCCAACCTCGGGCGCCTGCACGCCGCCGTGGTCCGGGCCATCCGCGGCGCGCTCGAGGTCGAGGGCCGTCGGGCGCTCGTGATGTGCCACGTCTCGCACATCTATGCGACCGGGGCGTCCCTCTACTACACCTTCGTCACGCCGCAGGCGGCAGACCCGCTCGCGCAGTGGCGGCAGGTCAAGACCGCGGCGAGCGACGCCATCGTCGTGGCAGAGGGAACCATCACCCACCACCACGCCGTGGGCACCGACCACCGTGCGCACCTCGCGCCGGAGCTCGGCGAGGTCGGTGTCGGCCTGCTCCGGGCGATCAAGACTGAGCTCGACCCGGCCGGGATCCTCAACCCGGGCAAGCTGGTCCCGGAGGGACGAGGGAGCCGCGGGTTATGACGTGGCACTTCTCCACGGCGCCCCCTACCGTGGACCCGTGACCTCCACACCGAGCGCTCCACCGCCGGGCGGATCGGCAGGCACGACGCCACAGGGGCCGTTCTTCCCGAGGCCCACCATGCCTCCGGCAACTGACGTCCCTGACGACCGAGTCCACGGCGACAGCCTGGATGCTGCATCGCGGTCCTCTGCGCCGATGCCCGCCGGGCAGCCGCAGACACCACCCCCCACCCCGCACGGGGGACCGCTGCCCCCGCCGTCGGCGCCGCGGGACCGGTCACGACGGGCGTGGCTGGGTGTGGCGGGAGTGGGGTTGGCCTTCCTCGTCGTGAGCACGGGGACCGTCTCGGCCGCGGAGACCGATACCGAGGACCTCCCTCTCACGGGGAGCGCGATCATCCTCGACGTGGGCAGCAACGACGTCGAGGTGGTCGGCGGAGCGCCCGCAGGCAAGATCGAGGTGAACAGGCGCTACGAGTGGGGCTTCGGCGGCTCGAAGCCGAAGACCAACGAGGCCCTCAGCGACGGTGCCATCGAGCTCAGCGGCGCCGACTGCCAGGGCCTGTCGTGGCGGTGCTCGATCGACTACCTCATTCGCGTGCCCGACAACACCGCAGTCACCTTCCGGGGCGGCTCGGGCGACGTGGTCCTCGGTGGCAGCCTCGGCAAGGTCGACCTCACGACCGGTTCCGGCGATGTCACCCTCGAGGGCGAGCTCGGCCCCGTGGACGTCGAGACAGGGTCGGGTGACGTCGACGCCGACGTGGTGGCGAGCACGGCGCTGCGCGTGCAGACGGGCAGCGGCGACCAGGAGCTGCAGCTGGGCTCCGACGCCTCGGACGTCACCCTGCGCGCGGGCAGCGGCGACATCGACGTGGAACTCCGGTCGGGGCTCGACCGCCTGGACGTCGAGACCGGCTCCGGTGAGGTCTCGATCGACGCGCCCGACGTCGAGCCGTTCCGGATCGAGGTCGACACCGGCTCGGGCGACGAGGACGTCGACCTCGCGTCGGATGCCGACGCGGACCAGCTCATCCGCGTGCAGACCGGCTCTGGCGACGTCGACATCGAGTAGGCCCGATGACCGCATGAGCGAGCAGGAGAGCATCGGGAGGCGAGTCCAGAGCCGGATCTACCGCGAGGGGCTCTTCGGGCGTCGTCCCGTCGTCCCGGTCGAGCCTCAGCTCCTCGAACGGGCCGCGCGGAAGAAGCTGAGCCGACGCGCCTGGGCCTACCTCGCGGGCAGTGCGGGCCAGCAGCGCACTGACGCGGAGAACCGCGCAGCCTTCGACGACCACCCGATCGTGCCGCGCGTGCTCGTCGACGTCTCCTCTCGCGAACTCGGGGTGCAGCTGCTCGGCCGACGCCTGCCGGCGCCGCTCCTGCTCGCCCCCATCGGGGCCCTCGAGCTGGCCCATCCTCGTTCCGACGTCGAGCTCGCCGAAGGGGTGCGCGAGCTGGGTCTCCCGATGGTGATCTCGACCCAGGGCTCCAGGCCGATGGAGGAGACCGCGGCGACCCTGAGGGACTGTCCGCGCTGGTTCCAGCTCTACTGGAGCAGCGACGACGAGCTCGTCGAGTCCCTCATCCGGCGCGCCGAGGACATCGGCAGTGACGCGCTCGTCGTCACGCTCGACACCCACACGCTCGGCTGGCGGACCAAGGACCTCGACCTCGGCAGTCTGCCCTTCACCCGCGCAGAGGGCATCGCGCAGTACGTCAGCGACCCGGTCTTCCGCCGCCTCGTCGAGCAGCGCGTGGCACACCCGGGGCCGACCACCGAGCCCACGCCACGCCCGAACCGGTCCGCGGTCGCGGCTGCCGTCTCGATGGCACGGCACTGGCCCGGCTCCCTCAAGGACAACCTCACCTCCCCGCTTCCGCGCGCTGCGGTCGAGACCTTCCTCGACGTCTTCTCCCGGCCATCCTTGACGTGGGACCACCTTCCGTGGCTCCGGGAGCGCACGCGAATGCCGATCCTCCTCAAGGGAGTTCAACACCCCGCCGACGCGGCGAGGGCGGTCGAACACGGCATGGACGGCATCGTCGTCTCCAACCACGGCGGCCGCCAGGTGGACGGCGCCATCGCGTCGATCCGGGCACTGCCCGCCGTGGTCCGCGAGGTGGGCAGGCGCGTGCCCGTGCTCTTCGACAGCGGAGTTCGCAGTGGGGCGGACGTCTACAAGGCGCTCGCGCTCGGTGCGGACGCCGTCATGATCGGCCGCCCCTGGGTCTATGGGCTCGCCGTCGGTGGCGGTGCGGGTGCCCGGGCCGTGCTGGAGTACCTCCTCGCCGAGCTCGACCTGACGATGGCGCTCACCGGCGCGCGCACCATCCCCGACATACGCGAGCTCGGCCTCGGGCAGGTCGAGTCCTGATCCCGAGGCCGAGCGGTGCCGCAGGGGGAATCAGCGATTGACGTCGTGCGCCTTCTGCTGCGCCTCTGACCTGACCTCCTGCGCCGAGCTCTGCGCCTGCGACGTGACCTCCTGGGCCGAGTCACTCGCAGCCGTCCTGACCTCCTCGACGGCCTCCTGTGCCGGCTCCTTGAGGTTCTCGGCCAGCTGGCTGCCGGCCTCCTTGGCCTCAGCCGCAGCCTGCTCCATCACCGGCTGAGCCTGCTCCTTGACCGCGGTCGCCGCCTGCTTCTCCTTCTCGGAGGCGGGCATGACCGAGCCGACGAGCCAGCCCGCCGCCAGCGCGACGACGCCGGCAGCCAGAGGGTTGCCCTGGGCCTGCTGGCGCGCCTGGACCTTGAGGTCATGGGCGGTGTCCTGCATGCCCTCGACGGCCGAGTGGGCGCTGTCCGCGACTCCGTCGGCTGCGCCCCTCGTCGACTGCCTCGCGTCATCGGCGCTACCCATGATCCGCTCCCGCCAGCCGGAGACCGTCTGGCTCATCTTCGCCTTCTGACGCTCGGTGATGGAGCTCGGGGACACCGTCGCCCCGAGCCGGTTGACGTTGTCGCTCAGGTCCTGGCGGGTGCGCTCGACCTCGGTGCGCAGCCGCTCCGTCTCGTACTCGGTCATGATTCGTTCCCCTTCATGGCGTCTGGAATGTGCTTGGCCGTCTCGGCCGTCCTGGGCAGGCCCTGCACGCGCTTGAGCTCGCCTCGACCCATCGAGTAGAGGACGGCCGCGATGATCGCCCACACTGCAGCGACGATGAGGGCGGACCAGCCGAGCCCGAGGGCGCTGCCGATGGCCCACCACAGGGCGATGGACAGGAAGAGCAGGACGAACCAGCCGGCCAGTCCCGCGCCGCCCAGCAGCCCGGAGCCCTTGCCCGCACGCTTGGCCGACTCCCGCAGCTCCGCCTTGGCGAGCTCGGTCTCCTGTCGGACGAGCGTCGACATGTCCCTCGCGATGTCGGCGACGACGTCCCCGAGGGAGCTCAGCGGCTCACCCGGCAGGTCGTCGGTCGGTTCCCGCATCGGCGCCTCGCGCGAGCTGGGCACGTCGATCATCGGGCGTCACCTCGCCCCGCCCAGTCCTCGCTCGCCCACGACTCGCGCGAAGGCTCCTCCGATGCGGGCACCCCGGGATGGCCGGCCGTGCCCGAGGGCGCCGCCGAGCCAGTCGGGTTCGTCGGTCCCGTGGGCGCGGTCGGGTAGGTGGCGGTCGTCCCCGTGGTCGCCAGCGGACCATCCATGACGGGCTCGTTCCTCTCGGACGACGGCGGGTCCGCTTCGTCCTGGGCGGCGGCCGTGAGACCGCGCGTCATCCGCCCGGAGAGGAAGCCGAGCCCCGCCGCGACGGCGAGGAACGTCCCGGGCCTGCGCCGGGCGAACCGCTTCACCTCGTCGAGCACTGCCCCGGGCTCGTTCCCGTCGAGCCAGTCACCGAGCGCCCTCGCCTGCTGGGAGACCTGCCGGACCACATCGTGGGCGACCCCCTGCTGGTCGCCCTGACCGGCCATGGCATCCAGCTCGTCCGTGAGGGTGCGCAGGCTGCCGGAGAGGCGCTGCTGCTGGGAGCGGGCCTGCTCGGTGAGCTCGGAACGGGACTGGTCCATGAGTCGGCGCATCTGGTCGGTCGCCGTGGCAGTGACGTTGCCGAGCTCGTCCTTGGCCGTCTGGGCGACGTGCTTGGCCTCGCCCCTCGCCGTCTCTGCCGTCTCCCGGGTGGCCTCCTTGGCGGCCTCGGACTTCGAGCCCGTGAAACCCGTCGATCCCATGGACGTCGAGCCGGTGCCGGTCGACCCTGTCGTGCCGGTCGTGCTCGTCGTGTATGTCTCGGATGGGCCGTTGTCCTGCAGGCTCGCGGACGTCGGTCCGTTGGTGTGCTGGGACATGTGTCCTCCTCCTCGAGGGCGTGCGGCAGTGAGCCGCCCACGCCCGGAAATCGCTCCGAAGCCCACGCTGCTGAGGGCCTTTCGATGCCCTGCTCCACTACCCCCGCCCCGAGCGGCGCTAACGACGATGGCGCGGCCCGCAACCGTCGAGTGGCCCCAGATGCAGCTTGGCGCCCGGCTTTTGGGGCCAGTCGTCTGCGTGGGCGGGAAGGGGGAGAGGCCGCACCCCTTCAGGGATGCGGCCTCTCCCGCTGAGCCGAGGTCGACCCGGTCAGGCCGGCGGGTGCACCTCGCGGCGGAGGATCTTGCCCGTGGGCCCCTTCGGCAGCTCGTCGAGCTGCCACAGCCGGCGCGGGTACTTGTAGGCGGCGAGGCGCTCCTTGACGTATTCCTGCACCTCGTCGAGCGTCGTCGACGAGCCCGGCCTGAGCGCGACGGCAGCACCGATCTCCTCGCCCATGACGTCGTCCGGGACCCCGACGACAGCGGCCTCGAGGACGTCCGGGTGGGTGTAGAGCACCTCCTCGACCTCACGGGGGTAGACGTTCATGCCGCCGCGGATGATCATGTCCTTCTTGCGGTCGACGATGGTGAAGTAGCCGTCCTCGTCGACGGTCGCCAGGTCACCGGAGCGGAACCAGCCGTCCGGGATCGCCTCCGCGGTGGCGTCCGGCCGGCGCCAGTAGCCCTTCATGACGTTCTCGCCCCGGATCGCGATCTCGCCGATCTCCCCGGGCGCCGTGTCGGTGCCGTCCGTGTTGACGAGCTTCATCTCGACGCCGGGGATGGCGCGGCCGATGGTGCCCGGCTTGGTGGGCCGGTCCGGCATGTTGAAGGACGCGACGGGGGAGGTCTCCGACAGGCCGTAGCCCTCGAGGATCTGGGCGTCGAACACCTTCTCGAAGTTCCGCATCACGGCCTCGGGCATCGCCGAGCCGCCCGACACGCAGGTGCGCAGGCTCGACGTCTCTGCCCGGTCGGCGTCGGGGTGGTTGAGCATCGCGGCGTACATCGTCGGCACGCCCTGGAAGATCGTCACCTTGTCGCGACCGACGACCTCGAGGGCCTTGGCCGGGTCGAAGCGCGGGATGAGTGTCAGGGTGCAGCCGCGGACGACGCTCGTGTTGAGCCCGCACGTGAGGCCGAAGACGTGGAAGAGGGGAAGGCAGCCCATGATGACGTCGTCCTCGGTCATCTCCATGATGTCGTCGGCGGAGCGCTCGGCGTTGCGGTGCAGGTTGAAGTGGGTGAGCTCGGCGCCCTTCGGCTTGCCGGTCGTCCCGGAGGTGTAGAGGATCACCGCGGTGTCGTCGTCGTCCCGTTCGACGGGTTCGGCGATCGGCTCGGCGTCGGGCAGGGCGCCCGCCGCCGGCCCCATGGCAGTGCACTCGATGACCCGAGTGGCGACGCCCTCGATGGCTGCGATCTGTGCCGCCTTGTGGGCCTCCTCCGCGAAGTCGGGCCAGACGAAGGAGAACGTCGTCTCGGCGTCCTGGTAGTAGTAGGAGATCTCACCGCTCTTGAGCAGCGGGTTCATGGGCACGACGATGCCGCCGGCGAGGAGCGTCCCGTAGAAGAGCACGGGGTAGGCGGGCACGTTGGGCAGGATGAGCGAGACCCGGTCGCCGGTCTCCAGGCCGGCCGCACGCAGTTGGCCCGCGACCTTGGCTGCCGCACCGTGGAGCTGGGCCCAGGTGATCTCGGCCTGGTCGAGCTTGATGCCGACCTTGTCGGGGAGGTGGGTGGCCGTGGCCACGAGGTTGGCGGCGAGATTGGTCATGGAGGCTCCTTTGCGGCCTACTGGCGGGTACCTGGGCCAATCATGGCGCGAAATCGCGCTGTGCGGCAGTCCAGGTCCCTCCCTGCCGTATGCCGCTGGGCCGGCTCACGGGTGCCCCTCCTTCGTGCGCCGTCGTCCTCCAAGACTTCTCCCGTGTCATCCCTTCCGTGTCCGGAACGGCGGGTGCCGCCGGTGACGGGCATCCTTGGACCCATGAGACCACGGCGCCCACCGGAGCTCGGGCTGCTCTTCGACCTGTTGCGGGCCAATGAAAGCCTCGGCTCGATGCTGCGTGTGGCGCTTGCGCCGACGGGACTCACGCCGACGGGGTATGCCGTGACGAGCCTCGTCCATGCCCTCGGCACGACGACTCCCTCCGAGGTCGCGGCGATGATCGGGGCCAAGCCGTCGACGCTCAGCGCGCACCTCGCCAAGCTCGTCGGGGACGGGGTCCTCTCCCGCACCCCGGGCGCCGACGGACGGTCGGTGGACCTGCGGTTGACCGACGAGGGTCGTCGCGTCCAAGCCGAGGCGGTGCGGTCGGTTCGGCAGGTGTGGCGGTCTGTGTCGCGGGATCTCGACGTGGAGCAGGCCCGAGCGGTGCTGGCCGAGGTCATCGAGGCGCTCGAGGCGGGGGCGGCGTCCACGAGATCGTGAGGTCGCTCAGGGCCCACGCGCCCGCTCGCGGCGGTAGCGTCTCAGAGTCCTCCCACCAGGAGCGCTCTCCGTCCGAAAGGTTTCACACCGATGCTCAGAAGAAGTCATGTGCGGCTGGCCCTGCTCGGCACTGCCGCTGCAGCCGCGCTCGTCGCGACCGGCTCGACGCCGGCCCTGACTGCTGCACCAGCCGCCCCGGCGGCGCCCCTCGGCTCCATCTCGCCGGCTGCGGCGGAGTGCGAGGAGGGCGGCGGCTTCGCCGACCTGGCTCGCGTCCGCGACGGCAGCGCTGCCCAGGAGCCGAAGCTCTTCCCCGACAACGAGGCGAAGGCATACGGCCTGCTGCCCGACCTGCCGCGCCTCGAGGACGGCAGCGTCACCATCGAGACCGTCTTCCACTCGATCTCCGACCACGAGCTCAGCCCCGCGCAGAAGAGCCGCATGGAGGACATGATCGAGGACCAGATGGACGTCCTCAACGAGTCCTTCGCCGGCGAGACCGCGCCGGATGCCGCGGACACGCCCTTCCGCTTCGAGCTCGAGAAGATCAACTGGGTCGTCAACGACGCGTGGTACGAGGTCACCCCGGGCAAGGTCGAGCGCGACATGAAGAAGGAGCTCCACGAGGGTGACTCCGAGACGCTCAACGTCTACTCGGCCAACATCGGCGGAGGCCTGCTCGGTTGGGCGTACTTCCCGAAGGACTACAACAACGGGCGCGCCTACATCGACGGCGTCGTCATCCTCGACGAGTCCATGCCGGGCGGCACGGCGGGCAAGTACTCGCTGGGTGACACGCTCACCCACGAGGTAGGCCACTGGATGCTCCTGCACCACACCTTCAACAACGGCTGCTCCGCCTCAGGCGACTTCGTGGCCGACACGCCGAAGGAGGCGCACCCGCAGTTCAACTGCCCCGAGGGCGCCGACTCCTGCGCGGCCCCTGGCCTCGACCCGATCCACAACTTCATGGACTACACGCAGGACTCCTGCATGAACATGTTCACTGAGGGCCAGGCCGAGCGCATGAGTGACGCCTGGCTCGCGTTCCGTGCCGGCGGCAAGGGCTGACGACACCCCCGCCACACCTCGCATCACGGATGCCGCCCACCGACAGGTGGGCGGCATCCGCGTCTTCCGGTGCCCTCGCTCGGGCCGCCGCAGGTCACGATCGAACAACTTCGGATCCGAACCATTTCTGCCGCCGTGGTGGTCGTGCATAGTAGTTCGGGTCCGAAGTATTCCTGTGGAGAGGTCACCATGTCCCGTCCGAGCCATCGCAGCCCGGGTCGCCTCGCAGCGGTTGCAGCATCGCTCGCTCTCGCTTCAGCGACGTTCGTCCAGACGCCGGCAGCGAGTGCGCTGCCCCATCCTGCCGAGGAACACGGGCGGAGCAACCCGCCGAGCACCTACGTCGTCAGCGAGGCGCCCGGCGTCCTGCCCGAGGGCATCGAGGTGACGCCCTCCGGCCGCATCTACGTCTCGTCCTCCGGGACCGGAGACATCCACGTCGGCTCCCTCGGATCGCCCACGATGCGCACCTTCGCCCGGGGGTCGGACGCCGGCCGTGCGAGCGCCCTGGGCATCCACGCCGACCCGAGGGGACGGGTCTTCGTCGCCAGCCCCTCGGCCGTCGACGTGTACTCACCGGAGGGCGAGCTCCTCGCCCGTCGCTCGGTGCCGTCCGACGCCGGCCAGACCTACCTCAACGACCTGGCGATCACGCACGACGCCGTCTACGTCACCGACTCGGCCAATGCGCTGGTCTGGCGGATGGATCTCGAGGGCAACGAGATCGGCGACCTCGAGCCGTGGTTCCGCGCCCGGACCCTCATGCCCCCGTTCGAGCCGGGCTGGTTCTACCTCAACGGGATCGTGGCCTCGAAGGACGGGTCGCGCCTGCTCGTCTCGGCCCAGGGGCTCGGTGCGCTGATCCGACTCGAGACGGAGTCGGCGGCGGGGGCGTTCGTGGAGACCGACGGCAGCGCCTTCGGCAACTTCGGACCGGACGGCATGGTCCTCGAGGGCGACGTGGTCCGCGGCGTGCTCAACTACGGCGCACCCGACACCGGCCAGGGGCTCTACGTTGCCCTGCTGGACCCGGAGTGGCGCACCGCCTCGGTGGTGGCCTCGACCACCGACGCCGACTTCTCCACGCCCACGACGGTGGCGGCTGCGGCCGGCCGCTACCTCGTCGTCAACAGCCAGCTCGACACGGCTCCGGGCGCTCCGCCCTGGACGGTGGTCGCGGTGGCGGACCCGCTGGACTGACGCGCGCCGCTCCGGATAGGTTCGCAGAGTCGTTCCCGGTCTCCGCGCTGGCCTCCACACAGGGTCGCGGCCGCCGGGAGCGCAGGCGGCGCGTCCCTCTCGGCTCCGGGACGCGCCGCGCCAGTCCTCATCCCTGTCGGAGGGCGCTGCTCACGACTGTGTGCGTGGCTGCCCGGCCCTGCCGTCGAACTGGGCGAGGCGCGCCTCGTAGTGGCGCATGCGCGCGGACAGGGCGGCCGACACCGAGCTGTGCCGTCGGATCAGCCCCATGAGTGCGACGAGCGCAACCACGAGAGCCACACCGAGGACCGCCAGCTTGATGACGAGGGTCCGCGTGACCTCGTCGTTCCCGAGGGCCACGACGGCGACGGCGATGAGCAGGCCGAGCGCCAGGCCGCCGGTGATCCCGATCCGCACGGAGGCGGCGTCATTGACCGCGTAGAGCATTCGCTCGGCATGGGTGCGCTCCTGCGTGGCGATGTCGGGCCGCAGGTAGGTGGCCGGCGGGAAGCGGTGCGTTTCGCGCCGGCGCGTGAAGTCCCAGGGGGCGTCGTAGCGAGTGGCGTTGGACATGGAGACCACCTTTTCGGGGGAGTGGGCTTGAGGTGAGGGTAGGACGCTGGGAGCTGAGCGGCATACGGCCAGTTGCGTATGCCGCTCAGCCCGCTGTGCGTGGAGGGTGCCCCGTGGAGGGGGGTCAGTCCTCGTGGTCCTCCGTCTGGAGGCGCGACCCGAGGGCGTAGGCGGCGACGACCATTGCGGCAGCCGCGAGGACGATGTCCTTGAGGACGTACTGGCCCAGCAGCGAGGGGCCGTGCGGGAAGAGCTGGTCGGTGAAGAGGACGAGCGGCGACATGATCCCGACCATCGCGCCGGTGAGGACGACGAGGCCGAGGCGCACGAACCGACCGGACACGAGGGTCAGCCCGATGAAGGTCTCGACGACCGCGGTCATGAGGACGGCCTGCTCGCCGGCGACGACGCCGAAGGTGAGGCGCTCGATCGTGGCGGAGGCGATGCCCTCGGCCGGGCTGAGGCCGGGGAAGAACTTGAGGATCCCGAAGCCGAGGAAGACGAGGCCGAGGCTGACGCGGAGGACGGCGACGCTGTGGCGCTCGAGCAACCCGTGCAAGCGGGCGAGGGCGGCGGTGAGGACGGGCTTCGGAAGGACGAGCTGACGACCGGGTCGGTCGACGACGTACTGCGACATGGTGTGTCTCCTTGAAAGTGCTGTTGGCATCGACAGCCTGTTGGCATCGACAGCACAGGGGCGTGAGGCGGGCCGGAGATACCGAGGGACTCGAGGATGAGTGCGGATACCCAGCCCGAATCCGCCGGGTTTGCCGCGGTGTGCCCGAAGTGCGCCCGTGTGTAAGCCCCCAGTAAGGCTCTCGGTAAGGCTCTCGGTAAG
>NZ_JAJJPG010000010.1:16627-29214 GCF_032907665.1 Intrasporangium sp.
GTAAGGCTCTCGGTAAGGCTCTCGGTAAGCCTCTCAGTCAGCCCTGGGTGCGCCTCGACGCGCCCGGAGTGAGCGCCCACGACAACCCCGCGGGGCTCACGCACTGACCCGCCTGACGGGTCAGTGCGTGAGGGGCATGGGTGCCCCGGGGACGGCGAAACGCTGCCGGGCACCGACGCACCGGACCGGGGGCGACACACCGAGCGCTGGACTTTCGCCGCCTCGCCGGATGTCGGAGGCTATGGGGATGGCTCTGGCAGTGTGCCTCCTCTTCGACCCGAGGACCGACCGGCTGATCCGCGAGCTGTGGGCGCGTCTGGAGGAGAAGGGGATCCGCACACTCGAGTCGCACACCCACGGCCGCCACCTGCCGCACCTCTCGTATGCCGTCCTGCTCGAGTGGGACCTCGGCGTGGTCCGGTCAGCCATGGAGGACCTGCCGGACAAGGGGGGTTTCGAGGTGAGCTTCCAGGGGACGGTGGCCTTCCCCCGGGGCCGGGCGGCGCTCGCGCCCGCCGTGCCCGCCGATGTCACGGCCCGGCAGGAGGCGGTGGCGGCGGCGGTCCGGGAGGCGGGCGGCTTGTTGCACCGGCACTACGCCCCTGGCCGTTGGGTGCCGCACGTCTCCCTCGCGACCCGCGCCACGGGCACGGGACTTGTGGTGGTCGTCAAGGAGGTGGCCGACGTCCTGCCTCTCACCGGCACGATCGAGCGGGCCGCACTCGTCGACAGCTCGACGGGACAGATCTGGCCGCTGCCCGGCGTGCCCTGACCAGGTCGTCGCAGACCGACAGTGCGTCAGGCGGGAGCGTCGCCGGGCCAGATCATCGTCGACGACGTCACGGGCCGGACCCCGGCGGAGGGGCTGGTCCCGGAGATCGTCACGGTGTGCGTCCCGGGGGGCAGGTCCCGGAACGATGCCCGACCCGAGCCCTCGCCCCCGACACTGACCACCTCCCGACCCAGGACCGTGCCCTGCTCCGAGTGGACCGTCACCTCGAGGGACGAGGGCGGCCCGGCTCCGAGCGGCCCGGTTTCCGCGTCGACCTCGGTGTCGACGTCGACGTCGAGCGACTCGCCCTCGACGACGAGGTCGGGCACTCGGGCGCGGACGGACACCGACGACAGGTCCCGGCGGCGGACCGGCTTGGCCGTGAGAAGCTCCTGGACCTGGTCGAGCACGAAGCGGTTGCACTGCAGGGCGCTGTGGTTCTCCGGCACGCGCACGGCGATGTTGGTGTCGAGCCGCTCGTCATGGCCGATGGCCCCGGCCAGCGGGACCGTCCCGTCGCCATAGTCGTTCTCCGCCCCGAACGACTCGGACACCGTGGCGCGGCCGTCGGCGAACCGGACGGTGGTGTTGGTCGGCTGGCGGATCCCGACGACGAGGTGCGCCATCCCGCGGCTGTCGGCGCGGCCCCGCTCGGCCTCCTGCAGCTCGGTGTGGAAGGCCATCGCGTCCGCCACCATCTCGGTCCGCAGCTCCGGCACGGTCGTCTCGGTCGTCTTGAGGTAGCCCGACCCGTTCGCGATGCAGGCGAACTCGGGCATGAGCTGGTGCAGGGACGGCAGGCTGCGGGCGAAGCTCGTGAGGTTGATGGACAGCGGGCCGACGCCCTTGCGCACCCCGTTGACGAGCTGCTCCACCGCATTGGTGGCGCCCCGCCAGGGCGTGCCGAGGGTGATGAGCTTGCGCGTCACCTCGTGACCTCCGCGCTTCTCGACGTACCAGCGCGCCACGAGGCCGCCCATCGAGTGGCACACGAAGACGAGCCGGGCGTCGGCGTAGTGCCCACCTTGCGCGCGCCAGCGGTCGAGGACCGGCTCGACGAGAGTGCCGAGGCGCTCACCGTTGAAGCGGTTCGAGAGGCGCCAGTCATAGGGCGCGAGGACGAGGTTGCCGGGCCGGTCGCCCGTCGGTTCGCGGTAGCCGAGGGACCGCAGGTGGTCGACGAGGACGTCGTAACCCTTGAGCGGGGTCCAGATGCCCGGGATCGCGTGGACGTCCGGCATCAGCGCGACCGGCTCCACGCCGTCCTCGGGATGTGCGTCACCGATGCCCTCGGGCAGCTCGTGGTCGAGGATGCTGTCCCGCCGGGTGAGCAGCTTCCAGACCGCGCCGCCGGACGGCGCCCAGAAGAGGTTGTCGGCCGCCGGCGAGCCGTCCCTGCCGCGCACCCCGAGGGTGCTGCCCATGATCCCGGGCAGGACGACGACGACATCTGCGTTGCTCTGGTTCGCCCCCATGGGTCAACGGTGGCACGCGACGCCGCCGGATGTGACCGGTTCGCTCAAGGCCCGCGTGCGTCGGGGCGTTCGGCTCGGTGCCCGTCCCGGTAGGCGTCCCACACCTCCGGGCGCAGCCGGCCGCGGTCGCTGACGGGCAGGCCGGCGGCGAGGGCCCAGGCCCGCACCTCGGCCGTCGTCGGCTCGCGCGGGGGCACCGGTCCGGCGGCCTCGAGCTCGTCGAGGTGGAACGCGGCACCGTGCTCGAGCCGGGCCTCGTGCAGGGCGGCGGTGAGGAAGCGGTACGTCCACTCCTGGGCGAGCGCCCTCGTTTCGCAGAAGAGGATCGGCACGGTGGGATAGCGAGCCTGGCTCTCCGCGATCGCGTCTGCGACCGCCGCAGGCCGGACGTGCTCGAGGGTGAAGACGCGGGAGTACCGGTCCTCCACGACGACCGCACCGTGCCGCAGGCCGCTGAGCTCGCCAAGGGCGAACCTGAGCTTCCCGTTCAGCAGGCTCGAGGAGAGGTCCTGGAGTGACTTGCGCTCGACGGCTGCCACCACGCGGCCGTCCAGCTCGACCGCATAGTCCCCGACGGCCAGGGGCGCCTTGCGGGTGGTCGCCTGCTGGCGGCTGAACCTCCACGCGTAGCGCTCGTACGGGTCGACAAGGATCTCCAGGGGCGCCGGGGCCGGGTCGGGTGGGCCGTCGCCGATGCGCGGCCGTGCCGTGGGGATCCGGACGTTGGGACGGGCCTGCTTGGCCGTGCGCGGGGTCTGCCAGAAGATGACCTGGCGGCCCTTGGCCCGGGCGAGGACGAACTGGGAGCGGTTCTCGCGGCCCCGGTCGAGGACGAGGTCGATCGCGGCGCCGCGACTCGTGCAGACGCGGGTGGGGACGCGTTCGACGATCTGCGCGTCGGCCGGCCACGCCTCGGCGCGGTGGCAGTAGACCTTGCTCGTTCGCGGCCAGGTCTCGCGCGCCTTGAGCACGATCCCGTCCGGGCCGAGGGGGATCCGCACGAGGTAGGGCAGGGAGCTGCCCTCCTCCGGGTTGCGGGCCACGAGGAAGTCGTCCGGCACGGATCCAGTCTGCCGCACGGTCCTTCGGCGTGGCGGTCAGCCGGGTGCGCTGGAGGCGTGGCGCAGCACGACGACCTCGATCGGCTCACTGCGCCCACGGAGCTCGAGCACCCGATGCTCGCAGTCATCGACGGGCACGTGGGCCGCCACGGCGGACGCGCAGCTGACGAGCACCTCACCGGTGGCGGCGGTCGAGGCGAGGCGGGCCGCTGCGTTGACCGCATCGCCCAGTGCGGTGAAGTCCTCGACGGACCCGTCGGCTCCCGAAGCGCCCACGAAGGCGTCACCGGTGTGGACGGCCGTGCCGACGGGGATGGGGCCCGAGACCGTGGCCTCGGGGTCGGCAGCCCTGTCGGCCAGGTCGAGGGCGGCCCGGATCCCGGCTCCGGCGTGGTCGGGGCCGCTCACACCGCCGAAGAAGAGGCCGATGACCTCGTCGCCGACGAGCTTGTCGACGATTCCGTCATGATCGACGATGGCCCGGGTCGCGACCTTGTAGAAGCGGTCGAGGAAGGCGTGGAAGTCGGTGGGCCGCATCCGCTCGGCGAGCGACGTCGAGCCGCGCACGTCGGTGAACAGCAGCGTGCAGGGGATCTCGACCCCGGTGAGGCCGCTCCGACCCAGCTCGGTGGTGCACTTGGAGCACAGCATGGGGTTCGACGAGCGGCCGAAACCGACCACCCGGAAGGCCGCACCGCCGATGCCACCGAAGGGGACCATGCACAGCTTGCACCGCGGCTCCGACGGGATGCGCTGGAACCGCCGGCGCTGTTCGGCCATGCCGGGGTACTCCCCGGTCATGTACTGCCGCACCATCTCGGGGGTCCACGTGGGATCGGGTCCGCCCATGCGGTCGAGGCTACGCCGCGCCGGGCACGAGGTGCGGGCTCCGTGTGGAAACCCGGGACGGATGGGCCCGACCTGAGCCACGATGTCCGGTATGGGGGACTCCACCGACCTCTTCGCCTGGGAGCGCGACGAGGAACCTGACCCGCACCGGAACCGGAAGACGGACACTGAGCCGTTCGTGCCGCCCTACGTCACGACGCCACCGAAGCAGCGGCGCGACCGCACCCGCCTCGCCCTGGTCGCCACCACGAGCCTGCTCGTGCTGGCGCTGGCAGCGGGCGCAGCGGCATACGTCTACTCCAACAACTCGGCCCGGGAGTGGAAGGTCACGGCCGAGCAGCTCGGGGCCGAGCTGGGGGAGATGACCGCGCAGCGCCAGCAGGTCCAGGGGCTGCTCGACACGTCTCAGGCGGCGCTCGCGGAGACGAAGGCCGCACTAGAGGAGGTTACCGAGCAGTACGACGCGGCGTCGGAGCGGATCCGCGACCTCGCCGACGAGAAGGCACAGG
Source organism: Intrasporangium sp. (assembly GCF_032907665.1). Taxonomy (GTDB): domain Bacteria; phylum Actinomycetota; class Actinomycetes; order Actinomycetales; family Dermatophilaceae; genus Intrasporangium. The sequence goes on from NZ_JAJJPG010000010.1 coordinate 21,294, forward strand.
CGGCGGACACCGTCGGCGCGCTCGGCTCGGCCGTCGAGCGGTCGAGGAACGTGGCGCTCCAGCTCGACCAGTGCGTCGCCGGGCTCCAGGAGCTGCAGGACTACCTCATCGACATCGACCGCTACGACATCTCTGTCGTCCTCGGGGTCGCCGAGGAGATCAACGAGGGGTGTGACGAGGCGCAGTCGGCGAGCGATGCCTTCGTCAGCTGGCTGGAAGGCGACTGACGTGCGGCACGTGGTGCCGCCCGTCGTGGCGGCCGTCCTCGTCGTTGCGACCTCGGCATCCTGTGGGGAGCTCGCGCCGGTCGCGCCCCCCGAGCCGCGGGTGGCGACGGTGCTGCCGGTCGTGCCGACGCGCTCGCTCGACCTGGAGGCGGGGGAACCGACGCTCGAGGGCTTCACCGACCTCGAGCGGGCGGCCCTGCGGATCCGCAACATCGGGTGCGGGGGAGTGCGGACCGGCTCGGGTTTCGCGATCGGCGACCGGGTGCTCGTGACGAACCGGCACGTCGTGGCCGGCGCGACGACGCTCGAGGTGAGCACCTTCGACGGGAAGGACATCGACGTGCGCACGTCCGGCGCGGCCACGGTCGCCGACCTGGCGATCGTCCGGACGAAGGAGCGGCTGCCGGCCTCGATCACGCTCGCGCCCGCGAACCCCGAGGTGGGGCAGACCGTGAACGCCATCGGGTATCCGTCGGGGGGACCGCTGACGACGACGAGCGGGCAGGTGCTCGGCTACCGCGCCGATCCCATCGCGAAGTCGGACTTCCCCATGCTGCTCAACTCCGCCCCCGTCGAGCACGGCAGCTCCGGCAGCCCGCTCGTCGACATCACCGGCGAGCTCGTCGGCGTCGTCTATGCCTCGAGCGGGCCGGGCCGCAACTACGCCGTGCCGATCGAGGTGCTCAAGGAGGTGCTCGACGAGCCGGAGTCCTTCACGGACGCGACCGACTGCGACGAATGACGGACCGTGAGCGGTCGATCCGGCGCGGGCACGTTCGTGTAGGGGGTGAGAGCTCCGCCGGGGAGCTCGCCGACGAAAGGAACGACCGTGCACATCCTCACGAGCGGGCACGGACTCGTGGAGTCCCCGCGCTGGCATGACGACCGCCTCTGGTTCGCGGACTGGACTGCAGGACGGATCAACACCATCGACGCCGAGGGCCGATGCGCGACGGTGCTGGCACACCCGTCGATGCCGCTGTGCTTCGACTTCCTGCCCGACGGAGACCTCGTCATCGCCTCCGGGCCACGGCGGGCGCTGGTGCGTCTCGTCGACGGGCAGCTCGTCGACCATGCCGACCTCAGCCACCTGTCGACGTACGGCAGCAACGACCTCGTCATCGACGCGAACGGCAACGCCTACGTCAACAACATCAACTGCGACTTCGGCACGATGACGCCCGAAGGTCAGGCGGCGCCCGGGTTCGTCGCTCTCGCGACTGCGGACGGGCAGGCTCGCGTCGTCGCGGACGACCTCGACTTCCCCAACGGCATGACCCTGCTCGACGGTGGTCGCACGCTCGTCGTCGCGGAGTCCTACCGCGGCCGACTCACGGCGTTCGACGTGGCCGCGAACGGCGCGCTGGAGAACCGCCGTGTCTGGGCCGAGGTGCCCGGACACTTCCCTGACGGCATCTGTGCCGATGCCGACGGGGCGATCTGGTACGCAGACGTGGCCAGCCAGGTCTGTGTCCGGGTGGCCGAGGGAGGGAAACGCCTCGATGCCGTCGAGCTCGACCGCGGCGCCTTCGCCTGCGCTCTGGGAAGGCGGGACGGCCGGCCGGCGTTGTTCGTCGTCGGCGCGCACTGGCCCGGCCCCGAGAACTTCGCCACGCACACCAACTGGGACGGTGCCGTCTTCGCGACGGCAGCGCCGGCCCCCGCAGCCACCGGCTGACGTCAGGCGCAGTTGGGGCAGGGACCGGCGACCGGCATCTCCATGAAGCACGTGGGACAGATGCTGCCGCGACGCTCCTCACGCGACCTCGACGGCGGGTGGCCCGGGGCCGGCGCGCGGCCGGATGACGTGCGGGTCGCGGTCGACGTGCGGGTCGGCCGAGCCCGGGTGACCAAGGTCGGCTGGGCATCCGCCGGCACGTCGTCGCTCCACCGGCGGTAGCACTCGAGGCGGGCGGCCGCGGCATGGTTCTCGCGCTCGTCCTCGTCGGGGATCGGCGCCCGTCCGGCGAGGCGCAGGACCTCGTCGTAGCCGGCACCGACGTGCCCGTCCTGCTTGTGGACGACGAGTGAGGTCAGGGGCGGCTCGCCGCGCAGGTGGTTGGCCTGCGCGATCATCTTGAGGAGGTCGCCGACCCAGTTGCGCAGCTGGGCGGTCGTGTGGAGCCCGGACCGTCGCTGCACCTCCTCGGCCAGGTCTGAGTAGGTGATCACGGCGTCGTAGCGGCCGGCGGTCTCGACGAGGACGTCGTAGGCATGCTTCACCCAGAACTTCTTGCCCACCGTCGGGGACACGAACCGGTCCTCATTGTCCGTCTGGCTCATCCACCGATTGTGCCCATCCCGCTGACGTCCTGCACCGCCGGGGTCAGACGTGTGCCGAGGGCAGGCCGGGCAGGCGGTCGTGTCCGGGGGCGAGGATCCGGCCCGTCGGCGCAGGTCCCACGGCCACGGCCACGACGATGGCCAGCACCAGGGCGACGGCCACGACGAGACCGACGAGGAAGGGCAGGCCCGGGCGAAGCAGCTGCTCACCCGCCGGGGCGCTGCGGGGAACTGTCGGGATGGGCATGGCCCCAGCGTCGCGGGTGACTGCTGGTCACGTCATCCGGGCTGGCCCGGCCGTCAATGAGGGTCAACCCTGAGGCGCGTCGGGCCGTCAAGTCCCACACTGGAGATGTGAGGCGCGGACTCGCCCCGGTGGCCGTCATGGCAGTGACGGTGCTCCTCGCGGCTGCCCTGCTCCCCGCCGCCATGATGTGGGCCGATGGTTTCGAGCCGCCCGACCTTGTTGCCCTCGGCTCCCAGGTAGCGCTCGCTGTGTCGGCCGGTCTGCTCGCGACGTCCCGCGAGTACCGCCGCGCGGCAGCCCTGCTCGGGCTGGGCGTGCTCGCGATCGGCCTGTCCAACCTCAGCTCCGCGACCTTCGAGTCCTGGGGTCATGCCGGCATGATCGGCTTCGCTCTCCACTGGCTGCCGATCGGTTTCATCCTGCCCGTGCTGCTCACCTTCCCCGGGGCCAGCCTCGATCGACTCGGCCGACTTGTCGTCGGTGCGGTGTGGATCGGCGTGATCCTCTGGCGCGCCGTCTCCGTCCCCACCTGGAACCCGGCGTGGGGAGGCTACGACGGGCCGGCCCGGTGGTGGACCTATCCGGGTCTGGAGTCGCGCGGCCTCAGCGACGCCATGCTGGGCGTCGAGCCCTACATGCTCGCGGTGCTCGGGCTCCTCAGCATCGTCGCGTTCGTCCGTCGCTGGCGCGCCGCGCACGGGCTCGCACGGCTGCCCGCGCGCGTCGTCTCGGCCGCGGGGATCGGGTTGAGCATCGCGGTGCCGCTGGGTGGGGTGCGCGGTGTCACCTCAGAGGGTCTGTCCACGGCGGCCTACGTCGTGCAGAACGTCCTGCTCCTGCTGATGCCGCTCGGTGTGCTCACGGTCGCGGTCTGGTCCGTCATGCACCGCGGGTCACTCGTCGAGCGGCTGACGGCGAGCGCGGGTGACGCGCACGGCGTGCAGGCCGTGCTCGCCGCTGAGCTCGGCGACCCCGGGCTGCGCGTCTTCTTCCGCCAGCCGTCGTCGTGGCTCGACGTGAGGGGGGTGGAAACGCCAGGTTCCCCTGACGGTCAAGCTGATCCGCCGTATGCCGCTGGGCCGGGTCGGCACTGGGAGCTCCTCTGTGGGCGTGGTCAGGCAGATGGCGCAGACGTGGTCGGTGCGATCGACCTGGCGGATGATGCGCTGACGGATCCGGGTCGCGTGAGGGTGGCGGTCAGGGCGGCGGCGCTCGTGCTCGAGAACACCCGGCTCGCGGTGGAGCGGGAGGCCCACCTCGTCGAGCTGACGGCGTCGCAGGCGCGCATCGTGGAGGCCGGCCTCGCGGAGCGGAGGAGACTGGAGCGCGACCTGCACGACGGCGCACAGCAGCAGCTGCTGGCCGTGTCGACGACCCTGTCGCGGGCCCGTCTGCTCGCGGAGCCGGAGCACGTGCGGGCCGCGGTCGAGGAGGCCCGCGGCCAGCTGTCGACGGCGCTGTCGGAGCTGCGCCGCCTCGCACATGGCATCCACCCCGGGGCGTTGAGCCAGGGCGGCCTCGTCGCTGCCCTGGAGCGGCTCGTCCGGGTCGACCCGAGGGTGAGGCTCGAGCTCGACGAGCCACTGCGGAGGGGCCTGCGGCTGGAACCGGACGTCGAGTCGGCTGCCTACTTCGTCGTCGCCGAGGGCCTCGCGAATGCCGTGAAGCACTCCGGGGCCGGGACCATCACCGTCGAGGCCGGGCAGGCGTCCGAGCCGACCGGGTTGCGGCTCGCCGTGGCTGATGACGGGGTCGGTGGTGCGACGCCTGCCGGACGCGGCCTGCGCGGACTGCGTGATCGGGTCACAGCCCTCGGCGGGGACTTCGACGTGTCGAGTCCGGTCGGCGACGGAACCCGCCTCAGCGTCTGGCTGCCGACATGACGGGTTCCGTCACGAGTGCCACGGGTGGGTCGCCGGGGTTGCGCGTCGCGCTGGCCGACGACTCCGGCATCTTCCGGGACGGCCTGCGACTGCTCCTCGAGGCCGCGGGCGTCGGGGTCGTCGCGTCGGTCGGCGACGCGCCTGCTCTGCTCGCCGCGGTGGACGAGACCGTGCCGGACGTGGCGGTCATCGATGTCCGAATGCCTCCCACGCACACCGACGAGGGGCTCCGCGCCGCGATCGAGATCCGCGAGCGGGAGCCGCGCACGGCTTCGCTCGTCCTGTCGACATATGTCGAGCCCGTCTGGCTCGAGAAGTTCCTCGCCTCGGCTCCGAGTGGCGTGGGCTACCTCCTCAAGGACCGGGTCGACGACGTCGGGCATCTCGTCGAGGCACTGCACCGGGTCGCCGACGGAGGGGTCGCCGTCGATCCAGAGGTCGTGGCTGCGATGCTCGCCTCGAGGCGGCCGCACGACCCCGTCGACCGCCTGTCGCCGCGGGAGCGGGACGTGCTCGCCCTCATCGCAGAGGGCCGGTCCAACGCCGGGATCAGCGAGGAGCTGTTCCTGTCGGTCAAGACCGTCGAGTCCCACGTGGCCCGGATCTTCCGCGCCCTCGACCTCGACGGCGACGACCTCGCCTCGAACCGGCGCGTGCGGGCCGCCATCCAGTACCTGCGAGCGGCCTCCCGCTGATCGACGGCCCCGAATGGGGCCGACCGGTGGCAGTTCAGGACCGTCGACTCATGTGCGCGACTCAGTCAGTCGTGCGCCCGCCGCGCGCCGACCGGGCCGCTCCGGAGCCGCCGAGGACCGAGCCGAAGACGAACGACACCCCGATCATGAAGCCGGCGTCGTACCACCCGCCGTTGTTGCGCACCTCGTAGATGCCGACGCTGTCGTTGAAGAGCGAGACGATGAAGGTCACCGGCGTGATGAAGCCGTGCCACAGGCCGAGCCAGAACCCGACGTCCGAGCCTGTGCGCGCCAGCTCGTTGCCGGTCGCCGCGCACCCCGCCAGCACGACGACGAGTGCGCCCGCCAGCGCGAGCCGCCCCACGCGACTCCTGGTCCTCCCCATGGGACCACCTCCTCCCACGACTGTGCCACCCCACGAGGCGACCTGCAGGTCCAAAGGTCCTGATGCTCACAATCCTGTGTCGCATGCCTGTGTCGTATGCCGCTGTCGTATGCCGCTGGGCCGGCTCCCGGCGAACCAGCAGCGTCGCGGTCGCGAGAGACTCACGCACTGACCCGTGTGGCGGGTCAGTGCGTGAGTGTCGGGGCCTCCGGGGACGCCATCCAGGCCCGTGATCCGACCCTCCCCGAGACCCTCCGAGGAGGCGGCTTTGCGAGACGGGACCCCGCGGGCACGTTAGCGTCAAGTCAAGTCACCGCACTGAACCCACGAGGCACACGGAGGACGACCCATGAAGGCTCTGCAATACGTCGAGATCGGCCAGCCCCCGCGCATCATGGAGGTCGAGAAGCCCACGCCCGGCCCCGGGGAGGTGCTGCTCAAGGTGACCGCCGCGGGCGCCTGCCACTCCGACGAGTTCATCATGAGCCTGCCCGAGGACCAGTACGTCTACGGCCTCCCGCTCACGCTCGGGCACGAGGGGGCGGGGATCGTGGACGAGGTTGGCCCGGGCGTGACCTCCGTCCAGGTCGGCGACTCGGTGGCGGTCTACGGCCCGTGGGGCTGCGGCGTCTGCCCGGCCTGCGCCAGGGGCGAGGAGAACTACTGCCACGTGGCCGCGGAGCGCGGCATCGTGCCGCCCGGTCTCGGCGCGCCAGGCGCGATGGCCGAGTACATGCTCGTCGACAACCAGCGTCACCTCGTCCCGCTCGGCGACCTGGACCCGGTGGAGAACGTTGCCCTCACCGACGCCGGCCTGACGCCCTACCACGCGATCAAGCCGAGCCTCCCCGCGCTCATCCCCGGGTCGATCGCCGTCGTCATCGGCGCGGGCGGTCTCGGCCACGTGGGCATTCAGATCCTGCGCGCACTGTCGCCAGCGACGGTCGTTGCACTCGACGTCGCGGACGACAAGCTCGAGCTCGCCAAGGACGTCGGCGCCCAGCACGCCTTCACCTCGGACGAGTCGGCGATCGAGAAGGTCCGTGCGCTCAACGGCGGCCGCGGTGCGACCGTCGTCTTCGACTTCGTCGGCGTCGAGCCGACGACGGCCCTGGCCGCCAAGATGACGCACATCGACTCCGAGATCGTCATCGTGGGCGTCGGAGCGGGCACTGTCCCGGTTGGCTTCTTCTCCCTGCCCTGGGAGACACAGGTGCGGGCGCCCTACTGGGGCAGCCGCAGTGAGCTCTTCGAGGTGCTCGACCTCGCGCGCAGTGGTCACATCCATGTCGAGACCGAGCGCTTCTCGCTCGACGACGCCCCGACGGCCTACGAGCGGATGCACGCGGGCACGTTGCGCGGCCGGGCGGTCATCGTCCCCTGACGGAGCGCTGGAGATGATGCTCCACCTGCGCGCATCGTGATGCGAGATCCGTGATGATATGATGACCAGGTGCGGACGACTGTCAACATCGACGACCGCCTCCTCGCCGAGGCGAAACTGATCGCCGCCCGTCAGCACCGCACCATCGGCTCGGTCCTCGAGGAGGCGTTGCGCAAGCTCATCGAGGAGGAGTCGACGGAGCCGACCAGCCGTGCCGACTACGTCCTCCACACGTTCACGCCCGAGCACCCCGGGCTGCTGCCCGGGGTCGACCTCGAGGACAAGGAGCTCATGGCCGAGCTGCTCGGTGACAACCTCAACGGGGGCGACGCCGACCATGCTCCTGCTTGACGTCAACGTCTGCCTCTACGCCTACCGTCCCACCGAGTCGGAGACCGCGGCACGGGTGAGCGCCTGGCTCGCACCCCGGCTCATTGGCCGCGAGCGCATCGCGGTGAGCGAACCTGTTCTCGCTTCCGTGCTCCGGATCGCCACCCACCCGAGGGTCTTCCGGCAGCCGTCGTCCCCCGCCGATGCACTTGCCTTCGCGCAGTCGCTGGCGTCCGCACCCGCCGCGCACCTCGTTAGGCCGGGGCCAGACCACTGGCCGCTCGTGCGCGAGCTCATCAGCGAGCACCGTCTGCGCGGCAACGACATCCCTGATGCAGCCTTGGCCGCCCATGCTCTCGAGCTGGGCGCCAGTCTCGTCACGGTGGACCGCGGCTTCGCGCGCTTCTCCCCCTTGCGCACCATCAGCCCGCTGAACCAAGCAGGCTGATCGGCCCGGTCCGGCGGGGTCAATGGAGCGGCCAACGGA
>NZ_JAJJPG010000010.1:29314-30959 GCF_032907665.1 Intrasporangium sp.
GGAGCGGCCAACGGACGGCGCGCCGGCTCTCGCCGGCGCGCCGCCCTGTCCGTTACCAGGTGCTCGGTACTGCAGCGCCTGCTCAGACTCGCGGTCCGTAGTAGTTGCCGTAGTACCCGCCGAGACGGTCCCGGTAGTCCGGGTCGTCCCAGGCGCTCTCACCGACCTCTCCGAGCTCCGGCGAGTCCTTGATCTCGTCCTTGGTCCGGTCGACGTAGATCGCCTCGTCATCCCAGTCGACCCGCTCGATCGTGCCGGCGGGCAGCATCACCTTGCGACCGAAGATCCACGGCCCGGTGTCGACGACGACATAGCTCGCCCCGACCTCGTCCGTGGCGCCGTCGACCTTGCCGATCGACCCATCGGTCGCCTCGACCCGGAAGCCGACGAGGTTGTGCTGACGACCCGTCGTGTCCTCCGCGAGGTCGTCGGTGACGTCCCCCTCGCGTCCGGAGTAGACGTTCTCCCGATAGTTCCATGGGTCCCAGTTGTAGGCACTCATGCGACGCTCCTTCCCTTGTGGGGTGAGTGTCTTCACGCCTACCCGGGTCTCCCGGTGCCTAACGACGACGCGCCGGACCCGGCCGTATGCCGCTGAGCCGAGTCCCAGCAAACCCTCCGTTTGGCATCGGTTGCGTTGTCTGACGGGCAGATTCGCCGTCACTGAGGGGACGACCCGGCGATGTCCTCGAACGGGATGGGGCAGCCTGCGGTTGCGGCGCACTCCGTGAGGTCGTCGCACCCGGCATCCATTGCCGCGACGAGTCGCTCCCGGATCGTGACGAGGTCGGCGATCCGGGCGTCGACCTCGCCGAGCTTGTCCCGGGCCAGCGCCTGCAGGCCTGCCGGCCGGCGCCCGGTGCCGTGGTGGTGCCGCCCGACGGTGAGGAGGTCGGCGATCTCGTCGAGAGTGAAGCCGAGTCGCTGCGCGGCCCTGATGACACGCAGGGTCGTCACCGTCTCGGGGGTGTAGACCCGGTGCCCTCCGAGGCTGCGGTCCGGCGTCGGCAGCAGGCCGCGCCGCTCGTAGTACCGCAGCGTCTCGAGGTTGACTCCGGCCTCGGCTGCGACGGCCCCCGGGCGCATCAGGCAACGCCGTCCGGGCTGGTGCGGACACCCTCGGCCCAGGACAGGAACGAGTCGAGCACCGCCCTCTGCGCGGAAGGCACGCTGACGTCGAGCGTCAGGGTGGGCGCGCCCGACTCGTCGCTGCCGGCACCGAACTCGAAGGTGAAGAAGCTGCAGCACGACGTCTCGCGGGCCGCGAGGTCCCGGGCGCGCGCCGCGAGGGCGTCGTCAGCCGGGAGGATGATCCGCCCGCGCTGCGCGCCGAGTGACGCGGTGGCGAGCACGTGGGTGAACAGCGACCCCCACTCGGCGATCCGGGACGGCTGCTCTGCGGTGGGCAGGGTGCAGGCTTCGGGAACGGCCATCGGCACGGCGAGCGGGAGCTGGCTCATCGGGGTCTCCTGTGGAGGTCATCACCGCCCCGGATCTCGAGGCGTTCCCACGATAAACCGGTACCTTGGTACTGGTTTCAACCCTGTGCCGCTCCGGAGATCACGGACCGAGCCGACCCGGCTCAGCAAAGATCGTCAACAACAGCACGAGCACCACCGCGAAGACGGCGAAGAACCCGATGAGG
>NZ_JAJJPG010000010.1:31059-39179 GCF_032907665.1 Intrasporangium sp.
TGCTCCATCGCCGACCTCGAGGTCACGGTGCGTCGGGACGGCCGCCCCGACGTCGCGCTCCGTGCCACGGGGACCGCCGCCTACGAGCTGGGCATGCGCGAGGTGGACCACGGCATCGCGATCCAGCCCTTCGCAGACCTGGCCCCGCGTGAAGGCCAGGATTCCGGACGCCACCGGCCACGGTAGCGGCCGCGTCGCCGTTTTTCCGTTGCCCCGGCTGAGGTGGGTGGTCTTCAGTAGTGCGTACTCGGGACAGGGGCAGCGTGAAGGAGAGGTGCGGTCGTGGTCGACAGCAGGAGCACGCAGCGAAACGACGTGTCAGCCCTCGAGATCCTCCGACCGGGACACGTGGAGTACGACCGCGCACGCAAGGTGTGGAACGCCATGGTGGACCGTCGGCCGGCACTCATCGTCCGCTGTCGTGAGACCGGCGACGTCGCGGCCGCGATCGCACTGGCTCGGAGCGAGGACCTCGAGATCGGCGTCCGCTGCGGTGGGCACAGCGTCGTCGGGCACGCGGTGCCCGAGGGTGGCCTGATGATCGACCTGACCCCGATGAAGCGTGTCCGGGTCGACCCGGAGCGGCGGCGGGCATGGGTCCAGGGCGGCGCGCTGCTCGGCGAGCTCGACACGGCCGCACAGGCGCACGGACTGGCCACCACGGCCGGCAACGTGTCGCACACCGGCGTCGGTGGCCTGACCCTGGGCGGAGGAATGGGGTGGCTTGCCCGTGAGCACGGCCTGGCCTGTGACAACGTGCTGTCCTGTGAGGTCGTGACCGCAGCCGGCGACGTCGTCCGGGCATCGGCCGACGAGAACCCCGAGCTGTTCTGGGGACTGCGTGGCGGGGGCGGCAACTTCGGCGTGGTGACCGAGTTCGAGTTCCGGCTCCACGCCACGGGCACCAGAGCCGTGAGCGTCGAGCTCGACTTCCCGGTCGCCGAGGCGGCGTTCCCGATGGCACGCTGGCGAGACCTGGCTGCGGATGCGCCTCGGGCGGCGACCTACACGGCGACCATCCTGGATGGGGTCGCGACCCTGGGCTTCGTGTGGGTCGGTGCGCCGGAAGCGGGCGAGGAGCACGCGCGCGAGCTCACCGCGCTCGGCCGGCCCGCCGCGCGGCGCGTGGGCGAGCTGTCCTACCTCGAGCTCCAGCGACGCGACGACACTCCCCAGGGGCACGAAGTCCGCCGCTACTGGAAGGGCCACTACTTCCGCGATCTCGGTGACGACGCCATCGAGGCCCTTCTCGGACACGACCCCTCGGTGGCCGCCAGCCTCCAGGCGTATGGCGGCGCCATCGCGGACGTGCCGGACGAGGCGACGGCCTTCAGCCAGCGCCAGACGGCCTTCGAATACGTCGGGGCCGCGCGCTGGACGGACCCGACCCAGGACGAGGCACGGATCGCGGCGGCCCGGGCAAGCGCGGCCCGTCTCGAACCGTTCGCGAGCGGCGCCTATGTCAACGTGCTGGGCGACGACGGAACCGCCGGGGTCCGCCGTGCCTACTCAGCAGCGAAGCTGGCCCGCCTGACCGCCCTCAAGGACACCGTTGACCCGGACAACGTCTTCCACCTCAACCAGAACATCGTCCCGAGCCGCGCCAGGTGAGGCGCCGGGCTCACCAGTTGAGGAGCAGCCGGTCCTGCTTGTCGCGGAAGGCGCCGACGATGATCATGACCAGGTCGACGAGCGCCCAGATGCCGAAGCCACCCAGGGTGACGAGCTGGAGGATTCCAGTTCCCACCTTGCCGACGTAGAACCGGTGCACCCCGAGGACGCCGAGGAAGAAGCAGAGCAGGGTCGCCGCGAGGCGCGAGCTCGGGCTCACCGGCTGACCGCTCGCGTCCACGGCATAGCGGGTGCCGATCTGGCCGGGTGCAGGCGCATTGAGCGGTGCGAGCTGCTCTGTCCAGGTCATGCCGTCCCAGTAGCGGGACATCGGCTTGCCCTCCGGGTCCGGGTACCACCCGGCCGGCGGGTTCTGCGAACCGGGCTGCTGCCCGGCCAGTCCGTCGGCCAGCGACTCTGGCTGTTGGGGCTCCGGCTGCGGCTGCGGGGTGGTCGACATCGTTCCTCCGTCGGTGGTGCGTGCGTCGATCGGTCGCCTGTCCTTCAGTCGTGCGGTCGATCGCGGATCGGAGGCGAGCACCAGATCCCCCCGGTCTTCACTCAGCCACGCTAGTCCCCCCGGTGACGTCGCGGGTGGGAACCCTCTCACCGGCGAGCGGTGGAGGCGAGGCCGGCCCAGCGGCATACGGCATGAGGGACCCGCGCCACGCGGCCGCGCGGGTCCCCTTGACGGGGTGGTCAGCCCTCGACGAAGTCCTCGAAGGCGGAGAAGGCCCGCGGCCCGTAGACCGTCGCGGGCCCGCCCGCCATGAGGATCGTCACGCCGATCGCCTCGGCGACCTCCTCGCGGGTCGCGCCCGCACGTGCCGCACCTCGGGCGTGCGAGGCGATGCAGCCGTCGCACTCCTCGACGACGGAGATGGCCAGGGCGATGAGCTCCTTCATCCTCGTGTCGAGGGCGCCCGGCGCGAGGGCAGCCTTGTGCAGCTCGCTGAAGCCTGCGTAGACGTCCGGGATGGCCTTGCGCAGGGACCGGCTGAGCGGAGCGATGTCCTGCATGACCTGCTTGCCGTGCGTGTGATTCGTCTCGGTGGCTGTGGTGTCGGTCATGGCGTGCCTTTCGTGATCGTTCTGGTTCGTGGGTTCGCGGGTCCTTGCGAGGATGGCCGTGGGTCAGGCGAGGCTGAGGAAGAGCTTCTGCAGGTGGCGGAGCTCCGCGTCGTCGGGATCTCGCCCGGGCTCGAAGCACGCCTTCATGCCGTCCGTGACGAGCACCACGCCGGTGCGCTGGAGGGCCTTGATGACGGCCGAGAGCTGCAGCGCGACGTCCTCGCAGTCGGCGCCCTCGTCCATCATCGAGATGACTTTGCCCAGATGGCCGTGAGCACGCTTGGTGCGGTTGCGGATCGCGGTCATCGACTCTGCGTCCAGCTGCATCAGGCGCCTTTCCGAGACCGTCGGATCGGGTGGGGGCTCCCTTCGACCATAACCCCCTGGGGGGATAGGGCGAGCAGCCGCCGCAATGTGAGGTCCACCACGAGTGGCCGCCCGCGGCCCGCTGCGGGCGTGCAATGGAAACTGGAGGACCACGACGAGCGGATGCGATCCTCCTGCAATCCATCAGACGGGTCCTGCGGACTGTGGAGGGCCGCAGGACCTCTGGTGTGTCCGCGCCGCGGTGTGAACGCGCCTGTCCGACCGGGTACGGACCAGGCATGACGACAGCGGCGGTCCACACCGGGGCCAGGGTCGCGGGCCGAGCGCTCGCCGTCACCTTGGGCCTCGTTGCCGCCGTCACGCACGGCAAGCCGCTGCATGCGAAGGGCCGCACGCACCGCGCGGTCCTGCGCATCGATGCACCGGTCGTCGGATCAGGAGTGCGCCTGCTGAGCGAGCGCGGGCAGCATGACTGCATCGCGCGCATGTCCCGCGCCATGAGCACGCCCGAGGGCTTCTGGGACATCGGCGGATTCGCGCTGCGCGTCGAGTCGGCCGGCCCCGGTTGCGAACCGGCAGACCTCCTCTTCGCCAGCACCGGCACAGGGCGCATCGGCCGTCATCTCCTCCGGATGACCCGTCACCCGATGAGCGAGCCGATGACGACCCTCCTGCCCCTGCGGGCGGGAACGAGGTCGCTGCTGCTCCTCGTGCAGCCGCTCGACCCCCGCGCCCGGCAGGTCGAGCTCAGCGTCGGGCTCGACGGCGGCGCCTGGTCACGGGTCGGCATCATCGAGGTCGGACCCGAGATGCGCGGCGCGTCGCCACGCTTCGACCCGCTCGTGCGCCAGCTCGAGGGCACCGTCGCGCCCCCCTGGGTCACCGCGATCCGCGAGCCGGCCTACCGCACGGCGCGTCGCCTGGGACGTCGCACCCACTGAGCATCCCAGCGGCAGCGAGGTCAGCGGCATACGCCACCGCAATGGGCCGTATGCCGCTGAGCCGGCTCCCGCTCGCCGCAGCCCTCCCGGGGCTGTGCGGAAAGCGCGCGGACATGCAGGGCGGATGTGCAGGACGGATTTGCAGGGAATGGGGAGGCATCCGCTACCGTTTGCCCCAGCGAACATACCCCCAGGGGTATATCTCACGAGCCAAGTGAAGGAACCTGTCCATGCTGCATGCCACCATCTCCGAGCTCGCCGCCGCCCATGCCGACGGCGCGCCCGTCATCGACATCCGCGAACCCATGGAATACGTCGGCGGGCACGTCCCGGGCGCGCGGCTCATCCCGATGAGCCAGCTCGCCTCACGCGTGCACGAGTTCGACAAGACTCGGGTCAACTACCTCATCTGCGCGACCGGCAACCGCAGCGAGGCCATGGCCAGCTTCCTCCAGCGCGCAGGGATCGACGCACGCTCCGTCGACGGCGGCACCTCCGCCTGGGCCCAGTCCGGCCGACCCGTCGTCCGGGGGACGCGTCCGGCCTGACCGCCGTGTCCGTGGTCCGTCCGGGCTGCCCGTTCTGAGGCGCCCGACCGGACGAGTCGTCGGCACCGCCATGGGTCGGGGCATACTCGACCCATGGCCGGTTGCTGCGATCCCAGGGGGTGCGACCGGGTCTTCGGACCTCGTTTCGCCCACCAGGCCGCCCGGCGCTACCGCAAGCACGGCCTCGGTCGGCCCGCGCAGCGGGTCGTCGACTGGCTTGTCGGCCACGGGATCGAGGGCGCGAGCGTGCTCGAGATCGGCGGCGGCGTCGGGGAGATCCAGCTCGAGCTGCTTCGCCACGGTGCGGCGCTCACGACGAACCTCGAGCTGAGCCCCGCCTACGACGAGGACGCACAGGCGCTCGCGGCGGAGGCCGGGACGACGGAGCGGATGACCCGACGCCTCGGCGACATCGCCGTCGACGCGAATGTCGCGGACGTGCACGACTTCGTCGTCCTGCACCGCGTCGTCTGCTGCTATCCCGACGTCGAGCGGCTCGTGGGCGCTGCCGGTGCCCACGCCCGCAGGGGCGTCATCCTCACCCACCCGCCCCGGCACCTCGGCTCGATGGCCGCCCTCGCGGTGAGCAACCTCTTCGTGCGGGCGGTGGGGCGGGAGTACCGTGCCTACGCGCACCCGCCCGAGGTCATCACGGAGACCCTCCGTGGGCGCGGCCTCGACCCCCGGCACGTCCATCGGGGCCCCTTCTGGCACGTCCTCGCAGCCCCGCGCACCGCCCAGGGAACGGCATGACGACGAGCACGCTCCGTGACGACCCGACACTTCGACCCGCCGAAGAGGTCGCCGAGGCCCTCGGCATCGACCCGGAGGCCGGACTCTCCGACGCCGAGGCGAGCGCCCGCCTCGAAGCCGACGGGCCGAACGAGCTGCGCGCCAAGGCGTCGGTCCCGCTGTGGCGCAAAGTACTTCAGCAGTTCCAGGACCCGTTGGTCTATCTCCTCCTCGTCGCGATCGTCATCTCCCTCGCGGCGTGGCTGGGCGAGGGCGCGGACTCGCTGCCGATCGACGCCATCGTCATCGCCCTGATCGTCCTTGCCAACGCCGTCCTCGGCCTCGTCCAGGAGTCCAAGGCGGAGAGCGCCGTCGCAGCCCTCGCCTCGATGACCGCCACCACCTCGACTGTCGTGCGGGGCGGGCGGCTCGTCAGCCTGCCGGCCCGAGACCTCGTTCGCGGGGACGTGCTCAGCCTCGCCGAGGGCGACTCGGTCGGTGCCGATGCCAGGCTGCTGACCGCGACCGGTCTGCGCCTCCAGGAGGCCTCGCTCACCGGCGAGTCGGAGACGACCCCGAAGTCGCCCGAGCCGCTGCGCGCGCCCGCCTCACTCGGCGACCGGCGCAACATGGTCTATCGCGGCACGGCCGTCGTCCAGGGCGTCGGCCGGGCAGTCGTCACAGAAACCGGCATGGACACCGAGATGGGGTCCATCGCCGAGCTGCTCGACCAGACCGAGCAGGAGCCGTCGCCGCTCCAACGCGAGATCGCGACCGTCTCCAAGACCCTGGGCCTGCTCGTCATCGGCATCGCCGTCGTCGTCATGGTCGCCATCGCGCTGCTCAACGGCATCGACGACATGCAGGACGCCGTCACCATCCTGCTCATGGGCGTCTCGCTGGCCGTCGCCGCCGTGCCCGAAGGGCTGCCTGCGATCCTCTCCCTCGTCCTCGCGCTCGGCGTGCGGGCCATGGCCCACCGCAACGCGGTGATGAAGGACCTGCACTCCGTCGAGACCCTCGGCTCGGCCTCGGTCATCTGCTCCGACAAGACCGGCACCCTGACCCGCAACGAGATGACGCTCAAGCGGATCATCACCCCGAGCGGGCACGTCGAGCTCTCCGGGATCGGTTACCGGCCTGAGGGAAAGGCCCGCTACCAGCCCACCGACGGGACCGAGCCCGACCTGCTCCGCGAGGCCCGGCACGTCGTCGTCGCCGGCGCCCTGGCCAACAATGCCCAGCTCCTCCAGGAGGACGGCGAGTGGACCATCCAGGGTGACCCCACCGAGGCCGCCTTCCTCGTGGCACTGCGCAAGCTCCAGGACGCCGAGCACGTCGTCGCCCGCTACGAGCGCGAGGCCGAGGTCCCTTTCACCTCGGAGCGCAAGATGATGTCGATTCTCGGACACCATCTCGACGAGGACGAGCACCGGCTCTTCGTCAAGGGAGCGCCGGACGTCCTGCTCGAGCACTGTGCATCGGTGATGGTCGGGGACCGGGTCGTCCCCCTCGACGAGGCCCACCGCAGCGGCTTCCTCAGCGCGGTGGAGGATCTGTCCGCCGACGCCTACCGCACCCTCGGTGTCGCCTACCGGGACGTCGACGTCGCTGCTGACGCGACCCGGGACGAGGCCGGGCAGCGCCAGCTCGACGAGTCCGCCGAGTCCGGCCTCGTCCTGCTCGGACTCGTCGGCATCATCGACCCGCCCCGCGACGAGGCCCGACACGCCGTCGCCGAGGCCCACCGGGCAGGCATCCGCACCGTGATGATCACCGGTGACCACCCCGGCACCGCGGCCCGGATCGCCGCTGACCTGGGCATCACCGACCCCGACCAGCGGGCCCTGTCCGGCGCCGACCTCGACACCCTCAGCGACGAGGACCTGCGTCAGGCGGTGCTCGACACGACGGTCTATGCGCGGGTCGCCCCCGAGCACAAGCTTCGCATCGTCGACGCGCTCCAGAGCCACGGCCTCGTCGTCGCGATGACCGGCGACGGTGTCAACGACGCCCCCGCCCTCAAGTCGGCCGACATCGGTATTGCGATGGGCGTCACCGGCACGGAGGTCACCAAGGAGTCGTCGCGGATGATCCTCGGCGACGACAACTACGCGACGATCGTCGACGCCGTCCGCCAGGGCCGGGTCATCTTCGACAACATCAAGAAGTTCCTGCGCTACCTGCTCTCCTCGAACCTCGGCGAGGTCGCCACCGTCTTCTTCGGCGTCGTGCTGGCCAGTGTCATCGGTCTCTCGGAAGCCGCGGAGCCCGGGACGATCGTGCTGCCCCTCCTCGCGACCCAGATCCTCTGGATCAACCTCGTCACGGACTCCGGACCCGCGCTCGCGATGGGCCTCGACCCGGAGATCGACGACGTCATGGCCCGCCCGCCCCGCCGGCAGTCCGACCGGATCCTCGACCGAGCCATGTGGGCGCGGATCGCCTTCATCGGCGTCGTCATGGCGACGGTGACCCTGCTGACGCTCGACGTGATGCTCCCGGGCGGGATCGTCGAAGGCTCCTCGACGCTCGAGGTCGCCCGGACGGCCGGCTTCACCACCCTCGTCATCGCCCAGCTGTTCAACGCCCTGAACTCGCGGTCCGACCAGACCAGTGCCTTCCGCCACCTGACGAACAACCACTGGCTGTGGGCTGCGATCGGTCTGGCTCTCGTCCTGCAGGTTGCCGTCGTGCACGTCCCCTTCCTCCAGACGGCGTTCGGCACCGAGTCGCTCTCGCTCGGGCAGTGGGCGATCTGCATCGGCATGGCCTCGGTCGTGCTGTGGCTCGAGGAGCTGTCCAAGCTCATTCGCCGCCGCTGACCCTCGTGCCCCCCGAAGTGCCCACCCCGCCCACTCGAGTGGCCCCGAAGTGCCCACCCCGCCCA
>NZ_JAJJPG010000010.1:39279-52400 GCF_032907665.1 Intrasporangium sp.
GCCCACTCGAGTGGCCCCGAAGTGCCCACCCCGCCCACTCGAGTGGCCCCGAAGTGCCCACCCCGCCCACTCGAGTGGCCCCGAAGTCCATCGGGGGCCGGGGAACTTGGGGCCACTCGACGGGGCGCCCGCGTCAGCGGCCCACCTCGTCCATCGCGTCCCAGAACTGCTCGCGCAGGCGGTAACGCAGCTCGTCGGGGATGTCATAGACGGCGAGGCGCGCGGAGAGGTCGGTCAGGAGCGTGCGGTCGAGGTCGCTCGGGATGAAGGGCCGCTCACTGATGACGCGGCGGCGGTCCTCCTTCGAGGCTGTGGCCCGCCAGGCGCTGACGACTCCCCGGCAGACGTCGTCGATCATCTCGATCATCGCGGGCGAGAGCGTGTGCGGGCGGTTCACCGGGTGGTCGCGGCTGCTCGACCAGGCCACCTTGCTGCCGCTTCCCGTGCTGCTGTTGCCATTGCCGGCGCCGCCGGTGGACTGCGGCCGGCTGTGCGCCAGGATCGCCGGAGTGGGCTTGGGGGACTCGTGCGACGTGCCGCTTCGGCCGTGCTCCGGCGCCGGAGCTGCGGGCGCCTCCGCCGTCTGCCGCGGGCCCGGCAGGGGGACGACGACGCCGGTCGTCTCGGACGCGGGACCGCCGACCACGTCCGGCTGCAGCTGGCGGACGCGAACCGTCTCGTCGATCGTCGCCGCGTCCACGAGCTCCAGTCCGTCGGCCTCGCGGATGAGATGGTTCGAGACGGCGTGCGGTCGTCCGGAGGGGTCGGGCACGGCGAGGATGACCACCTGCGCCCCGTGGTTCTGCGCCTCCTCGACGGCCTCGGAGAGGTCGTCGTCACCGGAGACGAGGTACATGACGTCGACGACGTGGTTGCGTCCGTGGGCGGCGAGGTCGAGGCCGATCCGCAGGTCGACGCCCTTCTGCTCGCCGTGGGGCGAGGTCCGGCCGAGGCGGAGCTTGACGCGCGGCAACATGCCGATCGACTCCTGCGAGCTGTCGGGAGCGCCACCGGGGCGGTTGCCGGAGTCGTACCAGTTCAGGCGGAGCAGGGGCAGGCCGCTCAGGTCCTCGGCCTGGTCGATGAGACGCCGCACGAGGTCGGGGTAGGAGATGACGACGCTGCCACGCAGGCTGGTCCCCGTGACCCGGGTCGCCGCGGCGGCGAGGAGGTAGCCGGCGTCGACGTAGAGAGCGCAGTGGGACCGCATTCCCTCAGCCTCCCACGAACCAGTCGGTGTCCGCGGCATCGCTCGGTCCCCTGCACAACGCCGAGAGTGGAACGGAATCCCGGGCACGGTGTCAGGACGGCGATGTGTGGGTAGGGGTGACACGTCTCACCCGTCCGGATTCTTCTGTGGCACAACTTGTTTCATACAATGCAACTGGGAGTTGTCCTCCCGGTCCGCGAAGGAGCGTCGACATGAACGCCGAAGCCAGCCACGTCCTCATGGAGCGCGTCCGCCTCGAGGGCGGCGCCAACCAGGACGACCTCCGGTTCATCGAGCGGGCCCTTGCCCAGCTCTTCAACCAGTTGTCCCGATTCGAACCGGACAAGGTCGACATCGGTGTCCGCTTCAAGGACCGCGGCCAGCCCGGTATGCGCACCTCGCTCGAGCTGCACGTGCAGGGCCTTCCGGCGATGGTCGGCGTCTCCGACGTCACCGACACCCTGGCCGCGCTCAACGACGCCGAGGGCAAGGTGCTCTCGCAGCTGCGCTCCAACGTGACGAGGCGTGCCGACCACCGCCCACGCCGGCCCCAGGACTGACCCGCCGCTGCGACGCCTCACCCCTCACCCCTCGTGCCGAGGGGTGAGGCGTCGCGTCAGGTCACGGGCCGGTGATCCTCCCCTCGACGAGCGGGTTGACGGGGGAGTTCGCCGTGACGTGGTCCGTCGCGACCTGCATGAGGTCGTCCCCCGGCTGCTGGACATCAGTGCCTGCGGCGAGAACCGTGTAGCCGTCGCCGCCGGTGTACATGAAGTCGTTCGTCACGATCCGGACGGTGTCGGTCGGCCCGACGGGTGTCTCGGGGCCGCCGATCCCGGCGGGGGTCTTCCACATCCCCGTCACGATCGGGACGAGGCCGTTGCACGTGAACGTCAGCCGGAGCCCGGACACCTGCGGGAACCGACCCGTCGCGATCGCCGAGTTGCAGAACGGCGAGAACCCGTTGAGCAGAGCCTCCTCGAGCTGCGCACCCGTGAGGGTGAGGATCGTCGTGCGGTTGCCGAAAGGCAGCACGGCGAACATCTCGCCCCACGTGATCTCACAGGGTTGCTCGTTGGCGCTCGGCGGTGAGCAGACGAGGTCCTGGCGGAGCCCACCCGAGTTGGTCAGCGCCGCGTCGACACCCGGGTACTTCAGGCGCATGGCGTCGGTGACGAGGTTGCCCATCTCGGACTCGAAGAGCCGCGACGGCGCTCGCAGGATGTCGTCCACCTGGGTGCCGATGACCTGGTTGCGCAGCACGGCCGTCTCGGCATTGGCCTCGTCGATGATGGCCTGGACGTCTGCGCGCGGTGCGACGCCGAGGGTCTTGGCCACGCGGGTCGCGCCCCCGGCCCACGCGACGTCGCCGCCCTGCACCATGAGCTGGAGCACGGAGTAGCTCGCTCCGGCGTTGATCCCCTCGGTGATGAGGATGTTGCCGTGCATGAGGTTGGACACCCGGTGCGTGTGGCCGACGATCATCGCGTCGACAGTGGTGTCCTGCAGCTCGTCGGCGATGGCGATGATCGGGCCCTCCCAGTCCTCACCCGGCGCGGTCCCCACCGGGTTGGCGCCCTTGGCGGTCCCCTCGTGGATGACGACGACCTGGACCCGGACTCCCTCGTCCGCCAGCCGTCTGGACTCGGCGGCGATCCGGGGGCCCTCCGGGAGGAAGGTCAGCCCGGCGGTCGCACCTGCGGAGACGAGCTCGGGTGTCGTCGACAGTCCGGCCCCGATGACGCCGACCTTGGTCCCGTTGATGCGGAAGACGACGGAGGGCGTGACCCACTCCGGGGCGACGCCGGTCGCGGTCTCGACGATGTTCGTCGCGAGGAACGGGAAATCCGCCCGCGCCTGGTGTGCGAGCAGCCGCGCGATGCCGTAGTCGAACTCATGGTTCCCGTAGGACGTGGCGTCCAGGCCCCACGCGTTCTCGACGTCGATCGCGGGCATGTCCTCGAGCAGCGCCGAGTTCGGCGGAGAGGCGCCCACGTTGTCGCCACCTGCGAGCAGGAGGCTGCCCGGCGGTAGCGACGCGAGCTCCTCGTCGAACATCGTCGCGAGCCGTGCCGCCCCGCCGACGGTGGCGTTCTGCCCGAAGTCGAAGGCCCGGGTCGTGGGGTCAAGCTGGCCGTGGAAGTCGTTGAGGCCGATGAGGGAGAGGGGCTTGTAGGCGTTGCCCCCCTTGACGACGTCGAGCAGCACCCGCCCCTGGCTGTGCTGCGGCATCGGGATGCCGAGCATGAAGGCCAGCGTCGGCGCGAGGTCGATCGATCTGGCGGACACGGTGCCCTTCGCGATGCCGCTGCCGCCGGCGATGAAGCTCGCCCGCATGTTGACGTTCGCTTCGAGGACCTGGACGTCGGGCACGTAGCCGTGCTGCCCGAAGAAGTGCGACGGCGCGACGAGCGTGCCGGGCGTGGCCGCGTCGAACTGGTAGGGCGGGTAGGAGAAGGCGACGAGGTCGCCGGTGCGGGTCGGGTGCGCCATGTCGGCGGTGGACCCCGGACCGTTCGGGATGTAGCGCGCCTCCGCCTTCGTGTAGGCGCGGTCGATGACCTTCCACCCCTCGGGGCTGCCGTCGTGGGTCCAGTCGTTCGGGTCCTCGAGTGCGAGGAAGGCCGCCTTGATCGCCGCGACCGTCGCGGCCTCGTCGGCCGGCGCCACCTGCTGGAACCCGCCACCGGCGGGGTCGCGACCGGCGAGGTTGAGGTAGACCTGCACGGTGCCACCCGCCCAGCACGCCTTCGCCATGCCGATCGTCTCGCCCGCGGCGGGACGACAGTTGGAGGTCTGCGGGTGGGCGAGGAGACCGAGGTCGACGAGCACCTTGCTCGCGTCGATGGCGAGGAACTGCGGTGCGAAGCCATGGTCGGAGCCGACGAAGGTCGTCGGGTTCGAGCCCACGAGGCTGCGGGCGAGGGCCAGCGTCTGGTCGGACTCGGCGTAGGCCTCCCGCAGGAAGCCCTCACGCTCCATGACGCGTCCGTCCGGCACGCCGTCGAGGTCGACGTCGTCGTAGGCGGGGTTGGGCTCCCCATTGGGGAGCTGCTCCGTCACCAGCCCGAGGAACTGGTGCTGGAACTCGTCCGTCGTCGGCATCCCGACGAGGAGCAGGTCCGGTCGGTAGGTCTGTGCGACGTACTCGAGCATCGGCCAGTGGCCCGTGGACCAGTAGAGGCCCTGCTCGACGTAGGTCTCCTCGCTCGTGATGCCGGCCTCGAGGATGGCGAAGTCGGCTGCCGTCGACGTCGGGAACTCCGCCGCGAGGTACTCGTCGAAGGCGGCGTAGCCCGGCTCGCCCGGCCAGGACGGCCAGTTCGCGATGGCGCGGGTGACGGACGTGTGGAAGAGGCGGACCCGAGACAGGTCTGCGGAGAGCTCCTCGACCTTGACGAGCAGGCCCGCCGTCTTGCCGTCGAGTGCGCCACCGGAGATCGTCACCTTGACGTCGCCCCACTCGCCCTCGCGCAGGTCGGCGACGGCGTCGTCACCGCTCTTCGTCGGGGAGAACAGGACGCGGTCGTAGTTGGCCGTGCCGTCGTCGGTGCTGTCGTAGACGTAGGCGTTGAGACCGTACTTGTCCACGCCGCCGTCGAGGACGCGGAGCCGCATCTCCATGGCGGGGCTGAAGGAGGCGGGGACGTCGGTCCAGCCGCTGGCCGGCGTCGGCGCCGCGCCCGGGAAGGGCGGCTGTGACCCGAACCCGGCCGGGTGGTCGAACTGCAGCCCGAACGCAGCGATGAACCCGGCGTCGTCGAAGAGCACGTCGCCCGGGCCGCCGACGAAGTTCGTCGCGACGCCGCGGCCCGAGTGGAAGGTCTGGTAGTCGATCGTCGGCCCGTCGATCGTCGCACCGCGGCCGCCGGCCCACTCGACCTGGGCCACCTTGAGCCCGCCGCGTTCGGCTGCCTGGGCGATCGTCTCGGCCTGGAGCACACCGGCGCCGAAGGCGGACGTCCGATTGGTGAAGGTGTCGCCGTTCTTGTGGAAGGTGTTGTTCGTCGAGCCCGTGACGCCCGGCCAGGCTCCGGTCGCCAGGGTGTACCACCCTGCCCCCGTGTTCGGTGGCGCCTGGGTGAGCATGCCGTTCCCACTCGCCTTGCTGCCCTTCTTGAGGAAGTCGGCCATGGTGGGCATCACCCCGGCCTGGGCGTACTTCTCGACGAGGTCCTGGCGCAGGCCGTCGGAGGCGAAGAAGACCGCCTTCCCGGCGGGCGCGGGCCTGGTGGCTGCCACCACTGCCGAAGCCGTCGCCGCGGAGCCCGCAGCGGCCGGTGATGCCGGTGACGCACTGGGTGCGGCGGCGGAGATCCAGACGAGAGATGCTGCGGCCACCATCGCTGTCGTGACGGCGGGACGCCTTCCTAACCGGGACACTCGACTCCTCCTCGACCCCTGACCTGGGTGGGAGCGGCGTCGCCGACCGCGCAAGGCGGCGACGGTGCCGGCCATTGACCTGTCCACGATAGGGCTGCCCGCCCTTGCGCGGGAGGACTTTCGGCAAGCGGTTCCGCAGACCGTGCAGAATCCCGAACCGGGACCCTTTCGCGGGAGAGAATGGCGCCATGCGCTACGCACTGACCGGGGCCACGGGTTTCCTCGGTGGTGAGCTGGTCCGTCAGCTCGTCGACGCCGGGCACGACGTCGTCGCCCTGGTGCGCTCACCGGCCCGGGCAGGCCGGCTCGAGGCGATCGGGGCCGACCTCGTCGAGGGCGATCTCGGCGACAGCCGTGCCCTGGACCGGCTGCTGGTCGAGGTCGACGGGCTCTTCCACGTCGCCGGGTGGTACCGGTTGGGCCAGCGGGACCCGTCGCCGGGGCAGCGCACCAACGTCGAGGGCACCCGCAACGTCCTGCTCGCGGCCCAGCGCGCCGCCACCCCGAAAGTCGTCTACACGAGCACGCTCGCCGTGAACTCGGACACGGGTGGGCGCTTCGTCGACGAGACCTATGAGCACGTCGGCTCCCACCTGTCCGAGTACGACCGGACGAAGGCTGCGGCACACGCGATCGCCAAGCAGTTCGCCGCCGACGGGCTCCCGCTCGTCATCGTCATGCCGGGAGTGATCTACGGTCCCGGCGACACGTCGCAGGTCGGCGACCTCGTCGAGCGCGTCGTCGCGGGCAGGCGTCCCCAGGTCCCTTCTGCGGGTGGGCGGCTCACGTGGGCCCATGTCAGCGACGTGGCCCGTGGACACCTGCTCGCGATGGAGCGCGGGACGTCCGGCGAGACCTACATGCTCGCAGGAGACCCGGCAACGGTGGGTGAGCTGCTCGTGCACGTGGGTGAGGCGGCAGGCACGAAGGGTCCCGTGCTCGTCCCGCCCGGAGTCCTGCGCCTCACGGCGAGGATCATGACCCCGGTCGCGCGGCTCGTCCCGGTGCCGGCGACCTACCATCCGGAGACGATTCGGGCCGTGCTCGCGGACTACCTCGGCGTGCGCGCCAAGGCTGAGCGCGAGCTCGGCTGGCACCCTCGCGGTATCCACGAAGGGGTGGCCCAGACGGTGGCCCACTTGCGCGAGCGCCTCTGAGACACAAGCACATTGGCCGTATGCCGCTGAGCTCGCTCCCGCTTCCGGGCGCCGTCGGTCTCGGGGCTCCCACCACTCGAGTGGCCCCGGACTGCACAGCCCTGGGAGTCGGGCTTCCGTGAACTCGAGTGGCCCCGGACTCCACAGAGGGCCGGGCGCCTGGTTGTGGACGATGGGGCCACTCGACGGGGAGCGTCAGGAGACGGGGCGGAGCGTGCGCGCCAAGCTCTCCACGAGCAGCTCGACGTCGGACTCCTCGACGACGAGGGGCGGCGCGAGCCGGATCGTCGAACCGTGGGTGTCCTTGGCGAGGACGCCCTCGACGAGGAGCCGCTCGCAGATCTCCCGGCCGGACGCCAGCGCCGGGTCGACATCGATCCCGGCCCACAGCCCGCGCACCCTGACCCTCTCGACCCCGTGGCCGACGAGGGACTCCAGTCCGTCCTCGAGCACCTTGCCCAGTCGGGCGGCGCGCTCCTGGTACTCGCCGGTCGCCAGCAGTCCGACGACGGCGCGACCGACCGCGGCCCCGAGGGGGTTGCCGCCGAAGGTCGACCCGTGGCTGCCCGGGGTGATGACGCCGAGTACGTCGCCGTCGGCCACCACCGCGGAGACGGGGACGATGCCGCCCCCGAGCGCCTTTCCGAGGATGTACATGTCGGGCACGACGTCCTCGACGTCGCACGCGAAGGTCGTCCCGGTTCGGCCCAGGCCCGACTGGATCTCGTCCGCGAGCATGAGGACGCCGTGCCGCTTGGTCAGCTCTCGCACCTGTCGCAGGTAGCCCGGCGGAGGGAGGACGACGCCCCCCTCGCCCTGGATCGGCTCGAGGAGCACCGCGACGGTGTCGTCCGTCATCGCCGCCTCGATCGCGTCGACGTCGCCGTAGGGGACGAGGTCGAAGCCCGGCGTGTAAGGCCCGTAGTGGTCGTGCGCGACGGGGTCGTCGGAGAAGCTGACGATCGTCGTCGTGCGGCCGTGGAAGTTGCCGTGCATGACGATGATCCGCGCCCGACCGTCGGGGACGCCCTTGACGAGGTAGCCCCACCGCCGCGCGGTCTTGATGGCCGTCTCGACGGCCTCGGCGCCGGTGTTCATCGGCAGGACGAGCTCCTTTCCGGCGAGCTCGCCGAGGTCGCGGCAGAAGGGGGCGAGCTGGTCGCTGTGGAAGGCCCGGCTCGTCAGGGTCAGTCGGGTCAGCTGCTGCTGGGCGGCGGCGACGAGCGTCGGGTGCAGGTGCCCGAAGTTGAGCGCCGAGTAGCCGGCGAGGGCATCGAGGTAGCGCCGGCCGGACACGTCGACCACCCAGGCCCCCTCTGCGCTCGCGAGGACGACGGGCAGGGGGCTGTAGTTGCGTGCCACCCACTGCTCGGCAAGGGACAGGTGCTCCTCGTGGGTGCTGACGTCGACGGTGTCCATGGGCCCAGCGTTCACCCAACCGATCGCCGCCACAAGGTCACCCGGCACGGGGACCGGGTGAGCCGGGTCTCAGGACGGGGAACGGCTTGCCGGGGCGGCATACACTGGCGTCGGCGGGTGGCCGAAGCCAGGACTACCCAGTCCGGGGTGTGTCGGTCCCTCGGCGACCGCAGCCGGAGGTCCGTCGTGAGCACAAGCCGCAACTCCGTCCGCAAGGTCGTCATTCTGGGAGCCGCTGGTCGCGACTTCCACAACTTCAACGTCGTCTTCCGTGACGACCCCCAGTACCGGGTCGTCGCATTCACCGCGACGCAGATCCCGGACATCGAGGGCCGGACCTACCCTGCCGAGCTCGCCGGAGAGCTCTACCCCGACGGCATCCCGATCGTCGACGAGTCGGAGCTGACTGACCTCATCCGCCGCGAGGAGGCCGACGTCGCCGTCTTCGCCTACTCCGACCTGCCCCACGA
This sequence comes from Intrasporangium sp., assembly GCF_032907665.1. Taxonomy (GTDB): domain Bacteria; phylum Actinomycetota; class Actinomycetes; order Actinomycetales; family Dermatophilaceae; genus Intrasporangium. The sequence continues at coordinate 47,919 of NZ_JAJJPG010000010.1, forward strand.
GCAGGTGATGCACCTCGGGTCGCGCTGCATCGCGGCCGGGGCGGACTTCTGGCTGCAGAGCGCCCGCAGCACGATGGTGCGCAGCAGCCGCCCTGTGATCGCCGTGACCGCCGTGCGCACGGGGGTGGGTAAGAGCCAGACGACGCGCTACCTGTCGCGGATCCTGCGTGACCTCGGTCAGCAGGTCGTCGCCGTCCGCCACCCGATGCCCTACGGCGACCTCGCCGCCCAGGCGGTCCAACGCTTCGCGACCTACGAGGACCTCGACCGGCACGAGACGACGATCGAGGAGCGGGAGGAGTACGAGCCCCACATCGACAACGGCTTCGTCGTCTACGCAGGCGTCGACTACGAGCGGATCCTCCGGGAGGCCGAGCAGGAGGCGGACGTCATCCTCTGGGACGGAGGCAACAACGACCTGCCGTTCTACACGCCGGACCTGCACATCGTCCTCGTCGACCCGCTCCGCCCCGGCGACGAGGAGACCTACCACCCGGGCGAGGCGAACGTCCTCATGGCCGACGTCGTCATCGTCAACAAGTGCGACAGTGCCCGGCCCGAGGACATCGAGGCGGTCGAGCACACCGTGCGGCGGCTCAACCCGCGAGCCCGGATCATCCGCGCCGACAGCCCGGTGACCGTCGAGGACATCGGGGCGGTCGCCCGCAAGCGCGTCATCTGCATCGAGGACGGCCCGACCCTGACGCACGGGTCGATGAGCTATGGCGCGGGGGTCGTCGGGGCACGCGCGGCAGGAGCCGCCGAGATCATCGACCCCAGCCCGTATGCCGTCGGGTCCCTCGCATACACCTACGCGAAGTACCCGAACGCCGTCGGCATCCTGCCCGCAATGGGCTACGGCGATGCCCAGGTGCGCGACCTCGAGGCGACGATCGAGGCGACGATCGAGGCGACGGGCGCCGACGCGGCCGTGTCGGGCACACCGATCGACCTGGGACGGATCCTCAGCGTGAGCAAGCCGCTCGTCAGGGCCCGCTACGAGCTGCGCGAGCACACGCCGGGCGGTCTTGCCGAGGCCGTGGCGGAGCTGCTGTCGCGCCCCCTGACTACTGAGTCACAGGCGGGCGTCGCCGCTCGCTGACGTCCGTATCGTCGAGAGCGTCAGGGGTTCTACCTCCATGGGGGCTCGATCATGCGACCACGTCACGTCATCTCTCTGGTCATCGGCATCCTCCTGCTCGCTCCGGCGCTGGGGCTGATGCTCGGGGGTGGTGCGATCGGGGTCTATGAGCTGGCCGCCCGTGGAGACAACGGGTGGCACGCGGTGGACATCGACCGCCTGGAGTCGGACGGTGTGGCGGTGACGACCCGAGAGGCCCTCATCGACTTCCGCGGGCCTGCCGCGCTCGTCGACTGGGTCGACCTCGACGTCCGTTTCCGGGCGACCCCGGCCAGTGGTGAGCAGGCCTTCATCGGTGTCGCGCCGACCGCCGACCTCGCCGCCTACCTCGGCAACGCCACGCACGACGAGATCGTCACCGTCACCTGGAACGGCGAGACCACGTATCGCTCCGTCGCCGGCACGACGGCGGCGGTGGCTGCTCCTACCGCACAGGACTTCTGGGTCGCCCGGGCGACCGGCCCCGGCACCCAGGAACTGATCTGGACCCCCGAGTCGGGGACCTGGTCGACAGCGTTCCTCAACGCCTCGGGTGAGCCGGGCGTGGCCATGACCGTCCAGGCTGCCATCCGTTCGGGCGCGCTGCTCGCGCTCGCGATCGGCATGGTCGTGCTGGGTGTCGCGCTCGCGGTCGTCGGCACGATCCTGGTCATCCAGGCCGTCCGGAACCAGCCACCGAGCTCGGGCGCGGCCTTCGCAGACCGGCAGGTGCCCCCGCAGGCCTGGGCCGCACCGACCGGAGGAGCGGCCGTGCCTCCGTCCGGGTGGGCCGCACCGACTACAGGTGCACTCCCGCCGCCCCCCGCATCGGCGGCGCCTCCGGCTGATCGGGGCGAGCGGACGCCGGACCCGGCACGGGCGCACCCGCTCGTGATGGAGGCGCGCATCGCCCCGAACCTGTCGAGATGGCTCTGGCTCGTCAAGTGGGCGCTCGCGATCCCGCACGTCATCGTGCTGTTCTTCCTCTGGTGTGCCGTCGTCGTCACCACGATCGTCGCGTGGTTCGCCATCCTCATCACGGCTCGATACCCGCGCAGCCTCTTCGACTTCAACGTCGGGGTCCTGAGGTGGAGCTGGCGGGTGGCTCACTACTGCGGGATCGGTGGGCTCGGCACGGACCGCTACCCGCCCTTCACGCTCGACGAGCTGCCCGACGACGACACGCGACTCGACGTCGACTATCCCGAGCGCCTCTCGCGTGGCCTCATCTTCGTCAAGTGGATCCTCCTGCTCCCGCACTGGATCATCGTCGCGCTCATCGCCGGGACGCAGTCGCGGACCGACGAGCGGGGTGTGCAGGTCGGCGGGTGGCCGGGGGTCCTCGCGCTGCTCGCCCTCGTGGCCGGCATCGTGCTCCTCGCGTCGGGTGTGCTCAACCGCGGTCTCTTCGACGTCATGGTGGGCCTCAACCGGTGGACCTACCGGGTCGCCGTGTATGCGCTCCTCATGACCGACGTCTACCCGCCATTCCGCTACGACGGGGGCGGGAGCGAGCCGTGGGTCCACGTGCCACCGGGCCCGGGTGCGCCGCCGATCGAGGTAGCACCTCCGACGACCGCACCGCCTCCGGCCACTGGGTTCACCGCGCCGCCGCCGGCTGAGCGGCTCCGGGAGGAGCAGCACACGTGACCACCCACGTCAGCCACACCGGGCCGTCCGTCCTGGCTCGACGCGGGGGTTACGCCGTGGCCATGGCGGTCAACATCACCCTGCTCGTCATGGTCAACGAGGCGCCGGGCTGGGAGGCTGCGCCCTTCCTGACCGAACGCACGACCGAAGTGCTCTGGCTCGTCAACGCCTCGCTGGTCGCGGGCGTCGTCGCCAACGGCGTCTACCTCGCGGTGGACCGCCCCTGGGTTCGCGCCCTCGGCGACGCGCTCACGACCGCGGTCGGCCTCGCCTCGCTCGTCCTCATCTGGCAGGTCTTCCCCTTCGCCTTCGACACCACCACGGTGCCGTGGGACCTCATCGCCCGCTGGGTCATCGGGATCGGCATCGTCGGCTCTGTCGTCGGGATCATCGCCGCGCTCGTCCGGTTCGTCCGGGCCGTCGTCGGTGAGAGCACGACGCACGAGTCGGCGCGGTAGTGCCCGCCGGACGCTACTCAGCCTGGAAGGCCCGGACCTCAACCGGGTTGGCGCAGGCAACTGACCCATCGCGGGCGATGTCGAGGGCCTCGTCGAGAGAGGCGGCCTCGATGACCCAGAAGCCGCCGAGCACCTCCTTGGCCTCGCTGTAGGGGCCGTCGGTGACGGTGGTGCCGTCGGCCACCTTCGCCTGGTCCGGTGGCACGAGCCCGCCGGCGAAGACCAGCTTGCCCAGGTCCTGCAGCCTCGTGTTGAACCGGTCGACAGCGGCGAAGACCGCCTCCATGTCGTCCGCTGGCCCCGGAGTGGGGTAGCCGTCGCGGTGGTGCACTGCGAGCAGGTACTGCGTCATGGGTTCCCCTTGTCGTCGGTCTATACCGGGGTCGGCCCGCTCGGACCCCGCCTCCACCGGATCGGTGCGGACCGAGAGTGGTCCATGCGGCGTCCTCTGCCCGGGCTGGATCGGCCGGGATCGAGTCGATCACGAATCGCCGTCGACTTCCACTCACGCGCTGGCCCGCGACCGGTGGAGGTCGGTCACGGACCGCCTCTGACGCGGTCCACCGCCGCAGCTCCGCGTCACGGGCGACCCCATGACGGCCCAATAGTCGCGAGGAGGGGTCAGGGCCGCATGGGGTGCGTCCCATGTTCCACCCCTTGTCGGGCCTGGCGTACTGGGACATGGCCTAGTCTTTCCGGCAGGAGGTTGTGATGGATCACAGTTCGGGTGTGCTGCCCTCGTGGCGACAGGCCTCACTGGCGGTGCGGGGGACTCGGCTGGCCGACCTGCTCGAGACGCATCGGGGCGAGCTCGTCGAAGCCATGGTCCGGCGCCTTCGAGCCGACCTCGTGAGCTATGCCAGCCTGACCGCGACCGAGCCGGACGACCTGGTCATCACCACCTGCCACCGCTTCATCGACTACTACGTCGATGCCTTCCGACGCCACGAGCTGCCCAGCCACGACAGTCTCGCGCCGGTGCGCAGGACGGCCGAGCGGCGGGCCACCTCGGGGGTGCCGATGGAGGACGTGATGACTGCCTTCCACCTCGGAGCAGAGGTCGTCACCGAAGAGGTCGCCCGCCGAGCAGGAGCCGATGACACCGCAGCCGTCATCGCCGTCCAGGCCTTCGGCTTCGAGTTCGCCCGGCTCGTCGCCCTCGCCGTCGCGACCGGTTACACGACCGAGCGCCAGTCGATCCTCGGCGAGGAGCTCGCCGCGCGCCAGACGCTCGTCGCCGACCTGCTGGCGGGC
>NZ_JAJJPG010000010.1:52500-55968 GCF_032907665.1 Intrasporangium sp.
TCGGTGTCGGCCTCGTACTCCGCGTCGATCTGCGAGAACGTGATGGTCGAGAAGCCCTCCCCGGTCTCGCCGACCTCGGCCTGGACCGCGCCGAACTCGGCGAGTGCGGCCTGGCGCAACCCGCGCAGCTCGTCGAGGGGGACGTCGGGAATGTTGACGTTGAGCACGAGGTCCGTCGGCACCTCGCGCTCGAGCACCCAGGAGACGACCTGGGAGGCGACGCCGGCTGCCGTGCCGAACTGGGTCGGACGGGACGCCGCGAGCGAGAACGCGAGGCCGGGACAGGAGAGGGTCGCGCCCGTCAGCGCGGCGCCCACGGTGCCGGAGTGCAGGACCGCATGGCCGGTGTTCGGCCCGTGGTTGATGCCCGAGAGGATGAGTCCGGGCGCTGGTCCGAACGCCCCGGCCAGGGCTGCCATGACGATGAAGGCGGGGCTCGCCTCGACGCCGAGGACGCGCTCGACACCGTCGATCCGGGGTTCCGACTCGTGGATGACGAGGCGTCCGTCCTCCTCGAGAGCAGTCAGGGACGCGCTCGCCCCGCTGCGCTCCTCGTGAGGGGCGGCGATGGTGACCTCCAGCCCGGCATGGACGGCCACCTCGGCGAGGGCGTGGAGGCCTTGGCTGTGCACCCCGTCGTCATTGGTCACGAGTGCCCGCATCGTCGCGTCTCCCCCTTCTGATCGGTGCCTTCGGCGTTCGCGGCCCCGTCGTCCTTCGCAGGGATGGTCGGGGGCTCGGGCGGGGCCGGTCCCTCCTGCAGCGTGACAGCGGAGACGAGGCTGTCGATCGAGCGCCTGTCTCCGGTCGCGAGGCCATGGCGACTCACCGTCACGGCACCGGCGGCGACGCCGATGCGGACCGCCTCGTCCAGGGGCAGGCCGCGCGCGAGACCGGCGGCCATGCCGGCTGTCATCGAGTCCCCGGCGCCGCGGTGGTCGGCTGGGCTGAGCTGTGGACCGTGGGCCCAGCGCACCTCGTCGTCGATGAGCACGATGGCGGCCTCGCTGCCCCGGGAGACGACGACGTGGTCCGCACCGTCGTCTCGCAGGCGTCGCGCCGCAGCGACCGAGTCGCCGGCAGTGGCGGCGTCGGCGAGTCGACCGTGGGCGCGCAGCTCGTCCTCGCTCACCTTGAGCACGGTGACGCCCCCGGCGAGCGCGGACGTGAGGGCCTCGCCGGCGAGGTCGGCGACGACGGCGGTGCCGAGCTCGCGGCAGTCCCCGGCGAGGCGGCGGTAGGTGTCCGCGGGCAGGGCGCCGGCCTCCCGTGGCCCGGTGAGGACCGCCACGCTCGCCCCGGTGCTCTCCCCGATGAACAGGCCATACAGCTCGTCGAGGACGTGGCGACCGAGCGGTGTCGGCGGCATCGCCACCCACTCCTCCCGCTTCCCGGAGCGCCGGTCGTTGATGTAGGCCCCGCAGGATCCCGGGCTGTCCACGGAGCGCAGCTCGATGCCCTCGTCGCGAGCAAGTCCAGCCAGCACGACGCCGGTCTCTCCACCGATCGGGGCGCACAGCATCGCGTCGATGTCGAGCTCGACGAGCATGCGGGCGACCCACACCCCCTGCCCTCCGGCGTGGAGGTGGACGTCCGGCTTCCCGTCCAGGGACTCGACGACGATCGTCAGCACTGGGGTCGGGTCGAAGACGGCGACGCGGGGCCGCCCAGTCGTGGCGCGCGTGGTCACGCTTGGCGCGTGCCCGATCGGACGCAGCCCAAACGTCACAGGCAGGAAGCCGCCGTATGCCGCTGAGCCGGCTCAGCGGCATACGGCAGCTACGTGCGTGTGGCGGACCCGGTGAACGGGTCAGTGGTCAGCGGGGGAGGGCATGCCCTGGGTCGGCAGGTCGGTGCCGTCGAGGGCCGCATCGAGCGCCTCGTCGGGGGCGCCGAGCGCCTGGGCGAGACCGAGGGCGAGCCCTGCGACCTCCTGGTCGCCGAGGCCGAGGCGGACGGCGACCGCCGCGGCGTTGGGTGGACGGTCCGCCGGGTCCTTCTGGAGGCAGTCGTTGATGACCTGGGACAGGTCCTCGGGGACGTCGTCGGGCAGCGGCGGGGGCGGCTCATTGACGTGGCTGAGCGCCGTGGCGATCGGGGTACCCCGGTCGAAGGGGCGGGAGCCGGAGAGCATCTCGTGGCCGACGACCCCGAGCGCGTAGAGGTCGCTCGAGCCCGTGGCGGGCTGACCCATCGCCTGTTCCGGGCTGATGTAGTTCGGGGTGCCGAGCATCTCTCCGTGCTGGGTGTGGCCCGACGCGTCGAGCGCACGGGCGATCCCGAAATCGGTGAGCTTCACGACGCCGTCGGGCCGCACGAGGATGTTGGCGGGCTTGACGTCGCGGTGGATGACCCGGGACTCGTGCGCGACGGCGAGGGCCAGGGCTGCCTGCCCGAGGATGGACCGGACCTCGGCCGGAGGGAGAGGGCCGCGCTCGCGGAGGATCGTCGAGAGGGGCTCTCCGGCGACGAGCTCCATCACGAGGTAGGCAAGACCGTCGTCCTCGCCGTAGTCGAAGACGGTGGCGATGTTGTTGTGGTTGAGACCGGCGGAGTGGACCGCTTCGTCACGGAAACGGAGCGCGAAGAGCTTCTCGTGCTCGGAGTCGGGCCGCATCACCTTGATCGCGACGGGCCGCTTCAGCACGTCGTCGCTACCGGCCCAGACGTCGGCCATCCCCCCGGAGGCGATCCGCTGCTCCAAGCGGTAGCGGTCGCCGAGGACGAATCCCTCGTGGAGTCGGTTCATGACACGGGCACCCATGGCCTTTCGGACGGAAGGTGCGCGTCGTGTGACATCTCAGGGGCCTTCGTCAGCGGTAATGATACGCGAACGCCTCGGGTGGTCCGCCCGTGGCGCTGGGGTTTGCGGAGTGCGGAGATGGGGACCCGGCCCCCGACGTGTACCCACCTCGCAGGAACCCAACCTACCCGCGCCCGACCGAATTGCGGACTTTGGCCCCGCAACGATTGCGCAGCGGCGCTCGGGAGGCGCGCGTGACCCTACGAGGGCGAGCCGGCGGGCGCGTCGTCGTCGAAGGCCGAGTGCGTGTCATCGGGCACGGTCGTGGCGGTGTCCGACGCCGGCTTCTGCTCGACGAGCTTGTCGATGCCCCTGTCGACCTGGGCCCGGACCTTCGTCACGGTCTCCGCGTGCTTGCCCCCGGTCTGCTCGTCGATCGTCCGGACGGCCTTGTCGAGCATCCCGTCGACCTTCTCGCGGTTCTCGGAGGCGTAGCCGGCTGCGAGACCCATGGCCGCCTTCGCGACCTCGACCAGGGCGTCGCCGAGGTCCTTGGCCTTGCCGGACAGGTTGACCTCGTCCGCCTTCTGCTTCATCTGCTCGCTGAACGTCACCGTGGTCTCCTTACCCCTGTGGCGCGATACTGCCTGTGGCGCGCTGCCTGTGAGTGCAACGGCGGGGCGGCGTGCGACGTTCCCGATGTCGGCGGGACCGGGCGCCCGCGA
>NZ_JAJJPG010000011.1:0-1834 GCF_032907665.1 Intrasporangium sp.
GAAGTTGTGGCGGCCGGGTCTGGTCGATGGCGGGAGGCGACGAGGGCGGGAGGGCTGGGACGGTGCGGGCGTGCGAGACCGACTCAGCGGCATACGGCCCCGGTGCCGTCACCCGAGCGCGCCGACGACGAAGGCGCCGCTCCCTGTGGAACGGCGCCTCTCATCTGGGCGACCCCGACCGGGCTCGAACCGGCGACCTCCGCCGTGACAGGGCGGCGCGCTAACCAACTGCGCTACGGGGCCTTGCTATGGACTTGTCGTGCGTATCCCCAACGGGATTCGAACCCGTGCTGCCGCCGTGAAAGGGCGGAGTCCTAGGCCGCTAGACGATGGGGACGCATCCCGACCTGATCCGTTTGGGACGTCGAAACTATAGGGGAGTTTCTGCGCCCCACCAAATCGCCTGCCGGGGCAAGCGCCGCCGCGTTCAGCCCTTGGCCCAGGCCACGATGTCCGAGGCCGACCACGTCGTGATGATGCGTTCGGCGGGGATGCCGAGCCGCTCGGCGCGCTCACAACCGAGCAGCTTCAGGTCGAGCTGTCCCGGTGCATGGGCGTCAGAGTTGATGGCGAAGAGGCAGCCGAGGTCGCGGGCCAGCTCGATGAGCTCGTCGGGTGGGTCCTGCCGCTCCGGTCGGGAGTTGATCTCGACGGCGACGTCGTTCTCGACGCACGCCCGGAAGACCTTCTCGGCGTCGAACTGCGACTGCGGCCGCTTCCCCCGCCCGCCGGTCACGAGCCGGCCCGTGCAGTGGCCGAGCACGTTCGTGTGCGGATTGCGCACGGCCGCGAGCATTCTCGGCGTCATCTCATAGGAGGGTTGGCGCAGCTTGGAGTGCACCGATGCCGTGACGACGTCGAGCCGCTCGAGCATGTCGGGGTCCTGGTCGAGTGTCCCGTCGAGGTTGATGTCGACCTCGATCCCCTTGAGCAGGCTGAAGGACCCGCCGAGAGAGGCGTTGATCGCGTCCACGCGCGCGAGCTGCTTGGTGAGGCGCTCGCGCGAGAGGCCGTTGGCGATCGTGAGGCGGGGGGAGTGGTCCGTGAGCGCCATCCAGTCCTGGCCGAGCTCGACGGCCGTGAGGACCATCTCCTCGATGGGGCTGCCGCCGTCACTCCAGTCGGAGTGGACGTGGAGGTCGCCGGCGAGCGCGGTGTAGAGCCCGTTGCCCTCCCAGCTGGCCGGTGCGCCGTGTTGCTCCTCGAGGCTGGCGAGGTAGGCCGGCATGACGCCCCGCACGGCCTGACCGATGATCGCCGCGCTCGAGTCGCCGATGCCCTTGATCTGCTTGAGGGTTCCGGAGCGGACCCGCTCGTGCAGCTCCTCCTCGGGGACGAGCCGGATCGCCTCGGCCGCCCGCCGGAAGGCCGCGACCCGGTAGGGGCTCTCCCGCGCGCGCTCGAGGAGGAACCCGACACGACGCAGGGCGTCCTGGGGGCTCATCGGTGCCTGGGGTGGAGTGGGTGCCTCCATGGAGCCGATCGTAGGTGCTTCGAACGCCGTGCCGTATGCCGCTGGGCCGGCTCGCGCTCAGCCGCCCGGTCCTCGCTCGAGGACGGTCACGGTGATCCAGTCGGCGCCGTAGCGCTCGGTCAGCCTGGCCTGCGCCTCGGACCCGACGGCGGCGACGGCGACCCGGTCCGCGCGGTGGTCCAGGGTGACCGAGGTGACGAGGATGCCCTCCCTCTCGAGCGCGCTGGAGTCCGCGCGGATCTGCTCGGCCAGGGCTGCCTTCTCGGCGTAGGAGTGCTCGGCCACGACGAAGTCCACGTCTGAGGGGTCGGGCATCGCGGACCGGACCCGCTCCTCGAGCGTCGGGTCCGGACGGGTGAC
>NZ_JAJJPG010000011.1:1934-13080 GCF_032907665.1 Intrasporangium sp.
AGCGCCCTTCTCAGCTGCTGCTCGCTCTGGTCCGGATGCGTCATGGCACGGCTCCTGCTCCGGTCAGCGGTGGTTCGGCGAGCCGGCTGCGCAGGGCGGCGAGCGCCCGGGAGATCTGGCTCTTGATGGTGCCCTCGGCGACGCCGGTGCACGCGGCGATCTGCGGGACGGTGAGGTCCTCCCAGAAGCGCAGCACGATGACGGCGCGCTGCTTGTCGGGGAGGTCCTTGAGCAGCTCGGTCAGCGTCATCGCGAGCTCGCGGTCGTGGTCGCTCACTGCGGGCTCCGGCAGCTCGTCGGTGAGGACCTCACGCCGCCGTTTGCGCTGGTCGTTGAGATAGAGGTTCATCATGGTGCGCCGCGTGTAGGCCGCCTCGGCGCCTGCCGCGATCCGCGGCCAGGCGACGTAGACGCGGGCGAGCGCCTCCTGGACGAGCTCGTCCCCGTCGGCCCAGTTGCCGCAGAGCAGGAAGGCGCGGCGCCGGAGCACGGTCTGCCGCTCCGTCACGAACGAGCGGAACGCCTCCTCGTCGGTGCGTCGCATGCCGCTCCCCGATGCGTCGGTGGGTTTGGGTCAAGTGTCGTACACCGGGTTGGACACGCGAGCAGGCGGAACCGTTGCACGACCGGTCGGACCTCCCTCGGGGGTCGCGCGAATCCGCCCGATTGATCGCGAATGCCCCTTGTGTGCTGGTCAGGAGGACGGCAAAGTAACTTACCGTCAGTAATCATTCTCGGGGAGCTAGGAACCACCACGTGCGACTCTTCACCAGACTCCGTGCTTCGTTGGCCGTCCTCTTCGCCATGGTGCTCGCGCTGGCCCTGACCTCGCCCGCGTCCGCCCTCACGGCTCAGCGCGCGAACCCACACGGCACCACGACCCTCACCTCGCCCCTCCTCCAGATCGCCCCGCTCGTCGGCATCTCGGTGGCACCGATCGCTCCGGCGACCATGGACGCGCCGGGCGTGATCACCGCGTCCGTTGCCGGGAACCAGAGGGCCGGCGTGCTGCGCACCGCTGGGGGCCTCTACCTCAGCAAGGCCGACGGCTCGTCGCTCTCGATGGCCAACCTCCACCACAACCTTGCGACGGGCGAGGTCTCGGCCGTCGTCAACGACACCGAGCGGGTCATCGTCCTCACTGCGACGGAGAACGCCGACGGCACCTATGCGTACGCGTTCACGTCGGAGGGGGCCGGGATCGTCCGCGCCTTCGTCAACCTGCTCGGCATCCCGGCCGATGGCAGCAGCTTCGGCACCGTGGTGGTGAACCAGCCCTGACCTGGGGGAGGCCCCGGGACGCCGGCTCGGTGTCTCGCCCGTTCTGCTGGGCCTCCCGCGCTGTTCCATCTCTGGGCGGAGCCTTCGGGATCCGCCCAGAGGCATGTCTGGTTCTCTTGGACGAGGACGGCACGTGACGCGAATCTGGCAACCTCACACGCCGCGACCCAGGAGCGTCTACCAGTCATGAAGCACCCGTTCGAGCAGGCCGTGACCGACCACGGAGCCGTCGTGCTCCGGGTGTGCCGCGCAACCCTCGGCCCCGCGGATGCCGACGACGCCTGGTCCGAGACGTTCCTCGCCGCGCTGCGCGCCTGGCCCGACCTGCCCGACGACGCCAACGTGCGGGCCTGGCTCGTCACCATCGCCCACCGGAAAGCCATCGACGTGCACCGGGCGGCCGCGCGTCGACCCGTCCCGGTCGACGAGGTTCCCGAGCCGATCGGAGCAGCTCTGGGCGCCGCCGTCGGTCCCTCCGCGAGCGCCTGGGCGCGCTCGCCCGAGGATGCCCTGCCGGATGAGGCCCTCTGGAAAGCCCTCGCCGCCCTCCCCCCCAGACAACGCCAGTGCGTCGCCTACCACCACGTGGCCGGACTGCCGCACGCCGAGGTCGCCGCCGTCATCGGGGGGACGGAGGCTGCTGCCCGCCGCGCCGCGGCCGACGGCATTGCCGCACTTCGCAGGACCTACCTCGCCAGTGAGGATGTGAGATCCCATGCATGACAAGCTGATCCGAGCCCTGACCGCCGACGTGCCCCTCCCTGAGGAGCTGCACGAGCGGCTGGTGACCCGCGCGACGGCAGACCGTGCGCTCGACGTCGCCTACCGGGTCGTCGACTCGCCTCTCGGGCCGCTCCTGCTCGCGACGACCGAGCAGGGCCTCGTCCGGGTCGCGTACGCGGCCGAGGACCACGACGCCGTCCTCGAGGACCTCGGGACGAGGATCAGTTCCCGGATCCTCCGGTCCGGTGCCAGGCTCGAGGGGGTGGCCCGGCAGCTCGACGAGTACTTCGCCCGGGCGCGGACCACCTTCGGCGTGTCGCTCGACCTCCGCCTCATCCGGGGCTTCCGCCGGGAGGTGCTCGACCACCTGCGCGACATCCCCTTCGGCAGGACCGAGAGCTATGCCGAGGTGGCCGCGGCGGCCGGCAGCCCGAGGGCGGTCCGCGCGGTCGGGAGCGCCTGCGCGACGAACCCCATGCCCATTGTCATCCCGTGCCATCGGGTGGTCCGCGCCGATGGTTCGCTGGGCGGGTACCTCGGGGGGCCGGCGGCCAAGGAGTGGCTCCTCACCCTGGAGGCTGCGGCCTGAGCCGACGCCGGTCAGAAGAGGCGACCTGCCGCGTCGGCTGCCGGCTCCTCGAGACCGAGGAGGAACCGCTTGCGCTCGAGCCCCCCGGCATAGCCGACGAGCGAGCCGTCGCCACCGATGACCCGGTGGCACGGGATGACGACGGCGATGGGGTTGCGGCCGTTCGCCGTGCCCACGGCCTGGGCGAGGTTGCGGTCGCCGAGGGTCACGGCGAGGTCGCCGTAGGTGCGGGTCTCGCCGTAGGGAATCGTCCGCAGCAGGCCCCACACGCGCTGCTGGAAGTCGTCGCCGCGCGGTGCCAGTGGGAGGTCGAAGTCGCGCAGCTCACCGGCGAAGTACGCCTCCAGCTGCGCAATGGCCGCGGAGAACGGCTCCTCGTGCCGCGACCCGGCCTCGCCGAACACCTCGGGGTCGGTGGGTCGGTACTTCGCGGCATCCATGAGCAGGTGCGTGATCGCGCCGTCCCGGGCGACCACGGTGAGGTCGCCGATCGGGGAGGGAACGACGACGTGCCGACTGCGCATGTCCGACTGCTCAGTCCGACTGCTCCCTACCTGACTGCTCACGGTCCGACCCGTCGGCCGGGGTGCTCGGCGCGGAGCAGGTCCTCGTGTGTCGGGACCGGGTACTCGGCGGCGTAGTCCCCGTAGGCGCGGGGGTCCTCGGACGGCTCGAGGTGGCAGGTGATCGCGAGGTCGGCGAACTCCTCGCGCAGGGCGGCCTCGACGTCCTCCATGAGGTCATGGCCCTGCTGCACCGACCAGTGCCCCGGCACGAGCACGTGCACCTCGGCGAACCGGTGCTGTCCGGACACCCGCGTCCGCAGCGCGTGGAAGTGAACGTCCTTCGTGACGAACCTGGCCAGGATGTCGGCGATCGTCCGGTTGTCGTCCTTGGTCATCGCGATGTCCATGAGTCCCTCGCTGGACTCGCGGATGAGCTTCCACCCGGTCCAGATGATGTTGAGACCGACGAGGAAGGCGAGCACGGGGTCGAGCCGGTTGACGCCGGTGAGGGCGACGACGATGACACCGCCGATCACCCCCACGGAGGTCCACACGTCGGTGAAGAGGTGCTTCCCGTCAGCGGTGAGGGTGAGCGAGCGATAGCGGCGCCCGGCGCGCACGAGGATGAAGGCGACGGCGCCGTTGAGGACGGAGGCAGCCACCGAGACCGCGAGGCCGACGCCGACGTTCTCGATGGGTCGCGGGTTGAGGAAACGCTCGACCGACGAGTAGAGGATGACGAGGGCCGCCACGAAGATCATCACGCCCTCGAGGGCGGCCGAGAAGTACTCTGCCTTGGCGTGGCCGAAGTGGTGGTTCTTGTCGGCGGGCATGGCCGCCACCCGAAGCGCGATGAGGGCAGCCACGGCAGCCACGAGGTTGACGACCGACTCGGTCGCGTCTGACAGCAGGCCCACCGAGCCCGTGAGCTGCCAGGCCACCGTCTTGAGGGTGATCGTCACCACTGCGGCTGCGATGGACAGCCAGGCGAAGCGGCTCAGGTCACGGGTCTCATGGGGCACCCGTCCAGTCTGCCAAAGATCACCGACGCTCCTCACCGGCCGGCGGGTGTGACGATTCAGCGGCAGTGGGTATGGATGGGGTGACCCGGTTCCTGCAACGGAAGGAGCGCACCATGGGTGCGACTGACAAGGCCCGGAACATGGCTGAGGATCTTGGCGGCAAGGCCAAGGAGGCCACCGGTAAGGTGACCGACAACGAGCGCCTCGAGGCCGAGGGCAAGACCGACCAGGCCGAGGCTGACCTCAAGCAGCGTGGCGAGCAGCTCAAGGACGCCGGCGAGGACGTGAAGGACGCGTTCCGCCGCTGAACCCCCAGACTGGTGGGCCGGGCTTCGTGGAGGGGGCCCGGCCCACCACCATGTCCGGCTGTCGCCGGGTGCTGTCGTATGCCGCTGAGTCGGCCCGCCACGTCCGTTGCTGTCCGCTCGCGCGCCCGAGCCCACGGGGGTGCAGGAGCCCGCCCAGCGGCATACGCAAAGATTGTCGTGGCGCAGGGTGTAAGGACTTCGGGGGAACGGACATCTATGGGCATGGCGACGGGTGGTGACGCGTCGGACCAGAAACGGTTCACGCTGATCTACCAGCGCAACTACGCCCTGATCCACGCGTACGTGGCGCGTCGCCTACGGAATCGAGGTCTGGCAGACGACGTGACGGCCGAGGTCTTCACGGTCGCCTGGCGGCGCTTCGATGACATACCGAGTCCCATCGGGGGATGGCTCTTCGGGGTGGCCCGGCACGTCGTCATGGCGACGAATCGGGCCACCATCCCGGATCCGTTCGAGCTCGTCGAGGACGCGGTCGCCGCTCGGGAGTCGGATCCTTCGGCCCGGGCGATCGACCGGGCCGAGCTGGAGCGGGTGGCGGAGGCGCTGAGCACGTTGAGTGCCTCCGACCAGGAGCTGCTCCTGCTCATGGCGTGGGAGGGCCTGCCCCTCGCGCAGCTCGCCGAGGCGCTCGAGTGCAGTGTGGCCGCCGCAGGGGTGCGGCTGCACCGGGCGAGGCAGCGCCTCCGGCGAGCTGTGGACCGCACGCGGGCCTCGGGGGTTTCAGGGGTTTCAGGGGTTTCGGCGGTTTCGCGGGATCGATCGTCGCGCAGGTCGGCATCGGGGCCGAGGGCACCCCTCGGAGCCCCGCAGGAAAGGGGTGGTCGATGATGATCGAGCAGGCATTGAAGCAGCTTGACCCGGTCCCGGATCTGCTCGCCGGGCACGATGCCGCGAGAGCCACAGCCGACCTCGAGCACATCCTGGCGCTCCCCAGGGAGGCGGTCCCGAGCCGGTCGAAGCCACGTCACGCACATGGCCGACGCCTCGCTGTCATCGGCATCGCGAGCTGTATCGCGCTGGCACTCGTCGTCGGACTGCCCTTGCTGCCCTGGCGGGCTGCCCAGCCGGCGGTTGCTGCGACGCCGCCCCTGCTGTCCGGTCAGCTCGCGCCCGGCGTCACCGGCCCAGCAGTTGCCGACGAGCTCGGCCGGATCGCAGCCGAGGCGGTGCGGTCGGACCTGCCGGGACGGCTCGGGGGCAGCCACGCGGCGTGGGACCTCGCGACCCGGGTGCACGGGGGCGAGCCGGTGCGGTCTGCCGTCGTGCCGCTCGAGGTGAGCCTCGAGGTCCGGGCCGACGGGTCCTGGCGCCGGCTGGCCAGCTACGGGCAGCCGGTGGCCGGGGACCTCGACGCCACCGACCTGCCGGCCCACGGTGAGGTCGAGTCCGACGAGGTCTATCCCGCCGACCTGGCGCCGAGGATCTTCCCGGAGCGGCTGGCGGAGGACGAGTCGGGACTTCGGGAGCAGCTCGCGCAGGCCCATCCGATCGACCAGCTGGGCACCGCCGAGCTCTTCGTCGCACTGACCGACCTGGCCAAGGAGCAGACCCCGACTCCCGCGGCACGTGCCGCCCTCCTCGGCCTGCTCGCCGAGCCCGATGACGTGCGGGCGCTCGGCGCGATGACGGATCGCGACGGCCGGCCGGGTCGGGCCTTCGCCGTCGACTCGGAGCTGAGCGGACTGCCGACGCGCTACGTCCTCATCGTCGATCCGCTCACCGGCCGGGTGCTCGCGTCCGAGCAGATCCTCACGGAGCGAGCCGGGAAGCTTGCCGTCGAGGTGCCTGCAGTCGTCTCCTACGCCGTCTTCCGCTAGGGCTGTGGGGCCGCCGCTGGGCGCCACCCCTCCCCGGTGCCCAGCGGTCCGCGCCGCGTGACGAGCGGTCGCCGGTTCAGCAGTTCGTGCGGGTCCAGTACGACATCCGGTCGTTGGCGCCGGACCCGACCCAGCCGTCGTAGGACACGCCGTAGCCCTCGACCCAGAGCGCGTTGCCCCCCCGGTAGTCCCAGGCCACGATCCTGCTCCGGGGATTCGTGTTGACCCAGGAGGACGTCATGTTGTTGAAGCCCCAGTTGGACGCGTAGTCCGCGCACGTGTTGAGGAACTGGAGCCGCCGCCCGCCGAAGTTGGAGTCGGTGTAGAAGCAGTACCAGTGGTCGAAGGTGCCGTTGGGACAGCCCGCGACGGACGAGGCAGCGGCCTCCACGTCCTCTGCCACCGCGGCGGCCAGGCTGGTGGTCCTCACGTTGTCGCCCAGGCCCTCCGGCGCGAAGCGCTCGCCCGGGTCGGGGAAGACGACCACGACCTCCCCGCCACGGTACGCAAGGGCGTTGTCGCTGACCTGGACGCCGCCGGGGTGGTCTCGCAGGTAGGTGTCGATCTCTGCCTGCGGACTCGTCGCTGTCCCAGCAGACGTCACGGTGGACGTGACGGTGGCGGCTGCTGCGGCGGTGCTCCCGGCGAGCAGCAGGGCTGCGGTGACGGTCGTGATGGTCCTGACACGTGCGCGAATGGACATCGGCTTTCCCCTGTCGACGGCTGAGGCCAGACTACGTCGTCGCCACCGTATCCGCCTCGGGGAACAGTCGCCGCAGCATGTCCGTGAGGGTGACGACGCCGGTCACGTCCTCGCCGTCGACGACGACCGCGAGCTGGGTCCCGGTCTGCCTCATCTGCTTCAGTGCGGTGTAGACGCGCGTGTCGGCAGCGAGCCGGAAGACGGGCCGCATGAGCGAGGCCGTCAGCCGATCCGGTTCGACGGCGAGGGTGTCGCGGACGTGCACGACGCCCTCGGCGTTGCGCGCGTCACCGACGAGGATGCGCAGGTGCCCGCTCGCGAGCGTGGCCTCCTGGACGTCGCGCGCGGTCGAGGTCGCCGGGACGGCCGTCGGGCGGGTCCCCGGGCCGAGCAGCTCACCCACGGTGAGGGTCTCGAGCTCGAGGGCGCTCGTCAGCTGGGTCGAGTACCGGGCATCGAGGGCACCCACGTTGGCCGAGTGCTCGACGAGGTGGAGCAGTGCAGCTGGGCTCTGACCGGTGGCCACCTGGTCCGAGGGCTCGACGCCGATCCGCACGAGCACGGAGTTGGCCATCGAGTTGAGGGACCGGAGCACCGGGCGGGTCAGCCACATGAAGCCGCGCATCGGGAGGGCGAGCAGCGTGGCCGAGCGCTCCGGGTGGGCGATCGCCCACGACTTGGGAGCCATCTCGCCGACGACGAGGTGCAGGAAGGTGACGAGGACGAGGGCGAGGACGAAGCCCGCCACGTCCGCGCCCCACAGCGGCAGGCCCCAGGACGCGAAGATCGGGGTGAGCCAGTGGTGCACGGCAGGCTTGGTGATCGCGCCGAGGGCGAGGGTGCAGACCGTGATGCCGAGCTGGGACCCAGCCAGCAGCAGCGTCAGCTCGTTGGCGCTGCGGAGGGCGGCCCGTGCGGCCCGGCTCGAGCCGGCGGCGTCCTCCAGCCGGTGCCGTTTGGCGGCGATGAGGGCGAACTCCACCGCGACGAAGAAGGCGCTGAGGGCGATGATGGCGACCGTCGCGAGGACGATGACCCAGGTCTGGCTCATTCCGTCGCCTCCCTCGACTCAGTCGCCTCAGCCGTTTCGGCCGCCCGTGCCGCATCCCCGTCGTCCGCGTCGCCGTCGTCCATGAGGCGAAGCCGCACGAGGGAGGGCACCCGTCGCTCGACCTCGACGACCTCGATCTGCAGCCGCCTCGCGCGCGGAGCGCCGGCTGGTCCCAGCTCGCCCGCGTCGGGCTCGATGTCGACGTCGACGACGGTGCGGACCTCCGGGAGGTTGCCGAGCTGGCTGATGACCAGCCCGGAAATGGTCTCGTAGTCGCCCTGGGGCAGGTCGTGGCCGATGGCGCGCTCGACCTCGTCGATGTGCGTGTCGCCGGCCATGACCCACTTGCCGTCGTCGTCGAGGACGGGGGCATCCGGCTCGAGCGGGTCGTGCTCGTCGGTGATCTCGCCGACGAGCTCCTCCGCGAGGTCCTCGGCCGTGACGATGCCGGCGAAGCCGCCGTACTCGTCGACGACGCAGGCGAGCTTGTCACCGGTCTCGGACAGCTCCCTGAGGACGTCCGGGAGGGGCATGACGGTGGGGATGACCGTGGCGCTGCGCGCGAGGGTCGCCACGGGGACGTGGTCGGGCTCCCGACTCGCCATCACGTCGTGGAGATGCACGACGCCGACGACGTCGCCCGCGCCGTCCAGCACGGGATACCGACTGTGACCGGTGGCCATGCGCTCGCGGACGCGTCCGAGCGGGTCGGTGTCGTGAACCACGTCCACGCGCGGTCGCGGGATCATCGCGTGCTCGGCGTCCTGGCCCGGGAAGTCGAGGATGCGGTCGAGCAGGACGGACAGGTCGTCGGGCAGCTCTCCGCTCTCTCGTGACTCGGCGACGATGTGCTCGAGGTCGCGGGGAGATGCCGAGTGCTCGACGTCGTGGACCGGCTCGATGCCCAGGGCCCGGAGCAGCAGGTTGGAGGCCTGGTCGAAGACCCAGATGAGCCAGCCGAAGGCCTTGAGGTAGAGGAGGGTCGAGCGGGACAGCGCCTTGGCGACGGGCTCCGGGCGGGCGATCGCGAGGTTCTTGGGCACGAGCTCGCCGAAGAGCATCTGGACGAGCGTGGAGACGAGCAGGGCGAGCACGGTCCCCACCGCGATCCCGACGCCGCTGGGGACACTCGCCCACCCGAGCATCTCCGCAAGGGCCGAGCCGATCAGCGGCTCGGCCACGTAGCCGACGAGCAACCCGGTCACGGTGATGCCGAGCTGGGCGCCGGACAGCATGAACGACGTGCGACGGGTGACCTTGAGGGCCCTCCCTGCAGGGGCGTCTCCCGCGGCAGACAGTGCTCCGAGCCGGGAGCGGTCGACGGCCATGTAGGCGAACTCCTGGGCCACGAAGTAGCCCGTCACCGCGGTGATCGCGACGACCACCGCGAGGCCGAGGAGGACCGAGACGACGGCGGTCACGGCAGCAGCCACCCCCCTCCGGCGAGCTCGGGGAAGGGGGTGCCGGGATGATCAGAGTGGTCCATGGCTCTCTCGTTCGATGCGGTCCTAGGCAGGAGCGTACGCGGGCGCGGACCTCGTCCGAGAACTGTTGACGCTCCCAGGGGAACGTGCCCGTGGGAGGGAGCTCAGCGGCATACGACCTGACCGTATGCCGCTGAGCCAGCTCCCGGGAAGGGGCCCTCCCAGCCCCAGCTGTCTCTGCCATTCGGCGGAGGGTGCTTCGACCCGTGCGGTGTGACGGTGGACAGGACACGGGCGCAAGGGCGCCCGTCTGACGGCGGTAGGACGGTGCACGATGGCGGGGGTGCGAGCCACCGTGGGAGTGGTTGCGATCGGGTCGACAGGGGACGTGCTGCCCCACCTCGGAGTGGCGAGGGCGCTCACCGACGAAGGACACGAAGTCGTCGTGGCGACCCACGAGTCGTACCGGTCCCACGTCACCGCTCTCGGGCCGGCCTTCCACAGCCTGCCGATGGAGCCGGAGGAGGAGCTGACCGAGGAACGTGCCGCCCGCATGCGTCGGGGGCCCACAGAGGCGGCGGCGGTGGTCGGCGAGGTCTTCTCCCCGTGGGCGCGGCGACTCGCCTTCGCCGTGGACGAGTTCACGGCCGGGTGCGACATCGTCCTGCTCTCGACCATGGCCTGGCCCGGGATCCACTCGGCCATGGGACGCGGCATCCCCAGCATCAGCCTCCACCTCCAGCCGCTCGAGCCGACGCGGGAGTTCCCTCCGTCCGTCCTGGCCGGACGCCCGCTGCCGCGTCTGGCCAACCGGGCTCTCGGCGCGCACGTCCAGCGACTCATGCACCGGCCCCACATGGCGGTGGTCAACGAGGTCCGCGGTGCGCACGGGCTGGCCCCGATGACCGAGCGCGACCACGTCCGCTGGCTCGCCGAGACCGACCATCCGGGACTGCATGGGTGGTCGCCCCGGGTCGCGGCGCGGCCTCGTGACTGGCGCGGTGGGCTCCGCGTCGTCGGGTACTGGTGGCCACCCTCCTCGACGTGGAGCCCCTCGGGCGAGCTCGAGGACTTCCTCGCCAGCGGTCCGCCGCCGGTCTACATCGGCTTCGGCAGCTCGAGCCCCGCGGCGCCGGAGACTCTGGCAACCGTGGTCCGTGACGCGCTCCGCGAGAGCGGGACGAGGGCAGTCGTGCTCGCTGGGTGGGGTGGCCTCGCAGGACGGGGCGAGCTCGAGGGCGACGACGTCATCGTCGTCCGACGGGTGGCCCACGACTGGCTCCTCCCACGAGTGTCGGCGGCCGTCCACCATGCCGGGTGTGGCACGTCGGCTGCCGCGATCCGCGCAGGCGTGCCGTCGGTCCCGGTGCCGGTCTCGCTCGACCAGCCGTTCTGGGCCGACCGCCTCCACCGGATCGGGGTGGGCACGGCGCCGATCCCGGCCAGGAGGCTGTCGGGGAGCGCACTCGGCGCGGCCATCCGGAGGGCGACGAGCGACGAGGCCATGGCAGGCCGGGCACGGGTGCTCGCCGAGCAGGTCCGTGGGGAGCGCGGCGACCGGGCGGTCGTGGACGCCGTGCGTCTGGCCCTCGATGCCGGTACCGGGAAGGCCCGCTGAAACATGTCGTGGAGCCTGTGGTGTGGGGAGACGGCGTGAGGACGTGGATGTGAGGAGAGGGCGTGAGGAGACTGCGTGAGGAG
>NZ_JAJJPG010000011.1:13180-46387 GCF_032907665.1 Intrasporangium sp.
AGACGGCGTGAGGACGTGGATGTGAGGAGAGGGCGTGAGGAGACTGCGTGAGGAGGCTGCGGGGAGAGGCAGGGTGACCCGGTGGCGTGAGCTGGTGCGGGCGGTCGGCCTCGTCGTCGTGGCGAGCCTGCTCGGTGCCGCGGGCGTCATCGTCGCTGTCGATCTGGGCGCGTCGGAGCCTGCCGCCGTCGTCGTGGGTGCGATGGTCGTGGTCAGCGTCACGGGCCTTGCGGTGTGGCGCTGGACCCGCCGTCGGGACATGGTCGGTCCTGGCAGTGGCCGCGCTGGAGTGGTGAGGTTCGCGACCCGCACCTCGGCGGCGATGGGCCTCGGTGCGTTGGCATTCCTCGTCCCCGCCGACCTCCCTGGACAACCGGTGGGTCCGGGGATCCGTGTGGATGACGGCGTCACACTCGCCGTTCGCATCCACGCTCGGCCGAACGAAGGTGCTCGCGCATCGGGCTCGGCAGGCCGACCGCCTGTCGTCGTCGTGCACGGGGGACCGGGCGCGCCCCTCACCCGCACCGAGGAGCGCGTGGTCGTGGGCACCATCACGGACCGCACGGTCGTCGTCTACGACCAGGTCGGCGCGGGTAGGTCGACTCGGCTCGAGCGGCCGAGTGGGTACACCTCCCGTCGAGCCGTGGACGATCTCGCCGCGGTGGTCGACCACGTCGCCGAGGAAACCGGAAGTCGCAGGGTCACCCTCCTCGGCTACTCGTGGGGTGCCCAGATCAGCGCGCTCTATGCAGCCGAACGTCCGGACCGAGTCGCCGGTCTGGCGCTCCTGTCACCGGGTGCCCTGCCCATCGCGGGTCGCCCGGAGCGTGTGACAGGTCCCCAGGCCCGGCTCGCAGCCATCGATGAGGTCCGGTTGAACCTCGTGGCTCTCCGACCCCGGAACCTTTTCATCTACGCCCTGACCCAGGTCGACCCCGACGCCGCCCGCTGGTTCGTGGGCGACGCCGAGGCGGACGCGCGCTTCACCGAGCTCTTCCGCCTCTCCGGCCCGGGCCTCGCCTGCGACCCGGACCGGCCGGTCGACGTGCCTGAGGGGCTGGGTCACTTCGCGAACCAGGTGCCCGCGGCCGACCCGCAACCCGTCCGGCTCGACGAGGCCGCGGTCGATCGACTGCGCGGGCAGCGCGTGCTCGTGCTGCGGGGCGAGTGCGACTACCTGCCCCGGGAGGACGCCCTCACCTACGAGGAGCACCTACCCGGCACGCGCCTCGTCGAGGTGGACGGTGCGGGGCACGCTGTGCTCACGGAGCGGACAGACGTTGTGAGGGGCTCCCTGGAGGAGTTCTTCTCAAGAATCCGCTGAGCGGGCGCACCGGGCAGACATTCCAAGGATCCATGGAATGTCGTAGGGTTGCGGCGACTGATGCAGCTGCCGAGAGGTGTGAGGATGCGCGACGTCGACGCAACCAGTCGTCCGGTGGTCCTTCCGTGACCCCGCCGACCCAGCCCTCGGCGACCGGCCGCGGGATCGAGCTGGGGCTGCGGCAGAATGCCGCCCAGTTCGCGATCCTCGTGGCGATCAACGCCCTGGTCGGTGGGATGGTCGGCCAGCAGCAGACGGTCCTGCCCCTGCTGGCGGAGAGCGAGTTCGGACTCACCGGCTACACGTTCATGTTCACCTACGTGGTGGCCTTCGGCATCACCAAGGCAGCGGCGAACTACGTCGCCGGCACCTGGTCGGACCGCTACGGCCGCAAGCCCGTGCTCATCGCCGGCTGGCTCTTCGCGATCCCGGTGCCGTTGATGCTCATCTGGGCGCCCAACTGGGGCTGGGTCGTGGCCGCCAACGTGCTGCTCGGCGTCAACCAGGGCCTGACCTGGTCCACGACGGTGATCATGAAGATCGACCTGGTCGGGCCGAGGCAACGCGGACTGGCGATGGGCCTCAACGAGGCCGCCGGCTATGGAGCCGTCGCGGTCACCTCCATGGCCGCGGGCTACCTGGCCGCGGAGCACGGCCTCCGCCCGGCGCCCTTCCTGCTCGGCCTCACCTACACGGCGCTCGCGCTGGGACTGTCCACACTGGCCGTGCGGGAGACCCACCACCACGCCAAGGTCGAGGCAGCCGGGCATGTGCCACGGCTCGACGGCAGGCATGACCACCTGCACGGCGGTCTCAGCAGTCGTGACGTGGTCGTGCAGGCGAGCTTCCGCGAACCCGCTCTGTCCTCCGCCAGTCAGGCGGGCCTGGTCAACAACCTCAACTTCGGCCTGTCCTGGGGGCTGTTCCCGCTCCTGTTCGCGAGCGCCGGCCTGCCGGTGGGCCAGATCGGGCTGCTGTTCGCGCTCTACCCGGGTGTGTGGGGGATCGGGCAGCTCTTCACGGGAGCGCTCTCGGACCGTTGGGGTCGCAAGACGCTCATCACGGTAGGCATGTCCACGCAGGCAGCCGCCCTCGCGGTCATCGCCGTGGCCGATTCGTTCGCACTCTGGTCGGTCGGCTCGATGCTTCTCGGAGCCGGCACGGCCATGGTCTACCCCACCCTCCTCGCCGCCATCGGGGACGTCGCCCATCCGTCCTGGCGGGGCCGTGCCGTCGGCGTCTACCGCGTGTGGCGCGACCTCGGCTATGCGGTCGGCGCCCTCATGGGCGGGGTCGTCGCGGACCTGTGGAGCCTGCGCGCCGCCGTGTGGGTGGCGGCGGGGGTGAGCGTCGTCTCGGCGCTGACCGTCGCCATCAGGATGTACGAGACCCACCACCGTCCCGGCACGCAGCCGGACGAAGGAGGACAGCATGGGTGACCAGCCCGGCAAGGAAGCGTTGTTCGCCCAGTTCGCCGCGGTCGGGAAGGTGCTCGGCAACCCGAAGCGCCTCGAGCTGCTCGACCTGCTCACCCAGGGGCCGCGGAGCGTCGAGGGCCTTGCCGCGGTGGCGACCCTCGGGATGAGCACCTGCTCGGCGCACCTGCAGACGTTGCGTGAAGCGGGCCTCGTCCAGGCCCGCCGCGAGGGCAAGCGGATCTTCTACTCCCTCACCGGGGACGACGTCGCGGGCCTGTGGGACCAGCTGCGCCGAGTCGCCCAGACCCACCGGCCCCACACGGAGGTGGCCCGTCGCGACTACCTCGGGCCCGAGGACACCCTCGCCGTCGACACCGACGAGCTGCTGCGACGGCTCGACAGTGGTGACGCCGTGGTCCTCGACGTCCGGCCGGCGCCGGAGTTCGCCGCAGGCCACCTTCCCGGTGCGGTGCACATCCCGCTCGACCAGCTGACCCACCGACTCGCAGAGCTGCCGCGCAGCCGGGAGATCGTCGCCTACTGCCGCGGGCGGTACTGCGTCCTTGCCCATGACGCCGTGCGGGTGCTCGGCGCGCACGGGCTGCAGGCCCGCCGCGCCATCGACGGCGTGTTGGAGTGGCGGCTGGCCGGCGTCCCCCTCGAGGCCGACGTGGCCTGAACGCGCCCGATGAGAGGTCCATCCATGCAGCAGACCATCCTTCCGCCGTGGCGCTCGGTGCTCGCCGTCGTGGCCCACCCCGACGACGAGTCCTTCGCGCTTGGTGCCCTGCTCGCGGCGTTCGCCGATGCCGGCGCCGTCGTGTCGGTCCTGTGCCTGACCCGTGGCGAGGCGTCCACCTTGCACGGAGTGACGGGGGACCTCCTCGAGCTGCGTGCCGCCGAGCTCGCCACGGCCGCCGACGTCCTCGGGCTCGGCGAGGTCGAGCTGCTCACCCATCCCGATGGGCGGCTCGCTGAGGTGGAGCTGCAGCTGCTCGCCTCCGAGGTCAGCGCCGTGGCGCGACGCGTCCACGCCGACGGCATCATCGGCTTCGACCTCAACGGGGTGACCGGACATGCGGACCACGCTCACGCCACCGCCGCAGCCGTGGCGGCCGCAGAGACTCTTGGCCTGCCCGTGCTCGGCTGGACCGTGCCCGACCGCGTCGCCGACCAGCTCCGCCACGAGCACGGCGCGCCCTTCGACGGTTACCCCGACGCCGAGATCGACCTCGTCGTGACCGTCGAGCGCACGCTCCAGCGCAAGGCGGCCAAGTGCCACCAGAGCCAGGCGGTCCCCGGCAGCGTCATGTGGCGCCGTCTGGAACTGCTCGGCGAGCGTGAGCACCTCCGATGGCTCCGCCGGTCCGACCCCTCCTGAAGCCGGCCGGGCGAGAGTCCGTGGCGCATCGATTCGGTGATCACGCGGATGCCGCGGGGACCGGTGCCGGGCTGCTGGTGGAAGGGGCCCTTCGAAGTCTCGCATCCCGCACCCATGGCACGTCGAGGGACGCATTCGGTCCGTAGACGTCGGTGCCGGGCGGCACGATCTCGTCGATGCGGTCGAGCACGGCGTCCTCCAGGGTCACCGGCGAGTCCAGCAGCGACGTGAGCTGCTCCATCGTGCGTGGCCCGAGGATGACGGACGTCACGGCGCGGTGCGCGAGGGGAAAGGCGACGGCGAGGCTGGGGAGCGAGCAGCCGAGGTCGTCGGCGATGGTCATGAGCTGCTCCACGACGTCGAGCTTCCGACGGGTGGTCGGATCACTGGGGTCGAACCACGCTGGCCTGAGGGCGGCGCGCCCCTCGGTGGGCGCCACTGCGTCCCTGCGGTAGCGGCCGGTGAGGAACCCGAAGGCGAGCGGGCTCCAGGTGAGGATGCCCATGCCGAGGCGCTCCGCCACCGGGAGCACGTCGCGCTCGATGCCGCGAGCCAGCAGGTTGTACGGCGGCTGCTCGGTGTGGAAGCGCATGAGGCCCCGCCGCTCTGCGACCTGGTCGGCGTGCACGATCTCGTGGGCGGGGTAGGTCGAGCACCCGAAGGCGACGATCTTGCCTGCGTGGACGAGGTCGGTGAGCGTGCCGAGGGTCTCCTCGAGGTCGGTCGACCAGTCGGGCCGATGCACCTGGTAGAGGTCGATCCGGTCGGTCTGCAGTCGGCGCAGGCTGGCCTCGACGGCGCGGGCGAGATACCGCCGCGAGTTGCCGCTCCTGTTGGTCCCCTCCTCGAGGGCGAAGTGCCCCTTCGTCGCGAGCACCACGTCATCTCGGCGACCGCGCAGGGCCTTGCCGACGATCACCTCCGACTCCCCGGTCGAGTACATGTCGGCCGTGTCGACGAGGTTGATGCCGGCGTCCAACGCGGCGTGCACGATGCGCGCACATTCGTCGTGGTCGGGGTTGCCGACCGAGCCGAACATCATGGTCCCGAGGGCGTAGCGGGAGACCTCGATGCCGGTCCGGCCGAGGTTGCGGTAGGTCATTGCGGTGGTGCTCATGCGGGCTCCTCGATGGGTTGGCGGGCGACGAACGTGAGTCACGGAGTGAAGGTAATTCTGCAAGCAGATTTGCACAACTAGGTTTGTGCAAATCTGATTGTGAGGTGGCTAGGCTTGGTCACATGAGGGACGGCGAGCTGGGCGATGTCCGGCTGATCGAGGATGTCCGGGCGCTGGCTGCACTGGGGAACCCGGACCGCGCGCGGCTCATGGACGCGCTGGCGGTTCACGGCCCCTCCACGACCTCCTTTCTCGCCGGCCAGCTGGGCCTGGCGACCGGCAGCGTCTCGCACCACCTGAAGGTCCTCGTCGACGTCGGACTGGTGCGCAGCGCGCCGGAGACGGCCGCCGACAAGCGTCAGCGCCGCTGGGCCCTGGTGACGCGCGGCATGCGCTGGACACCCGCGGACTTCCGGCAGAGCGCGGCAGCCGAAGCAGCGCACATCTCCGCAGACGGCGCCATCATCGCGCGGCAGTTCGCGGCAGCCCGGGAGTGGCTCGGGTCCGCGGAGCCACCGTGGGACGATGCCGCGTACGCAGGTCACTACTGGTTGCGCCTCTCCGTCGATGAGCTCAAGGAGCTGGGCCAGGCCATCGATGAGCTGGTGCTCTCCTGGCGCCGCCGCGACATCCCCGACGACGGCGTCGAGCGGCGCACCGTGATGGGAATGGCGCGGTTCTTCCCGGCTGACCCGTGACCTCTGGGGTTGGGTATGGTCACCAGCGGCAGACACCACCTCTGGTGACCTGGCCCGGAGTCCAGCAGGAGGAACGATCGTGTCGAACGTATGGGTCGTCGGGGGCTATCAGAGCGACTTCGCGCGCAATCTCACCCGTGAGGGCAAGGGGCTGGCCGACCTCACCGGTCAGGTGGTTGTCGAGACTCTCGAGGCGTCTCGCATGCGTGCCCGGGACGTCGAGGTGGTCCACGTGGGCAACGCCTTCGGCGAGCTGTTCTCCGGGCAGGCGCACCTCGGCGCCATGCCCGCGACGGTCGTGCCGGAGCTGTGGGGACTGCCCTCCGCCCGTCATGAGGCTGCCTGCGCCTCCGGCAGCATCGCCGTCCTGTCCGCGATGGCAGACCTGGCGGCAGGCCACTATGACGCGGCACTCGTCATCGGCGTGGAGCTCGAGAAGACGGTGTCCGGCGATGACGCTGCGAGGCACATGGCGGCAGCCGCATGGGTGGGGCACGAAGGAGAGGGCGCCACGTTCATGTGGCCCCACATGTTCGACCGGGTTGCTGCGGAGTACGACCGGCGCTATGGACTCCAGGACAGCCACCTCGGGGCCATCTCGGCGCTCAACCTCGCCAACGCGCGGCGGAACCCCAACGCCCAGACGCGCTCGTGGACGACACCGCACAGGGATGTCGCCGACATGGACGACTCGACCAATCCTGTCGTGGAGGGCAGGTTGCGGCGCTCGGACTGCAGCCAGGTCACCGACGGGGGAGCGGGCCTCCTGCTGGTCAACGACGCCTACCTACGAGCCCATCCGGACGTCCGCGATCGCGTGTTGGCCAGGATCGAGGGATGGGGTCATCGGACCGTCGGCCTGGCACTGGACCAGAAGCTCCAGCGCGACGCGGACAACCCCTACGTGCTGCCCCATGTTCGCGAGACCGTCCAGGACGCGTTCCGGCGGGCGCAGGTGGACCTCGACGACGTCGACGGGTTGGAGGTTCATGACTGCTTCACCCCGAGCGAGTACCTGGCCATCGACCATGTCGGCCTGACCGGGCCGGGCGAGTCGTGGAAGGCGATCGAGAACGGCGACATCGCGATCGGTGGAAGGCTCCCGGTGAATCCCAGCGGCGGCCTCATCGGCGGCGGTCATCCGGTGGGCGCGACAGGGGTCCGGATGCTGCTGGACGCGGCGAAACAGGTGTCCGGCACCGCTGGCGCCTACCAGGTGGAAGGGGCGCGACGCTTCGCCACCCTCAACATCGGCGGCAGCACGGCAACCACGGTGAGTTTCGTCGTCGCTTCGCCAGATCACTCCTGACCGCGGCACACCGACCGCGGGTCAGTGGGCCGGGACGCCCGCCGCCGGCCTCCCGTATTGCCCAGCGGGGCGTGAACGCGCTGCGAACCTCTGGGCGGCAGTGTGGAACTCCGTCTCGAGTTGCTCCACCACGGTGGCGGTGGAGTCGATGCTGTGGATCGTCTGGAGTCCCTGCCCCGCAGCCCAGATGGACTTCCAGCGGGCGCCGACGCCCGCCGCCGAGTTGTAGTCGCGGGCGGTGGGGACCTCGAGTGCCTCGGGGTCCAGGCCGTTGGCGATCAGGCTGGGACGCAGCCACGAGGCGTCCGTGCCAGTGATCCCCGCGCTCACCACGAGGTCGTCAGGCCCGTGGTCGACCACCATCCGCTTGTACTCCGGCACGGCCAGGCTCTCCGTGGTGGCCAGGAACCGGGTGCCCATGTAGACGAGGTCGGCGCCTGACGCGATGGCACCGGCGACACCGTTACCGTCGCTGATCCCTCCTCCGACCACGACGAGTCCGTCGAAGAACTCGCGAACACCCGAGACGAAGGCGAAGGGTGAGAGGTGTCCCGTGTGCCCGCCAGCCCCCGCGGCGATGCAGGCGAGCCCGTCCACCCCGACCGCGGCGGCCTTGCGCGCCAGCCGGAGATTGACCACGTCGGCGATGACGGTGCCGCCGTAGCCCTTGACCACCTCGAGCACGGGCGCAGGCGAACCCAGCGCCGTGATGACCACGGGAGGCCGGTACTCCGCAACGAGCCGCAGGTCCTCGGCCAGTCGTGCGTTGGTCTGGTGAGTGATGAGGTTGATGGCCCACGGTGCGACGGGGCGCTCCTGGCCATCCGGAGCGTCCTCGCGAAGAGCACTCGAGATGGTGTCCAACCACTCGTCGAGCTGGCTGACGGTTCGACAGTTCGGTGAGGGGAACGATCCGACGACTCCCGACCTGCAGGCTGCGATGACGAGCTCGGGGCCGGAGATGAGGAACATCGGGGCGACCACGACCGGAATGCGCAGAAGCGGGGGTAGGGACATCTCGTCTCCATCCTGTCCGCCCTGCCGGAGGGCGTCCTTTGGTATCGCTATTGAAGCATGGAGTCTGGAACGGCCGCACAGTTCGAGAGCCCGACGATCCCCCCGCGAGGGCGCTTGTGGGCCCCACGGCTCTGTGGTCAACTGCCCGACATGGCCGACACCGCGCCTCGTGAGCCCGTCACCGCGACGTTCGACCTCCTTGGGGACCGACTCACGCTGGCGATCCTCCGCTCGGCCTTCCTCAACCAGACCCGTCGCTTCGGGCAGTGGCTCAAGGAGACCGGCGCGCCGCCCGCCATGCTCTCGGAGCGCCTCAACACGCTGGTCGAGCAGGGTCTGCTCCTCAAGGAGGAAGCGTCGTCCACGCGCGGCGAATACCTCCTGACCGAGAAGGGGCTGAGTGTCTGGCCCATCCTCGTGGCGCTGTGGAACTGGCAGCGCGAGTGGTCGGCGGAAGGCGCCCTCCAGCCGGAGCTCGTCCATGACCTGTGCGGTCATCGAGGGCCGACCGTGCCCATGTGCACCTGCTGTGGCGAGACGGTCACCCCACGCGACACGCGGGTCGAGCTCCAGCCGGGTGTCCTCGCGAGCGCCACGACGAGTGGGCGCCGGCGGTCCTCTCGTGCCCCCAAGGACGCCGTGCAGTCAGCCGACTTCCAGTTCACCGAGATCATGGAGGTCATCGGGGACCGGTGGAGCGCGACTGTCACCGGCCTGGCTCTCGCCGGCGTGCGCCGGTTCTCAGAGTTTCGCCGAACGTCGGGAGCCTCGCCCGCCACGCTCAGCGAACGGCTCTCGAGGCTCAGTCGCGTCGGCATTCTGGTCAGCGGGCAGGACGAACCGACGCGGGAGTACCGGCTCACCCCCCGCGGTCGCGCCCTGTTCGGGGTCTTCGTGTTCCTTCTCGACTGGTCCCGAGTCGCCAATCCCGGTGTGACGCCTGCACTGCACGTCGTGCATGAACGATGCGGCCAGGTCCTGGCGCCTGCGCATCGGTGCCGGGGGTGTGGCGTGCAGCTCACTCGAGTCGCGGTCCGTTTCGAGGCGCCCGTGGGGGCATGTCCTCCTGGCCATCTCGAGTCCGCGAACCACACGTTGACACCGATTCACCCGCCTGTTTAACTTCAATAACAGTACTAACCGGCGGAAGGAATTCGAATGGCCCTGAACGAGGAGCTCGTCGCGCCGGCTGCCGAGGCGCTGGCCAACCCCTACCTCGATGGGCCATATGCCCCCCGGCACGACGAAGTAACGGTGAGCGACCTGCCGGTGCTCGAGGGCGCGCTTCCACGCGACCTGGACGGCGTCTACGTCCGCAACGGGCCCAATCCGCAGTTCCCGCCGCTGGGGAGGTATCACTGGTTCGACGGTGACGGCATGCTGCACGCGGTCCACTTCGAGAACGGGCGCGCCACGTACCGCAACCGCTACGTGCGCACCAAGGAGCTCGAGGCGGAGCGTGCGGCCGGCACGGCACTCTGGCGCGGCGTCATCGAGCCCTGGGACGACAACCCCGCCGGCGACCGCCGGGAGAAGAATGCCGCGAACACCGACGTGATCTTCCACCACGGGAACCTGCTTGCCACGTGGTATCGCGCTGGAAAGCCGTACGCCATCGACCCGATCTCCCTCGAGACCAAAGGCGTCGACACCTTCAGGGGCACGCTGCCATGCGAGGTGTCGGCACACGCCAAGGTTGACGAGCGCACCGAGGAGCTCATGTTCTTCGACTACGGGATCAACGCACCGTACATGCGCTACGGCGTGGCTGATCCCGCCGGCGAGGTCACGCACTTCACCGGAATCGAGATGCCTGGTCCGCGTCTGCCTCACGACATGGCGATCACGGAGCACTACTCGATCCTCATGGACCTGCCCCTCTACAACGACCCCCGGGCCGCGGCTGCGGGACGGTTCAAGCTGTTCTTCGACCGGGAGCTGCCGAGCCGGTTCGCGGTGATCCCCCGCTACGGCCGGGGCGACGAGGTGCGCTGGTTCGAGGCATCCCCCGCGTACATCTACCACGTCGTCAACGCCTGGGAGACCGGGGACGAGATCGTCATGGTCGCCTGCCGGGTGGCGAAGCCGTCCCCCGTCACTGACCGGGAGAACCCTCTGGCCCAGCTGCTGGCCTACCTGCGACCCGAGGCAACGCTGCACCGCTACCGCTTCAACCTTCGCACCGGCGCGTGCCACGAGGAGCCGCTCGACGACGTGAACACGGAGTTCCCGGCGATCCACCAGGGCACGATGGGGTTCCCGAGCAGGTGGTCGTACCAGATGCGCCTGTCCGTCGACACGACCATGCTGTTCGATGCCGTGATGAAGTACGACGTGCTCACGGGCGCCAAGGAGACCAAGACCTTCGGACCCGGCCTGTTCGGCAGCGAGCTCACGGTCGTTCCGCGGCCCGGTGCCACGTCCGAGGACGACGCCTGGCTGACGATGTTCGCCTACAACAGCGAGACGCAGAAGTCGGAGGTGTGGGTCTACGACGCGGCGGACGTCATGGCCGGACCGGTGTGCCGCCTCGGACTGCCGGTGCGGGTGCCGCTCGGCTTCCACGCCACGTGGGTCAGTGGCGAGCGGATGCGCGCGGCGGCCGAACCTGCCGATGACTGAGCCGAACTCCATTCGCACGAGTGGCGAGCTGTTCTTCGAGGCCCACCGCGCCCTGCTCGAGTCGGCAGCCGAAGCATCTGCGACGAGGGCGGCCTGGTCGGGCTTTGAGGCCATCCCGGTGCCGTCCTTCACAGAGGCCGAGAGTCTCGTCGCCCGCCATGCGGGCACGGTCCTCGACCTCTCGACCCCGACCGACCGGGTGATCAGGGCGAACGAGGTCTCGCCCTACCTGCTCAAGCCGCTCGACGTGACCTACGCCGCGCCCACCTCGGCGGCAGCCCTCGCCGCCGCGAGCACCGCGGCACCTGCGATGGCGCGAGCCACTCCGCGGGAGCGGGTTGGAGTGTGCCTGGAGTCGCTTCATCGCATCCACGAGCGCGGACCGGAGCTCGCGGCTGTCACCATGCACACGACCGGTCAGAGCCTCAACATGGCCGCAAGTGGGAGTGGCACCAATGCGCTCGACCGGGGACTCGAGGCGGTGGCCGCTGCCTGGATGGCCATGTCGAGGGTGCCGAATGACGTGACGTGGACACAGACCTTCGGGCGGTCCACGGTCACCCTGCGCAAGCGGTTCCGCACCCGCCCCGTGGGCACGGCTCTGGTCATCGCGTGCGCGTCCTTCCCCGCGTGGAATGCCTACCCGGCGATCCTGGCGAACCTCGCCACGGGCAACCCCGTCCTCGTCAAGCCGCATCCCTCGTCGGTCCTCGGTACGGCCCTCGCCGTGCAGAGCATCCGGCAGGTGTTGCGTGAGGCCGGCCTGCCCGCCGACGCCGTCCAGCTGGTCGTCGACGCGCCGGAGGAGCTGGTCGCGGGAGAGATCGCCACCGACCCAGGCGTGCGGATCGTGGACTTCACCGGCAGCCAGACCTTCGGAGGCTGGCTCGAGCGGAACCTGCCCGGCAAGCTCGTGTACACCGAGACGTCCGGGCTCAACACCGTCATCATCGACTCCCTCCACGACGTCCGGTCGAGCATGAAGTCGCTCGCCACAGCCCTCTCGCTCTTCAGCGGCCAGATGTGCACCTCGCCCCAGAACATCTACGTTCCCGACCGGGTCAGCACCGACGAGGGCGACATCAGCCGGGCGGAAGTCACGGAGGTCCTCATCGCCGAGCTCGATGCCATTGCCCGACACCCCGGCCGTGCAGCGTCGATCTGCGGTGCGGTGCAGTCAGCAGCGACGGTGGACGCCGTCCGGCTGCGCGGCGACGCGGCTTCCGGACGTGTCCTGCGCCACGCGAGCCCCTACGTCCATTCCCACCATCCGGGCGCCCGGACCCTCACGCCGCTCGTGATTCAGGGTGAGCCGGGCAGTCCTGACCACTGCGAGTGTGAGGACTTCGGCCCCGTGGCCTACGTCGTGCCGTGCACAGACACGGACGAGGCGGTGCGGTCGGCCACGGGCAGCGTGCGACGCAATGGGGCGATCAGCTCCTACCTCTTCTGCACGGACGAGACGCGCATCGACGAGATTGCAGATGCGTACGCCGAGGTGGGCGCCTCGCTGTCGGTCAACCTGGTGTCGTCGATGCCCATGCAGTACGCGGCGGCCTACAGCGACTATCACGTCACGGGACTCAATCCTGCGGGGACCGCCACGCTCACCGACGAGGCATTCGTCGCGGGCCGCTTCCGGATCGTGCAGGATCGTCGACAGGTGGGCAGCTGATGGCGCTCGACGCCTACATCTATGAAGCCCTCCGACTTCCGCGCGCACGCGTGCGGCGGTCGGGAGGGACCCTCGCCGACCTCCCCCCGTACGAGATGCTTGGACAGCTCCTCGGTGAGCTGGGCGGCCGTTCGGTCCTGACGGAGGTCGTCGACGACGTCATCGTCGGGACGAGCACGCCAGCGGGGGAGCAGGCCACCGACGTGGCGCGCGCCGCCGCGCAGTGGGCAGGATGGCCCGACAACGTCCCGGGCGGAGTGGTCTCCCGGCTTTGTTGCTCAGGGCTCGACGCCCTCGAGGCGGCAGCGGCGCGCGTGGCCTCGGGGCTCGCCGACGTCGTCGTCGCGGGAGGCGTGGAGTCGATGTCCCGAGTGCCGATGTTCCGGGACGACCCCGCACTGCTCACCGACGAGGAGCTCGGGGAACGCACGGGCTTCGTGACGATCGGTGTCTCGGCCGATGTCACGGCGGTGCAGTACGGCTTCGCTCGGGAGGACCTCGACGCGTATGCCGTTGAGTCGCACCGTCGCGCGGCGCAGGCCCCCCACTCCGAGGCGATCCTCGCGGCACGCTGCGGGGACTCCGTGGTCCTCGAGGCCGACGAAGGGGCCCGGCCCGACGTCACGGTCGAGCAGCTGGCCGCCCTCCCAGCGCTCTTCGGGGAGGACCCATCCTGGGAGCGAGTTCTCCGGAGGCTCCCGGAGGCCGTGAGGCCCTCGGTCGGCCTCCACACCATCGCCACCGCACCCCAGCTGGCCGATGGGGCGGCTGCCGCCATCGTCGGCAACGCGAGCGCCGCGGCCAAGCTGGGGCTTGAGCCGATCGGGCAGGTGCTCGCCAGCGCCCAGTCGGCCGTGCGGTCCCCGCTGCTCACCGCCTCGGTGACCTCGGCTCAGGAGGCGCTTCGACGGGCTGGCCTGAGCGCTCCTGACGTGGACGTCGCCATGGTCAACGAGTCCTTCGCCGTGACCCCGCTGCTCGTCCAGCGGGAGCTCGGGCTGGACCCTGACCGCGTGAATCCCCACGGCGGCGCTCTCGCCGTGGGCCATCCACTTGGGGCGACGGGAGGGATCCTCCTCGCCGATGCGCTGGCCGAGTTGCGCAGGGTGGACGGCGAGGTCGCCCTCTTGTGCATCCCCGCGGCGTTGGGCCTCGGGGCGGCCATGGTCGTGCGACGACTCCGGTAGTCCCTTTCCCGTCGCCCGCATATCGTTACGCCACGGCCTCGCCGACGTCTGAGCCTGGAGCCACGCCATGACCGCATCCCCGCCCGCTGGGCCTGCCCGTGAGACTCCTCGTGGTGCCGAGGGGCTTCCTACCCCCGATGAGCTGACCGGCCTACTCGAGGGGCGGCTTCCGGGCCTGCTCGGTATGCGCGTGCTGGCTGCGTCGCCAGACGCCGTGACCACGGAGCTGACCGTTGCCGAACACCACCTCGCCCCGAATGGCTACCTCCACGCGGCCACCGTCGTCGCACTGGCCGACACGGCGTGCGGCTTGGGCACTCGGCTGAGACTGGAGGCCGGAACCCGCTTCACGACCGTGGAGCAGAAGACGAACCACCTCGGCACGACGCGCAGCGGCGTCGTCCGCGCCCATGCGAGCGTGGCCCACAGCGGCAGCCGGACCCAGGTGTGGGACGCGCGAGTGGTCGACGCGTCCTCCGATCGGGTCATCGCCCTGTTCCGCTGCACCCAGATGTCACTCTGACCCACGGCGTTCGCCACCGCAGCGATGGCGCACTCCGGGCCCGCCGCTCGTTGCGGCGGGCCGGACGCCTGAATTCAACTGCCCTGACGCAGCTCGCGCTTGAGGATCTTGCCTACGGGGTTGCGCGGCAGCTCCTCCCGGACGTCGAGGCGCTCCGGCAGCTTGTAGGAGGCGATCTTCTTGCTCCGGAGGAAGTCGACGAGCTCCTCGAGCGTGAGCGTCGACTCCGGCTTGAGGGTGACGACCGCAGCGACACGCTCGCCCATGACCTCGTCCGAGTCGCCGATGACTGCGGCTTCCATCACGGACGGGTGCGCACTGATGAGCGCCTCCATCTCAGCAGCCGACACCTTCATCCCGCCGCGGTTGATGACGTCCTTGGCACGATCGACGTAGCGCAGGAACTCGCCGCGCTCGCCGGCGATCTCGAAGAGGTCCCCGGTGCGCAGGTAGCCCAGCTCGTCGAAGGCCGCGGCGTTGTTCTCGGGGTTGAGGTAACCGGCGAACACTGTCGGGCCGTTGAGGCGGAGCTCGCCCACACGGCCCTGCTCCGTGATGTCCTCGCCACTGACGAGGTCGACGAGACGGACAGACACGGCGTCGGCGATGCGCGTCGACCACGTGACGCCCTCGGCGCCGTAGTTCGGGAAGTAGAGGGCCCGGTCCTCGGGGTCGGGGAAGTCCTGCGGGCTGGAGAGCAGAGCGGTGCCCTCGTTGGAACCGAAGAAGTTGATGATGCTGATCCCGTGCTTCTCCTGCCACCCGCGAACCATGGCCGGCTGGAGCGGGACAGAGCCAGACCCGATCCGCGTGATGCTACTCAGGTCCACCTGGCTCATGAGCGCGTCGTTGTGCAGCAGCATCGTGAGCAGGGCCGGCGGCACGAGCGTGTAGGTCACTCTCTCGCGCGCCACCTGGCCGAGGAAGGTCGGCACATCGAAGGGCTGGTGCTGGACAAGTGTGCTCCCGGAGAGCAGCCACGGGATCAGGACTCCTCCGATCGCCGCCATGTTCACCATGGGGAAGGGATTGAGGACCACGTCTGCGCTGGTGAGCTCGGGCGCGTCGAGGCAGGCCTGGCTGATCGCGATCCAGTCGTAGTGGCACCGAGGAACTCCCTTGGGCTCGCTCTCGGTTCCGGACGTCCAACACACCGTGACGCAGTCGTTGGGGTCGGCGGGGTCCGCGGTACGCCGTGCCTCGACTGCGGACCGGTCGTCGTCACTGGCCTCGGCAGCGGAGACGTTCACGGCTGAGGTGCTGGCACTGGAGGCATCCGGCCACATCACCACGACGGTCGACACGGTTGGCATCGCTTCCCGCGCCGCGGTGACCTCCGCCAGCGGCTGCCGATCGCCGAATCGATCGACCGTGACGATGGCCTTGAAGCCCGCCTGGTTCGCCGCTCCCACGACCTCGCGCTCCCGATAGGGCATGGGCAGCGGAGACATGACCACCCCGATGGACCACGCGGCAAGGTACGTCTTGACGAGCTCGATGGAGTTCGGGATCTGGACGCCGATGACGTCGCCTCGCGACAAACCCATCTCGAGGAGCTGCGCAGCGAGGTGCGTCACCTCCGAGTCGAGCTGCGACCAGGTGAGTCGCCTCGGTTCGGCACCCACGAGATCGCCGAGGTTGGCCGGGTCCACCACCGCGGTGCGGTCGCCCTGGGCTGCGACCTGGTCCCGGAAGACGCGGTCGATCGTCCGGTCCGACCACCAGCCCTTCGAGACGTAGGCCTCGACCTTGTCGGCAGGATGGAGTCCTCGTGCTTCGGTCATGCTCGTCCCTTCTCCGTTGATGGACGCAGAGTTCTGTTCAGCAGTTGAAGTGCCCGATGGCGCCGTTGACCTGTGACTTGGTCAGGAATCTTCAAGGGTCTGGTCAGTGAGGGACGGGCGAGAAATTGCTGTTTCGTGCAGGAATGGGGCGCCGTGATCGTGGTCGATACGCAGTGTGCGCTCAGGCTACCTAGCGGTGGCGGCGACTACAATAACCATATTGGGTCTGGCGTCTGACCGATCTCGATCTGTAGACCGGGATGGGTGATCCTCGCCTGGCGGCCGCGTCGCAGCCGGCGGTCGAACGACCCCGCCAGGTGGTGGAGTCGCGATGGCCCGCGTCGAGGTCGAACGGATGACCTGAGATGCGGACGCGGCCACAATACGAGGATGAAGGACACCGCCTCATCACGTCGGGAGGCAGCCGGTGACCTCCCGGACCGACTGACGTGGGTGCGCTGGCACCGTAGGACGAGGAGTGTCCGTGTCCACCACGCCTGACCCGCCGCTCCGCGACGACAGCGCGACCGGCGGCACCGGAGCCCAGCGAGCCAAGCGCGACTCAGCGTCGGCCGTCGCGGACGCCGCCGCCGACGGCGCTCACGCGCGCGACAGGTTCTTGGACCTCCTGAGGGCGGGCAGCATCGTCGCGGTCGTCCTCGGCCACTGGCTCGTCACCGACCTCTTCTGGAGCGAGGGCCGCATCGAGCACCGCAGCGCGCTGGGGGAGGCCCCCGGGCTGTGGCCGCTGACCTGGGTGTTCCAGGTCATCCCCCTCTTCTTCTTCGTCGGCGGCTACGCCAACAGGCGGAGCTGGCTCGGGGCGCAGGAGCGAGGCGAGGGGTACGCAGCGTTCGTCGACCGCCGAATGCACCGGTTGCTCGCGCCGACCGCAGCGCTGCTCCTCACGGTCGTCGTCGCCAACGTCGTCCAGGCCGTTGGTGACGTCCCCGACCTCGGTGCCGGCGCGGAGATCCTCCTGCAGCCGGTGTGGTTCCTCGGCATCTACGCCGCGATCACGGCGCTGACGCCGCTCACGCTGCGCTGGCACGCCCGTTGGGGATGGCGCGTGGTCGCCGTGGGACTGTCTGTTGTCGGCGTCGTCGAGATCCTGAGGATGGCCGGTGGACTGACGTGGATGGCGTACGGCAACGTGCTCGTCGTCTGGGGCCTCGTCCACCAGCTGGGTTACCTGTACGCCGACGGTGCGCTGGGTCGGCGTGAGGCGACCTGGCTCGCCTCGTTGGGTGCCGCGTCGCTGGTCGTCCTCACCGTCGGGCCGTACCCGGCGCGCATGGTTGGCGTCCCCGGCGACCAGCTCGTCAACATGAACCCACCCACAGCCGCCCTCACGGCGCTGGCGTTCGCCCAGGTGGGTCTTGCCCTCGTGGCTCGCTCCGCTCTGAACCAGTGGCTGCGGCGGCCCCGGGTGTGGTCGGTCGTGATCGCGGTCAACCTCTCGATCATGGCGATCTTCCTGTGGCACCAGCCGGTCCTGGCCGTGGTCGCTCGTGCGTTGGCTCCCACGGACCTTCCGCACCCCGACCCGCCCGGGCTCGCCTGGTGGGCGATCCGCGTGGTGTGGCTCGCCGCCGCAGGGCTGCTTCTCGCTGTTGTCGTCCTGCTGGTCGGGCGGCTCGAGCGCGGGGCGCCTCCGCCCCCGGCGCCGCGGACGCGTGCAGCGTCGGTCACCGCCGTCACGGCAGTCGTGTTCGCGGAGCTCGGGCTGCTGGGCGTGGCGGGGACGAACGCGAGCCACCCCTTCACGGTCCACCGCGTCCTCGGGGCGATCGACGTTGCGCCGGTCGTGGGCATGCTGTGCGTCGGGGTGGCGATGCTGCTGCTGCGTGGTGCCCGCCGAGACCACCGGGGTGCGATCCGCTCACTGCTGACCGGTGCCGTCGTGTTCCTCGGCGTCGGCATCGCCTACGCGCTGGGCCTCGGTGGGCTGACGTCCTCCCCGCGGCTGCTCGGTCTGGTTGGAGCGCTCGCGCTCGGGCTCGGGGGAGCGGTCCTCGCAGCTGGCCCAGGGGCGAGCCCGCCACCCACAGAGCCTGCCCGTTGAGATCTCCCCGATCTGTGCTTCTGCGACCCTCGCCACCTCGCCAGCCGCGCATGGCCCCGTCCGCCCAGCCCAGCGGCATACCTCTTCCGCCGGACTGCGAAGGCCATCAGGCCGCCAGATTCGCGTCCGCCTTGATGGCCTCGATGGTGTCGACCAGCTGGCCGACATCGACGCCGTTGCTGATCTTCGTCGCCGTCGACATGACCTGCCTCTTTCGCTGTGGAGGCGCCAGCGTGCGCCTCGGGACCAGCACAGCCTTGGGAGACGGCGTCCGCATCCGGGTTGACGACACACTTCTTGGCACTGACCACGCACATCCTGGAGCGGTACGCCGCCATGCGCTTGTAGGCGGAGCTTCCATTTCGACTGAATCCGAAGTGAACGATGCGCGAACGGTAGGAAATCCGTTTCCAGTAGCCTCGATGACAACCGATTCGTTAGTATCACCGCACTAAGTGGTCTTCGTAGCGACTCCAGGAGGCAGATGTGACCGAGACGACCCAGGCCCTACCGAGGCACGACCCGGCAACGTGGCGCACCCTGCCGGCGAGTTCGCGGCCGATCGATCCAGCACGCGTGAGCCAGCTCCTCGCAGCCGAGTGGGAGCGGTTCACCTCGTGGTCCCACGCGTCGGGTGAGCACAACGCTCGGGCGAGTCAGTCGTTGCCGCTCGGCGTGACGAGCTCGTTCCAGCACTGGGAGCCCTACCCGATCTCCATCGCGTCCGCCCGCGGCGCCTGGCTGACCGACGTCGACGGCAACCGCCTTCTCGACCTGTCCATGGGTTTCGGCGCGATGCTGGTCGGTCACCTCAACCCGCACGTCGTCGAACGAGTCACGGAGGCGCTCAACCACACGGGCACCCTCTTCGTGACGCCCTCGCCACAGGCCACTGAGATGGCCGAGCGGTACCAGGCCCGGTTCGGGCTCGACATGCTCCGCTTCACGAACTCGGGCACCGAGTCGCTGATGTACGCGATCCGCTGCGCCCGGGCCTACACCCAGCGCAAGGCGATCATCAAGATCGAGGGCGGCTACCACGGCGGCTACGACGCGCTCCAGGTGTCGGTCAAGCCCGAGCTCGCCGACATCGGCCCGGCCGACGCGCCCATCCCCGATGTGCCGTTCGACGTCGAGGCCGGGACCGTGCACGTCGTCGCCTACAACGACCTCGACCAGCTCCACCGTGTCCTGGCCGAGCATGGGAGTGACGTCGCTGCCCTCGTGATCGAACCGGTCATCGAGAACCTCTCGATCGTCGTACCGGACGAGGGTTACCTCGCCGGCGTCCGGGCCGCCTGCGACGAGCACGGTGTGGTGCTGATCTTCGACGAGGTGAAGACCGGACTCACCGCCGGGTATGCCGGCGCCGCCCAGCGGCTCGGCGTCCAGCCCGACCTCATCACCCTCGCGAAGTCGATCGGCGGCGGCCTGCCGCTCGCGGCCTTCGGTGGCAAGCGCGAGGTCATGCAGGTCGTCGTCGATGGGCGGATGGCGCACTTCGGCACGTACAACGGCAACCCACTCGTCATGGCGGCGGCCCTGGCGGTCGACGAGGTCTGCACGCACGAGGCCCTCGAGGCCGCCGAGGCCATGAACAACCGCGCCATGCAGGCCATCGACGAGATCATCCGGCAGTACGAGCTGCCGGCCCACACGGTCGGCTTCGGCGTCAAGGGCTGCGTCACCTGGTCCGCCAGCCCGGTTCGCAACTACCGCGACTACAAGGCCACCGACTTCCAGCTCGCTGAGCTGTCCTGGCTCTGGGGTGTCAACCGGCGAGTCCTCACCCCACCCGGGCTCGACGAGCAGTGGCTGGTCTCGCTCGCACACACCGACGAGGACATGGCAATCCTGGTGGAGGACTTCCGCGAGCTCGCCAAGGCTCTGCGACAGTAGATGCGCATCGGGGGGTGACGCCGTCAGGCAGATTCCCTCGACTTGGTAGGCCCGTCGGGCTCGGTGCTTGCCGCTCTCATCCGGATGGTGGTGGGCGTGCTGGCCATGTTCTCGGTTGGCCTACCGATCTTCGTGGCAGGAGCCGTCCGCTTGGGTGCAGCGTGCGACACCCAGGCCAGCGCCCACACGCTGGATCCGAGGAGCCGGTTCGGCACGGTCACGCAAATCGCAGTCAATCGCTGGTCATGATGAACAACGGTGCGCCGTCGAACTCGTAGATCGGGCGGAGGCGGTCCGTGTTGTAGTACTTCTCCACCGCGACCACCTTCTTGTCCGAGGTCACGCTGGCGATGGGCACGCTGTCGTAGAACCCGCGATGAATGCTGACGAGGCGGCCGAACTGCTTCCTGGAAATCAGGTCGAGAGAGAGATTGCCGAACGCCATGGGCACGATCGAGTCCAGGGCATCCGGATCCCCTGAACGAACCAAGTATCCGAGTCGCTGGTTCACCACGTCGATGCGCCTGCCGTTGTTGTAGCGAGGCGAGTACTCCTTCAGCGCCGACGCGACCTTGTCCCCTATGCCGCCGAGCTTGCGGTGCCCGAACATGTCGGTCTCTTCGCTCTCGAAGCTCATCCCCTCATGAGATGTCAGATTCGCGCCTTCGGAGACCAGCACTACGGAGTACCGGCTCGGGTTCCTGTTGTGGTCGTAGACCATCAGCTCCGTCAGCTGCTCGACGTCTACGGGATGTTCGGGAATCAAGCAGCGATCCGCCGCGCCGGCCATGGTGGGAAGGAGCGCCGTGAAGCCCGCATACCTGCCGAAGACCTCGATGACGAGAAACCGTTCATGCGAACCCGCGGTCGTGCGAAGCCGGTGGGTCAGCTCGATGGTGCGCGTGACGCAGGTGCTGAACCCGATGCAGTAGTCGGTCCCGTAGACGTCGTTGTCCATGGTCTTCGGGATGGCGACGACGTGCACGCCCTCGTCGTGCAGCCGCTTGGCGTAGCTCAGCGTGTCGTCGCCGCCGATCGGGATGAGGACGTCGACGCCGAGGTGCTCGAGGTTCCGCAGGACGTCCTTCGTCACGTCGTTGATCGGATCCTCGTAGCCGCTCAGATGCGCCGGGACCCGCTCCTTGGGCAGGTGACTGGGCTGAGTGCGTGAGGTGTGCAGGAAGGTGCCGCCCGTCCGGCCCGCGCGGTTGACGATGGCCTCGGACAGCTCCTGCACACATTCGGAGTTGTCGGCCCCCGTCTCGCGGTTGTAGTCGACGAGACCCGCCCAACCCCGGCGGATGCCCACGACACGATGGCCTTCGCGAAGCGCGCGGACGGTGATCGCCCTGATCGCCGGGTTGAGCCCCGGGACGTCGCCGCCGCCGGTGAGGATTGCGATCGTCGGCTTATCGCTCACCATGGATCCAAATTACCGCGAACTGGCGGCTCTCATGCAGTGAGCCAGCCACGGGGCGGCCGGCCGGAGCGGCCACGGGGATCGTGGAGACGATGCCGCCGAGGCCGATGACGAGGATGAGCAAAAAGACGCCGCGAGGATGGACAAGAGTTGCGGAACTGGATCGACCAACCGGTGCTCACACCGGCTCCAGCACGAACCACACCGTCATCCCGACTGCGTCCAGTTCCGAGCCCCACCTCGTCGAGAGCGCGTCCACGAGCTGAAGCCCACGCCCGTGCACGGCCAGTGGATCCACGGTGACACTGCCGAGATCGACGACGGCCCTGGAGCCACCATCACGAACGGTCGTGGTGAGTACGCCGCGGTCGACCACGATGCGTAGCTCGCACCCGGAATCCGTATGGATTATCGCGTTGGTGACCAGCTCGCTCAGGCACAGGATCGCGATGTCGACGATGTCCTCATCGATGCCCCATGCCGCGAGGGTACTCAGCATGAAGTGGCGCGCGTGGGCGACCGCCCGAGGGTCCGCGGCGACGGAGTACGTGGCCGCGTGTGCGCCGTGCGGCACCGGCTCGTCCTCGAGGGATCTGCTGGCGTGGGTGGTGGCGCGCTGGACGCGGCGCAGGTCGGCGCCCAGCCTCTCCCCGAGTTCCTCGAGCTCGGCCAGTTGTGGGTGGTCGAAGCGCTGCGGCGTGTCGTAGAACAGCGCGTATCCGCCTTGGACGTGGCCGGCCGCGAAGATCGGCAGCGACGCGAGCGCGCGGGTCTTCGGGCTCTGGCGCTCAACAAACGCGGGATAGCGGCCCGCGAGGTCGTTCAGTGAGCCCACGACCGCCTCGCCGGTGCGCACGGAATGGTTCAGGGGGACGTCCTCGTAGGCGTCGACCTCGCACCAGGCGACGCTGCGGTCGTTGTCGCGGTCGCTCGCGCAGAAGAGGAGCCGGCGTCCGCCCCCTTCGGCGAGTGCCAGCCCCGCTCGATGAACTCCCGGCATCTCGCCGAGCCGCGCAAGCGCAGAACGCACCCACGACTCCCCGTCAGGGACCGCTCTGCTCGCAACCGGGTGCGCCACCTCGTCAGGATAGGTTCCGAGTGAGCCACCCTAAAGGGGCCCCGTGACGAAGACCCGACGCGGAGCGACGGTTCTCGGCAGGGAGTCCCTTCCCCGCGGAGGTGGCGGCCGCGCGAGCGGCGTCACGTCCTGGTGGCGGCCTTTGACAAGAAGAGGGAGTTCGAGGCGTGCATGGCATCGATCCGGACCGACATCGAGCGACGCGCAACTGCTGGCGAGCCGGTTGACCGCCACGAGCACAGCCTGGGCCGGATCTATGAGCCGGGACATCTGCGCCGTGCCGCCACGCCGATCCAGCCACAACAGGCCCTTCCTCGATCCATGCCGCCCCATGCCGGTGCGCCCGAGGCGTCAACGTGGAGCACGCGCAGCGCAGCGAGCATGAACGACGTTGACACCGACCAGCACCGGCACACACTGGCCGGCGAGGAAGGACCGCTCAGCGACACCGGCACCCACCCGGATCACGTGCATAATGCCGATGAGCGGACGGCTAAGGGC
Organism: Intrasporangium sp.; assembly: GCF_032907665.1. Taxonomy (GTDB): domain Bacteria; phylum Actinomycetota; class Actinomycetes; order Actinomycetales; family Dermatophilaceae; genus Intrasporangium. The sequence continues at coordinate 36,199 of NZ_JAJJPG010000011.1, forward strand.
CCGTGATGAATTAATCTAGTCAGGTTCGGGCATCCAGGTGGTCACCGACCCGAGCGGGTTCCCGGTCTGGACCTCGCCGGTCGAGCCCGGCTCGGTCCACGACATCACCAGCGCCCGCGAACATGCGCTGCCCGCGCTCTACCCGGCCCCCGCGGCCGGGCTGCCCGGCCCGACCGACAAGGGCTACACGCGCGCCGGGATCGGCATCCACGTCCCACTCAAGGGCCGCAACCTGGGCGTCGACAACCAGGCCCGCAACCTGCTGATCAGCGCGCTACGCGCACCCGAGTTCACGGATCTTGGAACGCCATAACGGAATGTTCCGTCGGCCCTGCCCGATGGCCACGGCCACGAGCAGCAGCACGGTGAGCCAGACGACGTGAACGCTCCGGTCGTGTAACCCATCTTCGGTCGATGCCCAGTTGAAAGGGAGCCACCGCACGGACGCCGGGTAGACGGCTTGGGCCCACCAGTTGACGCCCGCCACCGTCACAGCGACCAAGGACCCGGTCGCGACGCCCAGCAAGGCGACTGTGATGGCGGCGATGAGTCCCACTGCGACCGCGTTGTTTAAAAGGGGCCAGAGAGTTGACGCTGGTGGACGCGCGCCCGCTGGGTACGTGGCGATACCCAGTGCCACGACCAGACTGGCGCCAACCGCTGGCAATAGGTTGCAGATGACCGCACGAAACGCCACGCGCCGCAGCCCGGTCGCCTCGAACTCAGGCAGGCGGCAGGCGCAGACGACCGCCAGCAGCACGCCTGCGATCGCTGCGCAGTACTCGTAGGGCGACACGCCGCGGGGCGTGAGATTTCGTGAAATCTCAATGAACACAAAGGCATACGGGAGCAACACCACCCAAACGCACAGGGGAACCATCAGCAGGGCGACGGTGAGTCGGGTACTGAGCAGTGGCACGGGGAGGATGGATCGTAGCCCGGAAGAATGCGCAAACTTCATGGGCCACTTCCGACGTACGTGCACGAGCGCAGGGATTGTGCATTTGCCCGGTACCATGCCTGGACCTGACTAAGCTCTGCGGTTGCGAGGACCACATCAGGCTGCGTGCGCGCGACTGATGGGTCCCCCTGCAGCATGGCCCGGGCGAGGTCCTATTGTTCTTCGGGGCGCGCCAGCCAATATGCGAGTGACAAGCTCCAGTCGAGAGCGCGCGGTGCCGTTTTCCCCGGCTGGCATGCCGCGGTCCCAGACAAGATGTCGGCGACCGTATCCCCCGTGTGCTTTGCCCCACTCATGGGGCCGACGCCAAGTTTGAGGACATCGGGGGCATTCAATGGCTTCCTGAGGGCGGTCAGAGCGCGTTCCGACCCCACAGTCGTCAGGCCGTCAGGTCGGGATCCGAGCCGGTGCATGATCTGGGACAATGACCAGCGGCACGTGAGCACCGAGCATCCAGCCTCAAAGCCCACCACGCCCCGGGACGTTTTCGACGCTCGCGGACCTGTGGCACGTCTGTGGCACACCATGGCCGACCCTGTGGAACGTCTGTGGCACAAATCTTCGGGTCCGTATCCGCGTCTTTAAGCTGTCCGCAGGCACGAAAAAGGCCGTTGACCTGCGCAAACGTGTGGTGGGCCCCGTCGGGCTCGAACCGACGACCGGCGGATTAAAAGGGCGGACCCATACCCCCTATAGCGCCGAATTTCCCTGTCTCTCAGGCCCTTCGTGCGCCGCTACCATCCCCCAAGGACAGGAATTGGCCGCGTGTACCCGGCCAATATCCGGCCATGGCGTCTTCGTCCCGAACTCCGTGGAGGGGTGTCAGCACACGCGGTGATCGTGCTGAGGGCGTGCGGATGGGTATCGCAAAGCGCCATCCGGAGATCCGACGTCGCGGCCATCGGCTGGCCGCAGGGGTGGGCCGGGCCGGGCATCTGGGCCGAGTCTCGCGCGAGGTCGCTGTCGCTCGCCATGCCCACACCTGTGCCCGGCGGCTGAACCCAACCAGGGGCAGGCGGCCGCTCTGCGCCAAGCTCGGCCGTCACGGCGGTCTCGACGGCTGCGCCTTCATTGTGGCCGCGCATACAAAGGCCCCTGTGGAGCCGCGTCACTTCGCCCAGATAGGGCTAGCGTCAGAGCGCCCATATAGGGCGCGTCCCAGCGCCCCCGAGTGCGCCCCCAGTTCCTTTGGGGGGTCTTCGAGTTTGAGCGGGGTGGCGCTGGCTTCATGCCGCTGATCTCTGCCCTCGGGTGAGGGCGATGTGGACCATGATGCGCCGTCGGTAGTTGTCCATGTTGGTGAAGCCGCATCCGACACGCTTGGTCTGCTTGATGATCCGGTTGAAGCCTTCCGTTCTGGCGTTGTGGACGTCCTCGGTGAGCGCGACCAGCACGGCGGGCCACCAGGCCTCGATGGTGCGTGCCAGGCGGGTCGTCTCGTCCATCTCGGCGCGGGCCGCGGCGTCGTAGAAGTCGAAGAGGCGCCGACGGATCAGGTGCGGTTCGTGCTCGCCGAGGAGCAGCCGGAGGCGTTCCTTGACGGCGTGCGCGGCGCCGATCTCGTTGGTCGGGTCCTCGGCGGCGAGGGTGGCCTTGAACCGGGCCCGCTGCTTCGGTGACAGGTGCTCGTAGCCGGTCAGCAGCAGCTGCCGGTTGGCCCACACCTTGTCGGTGGCGACCCCGCGACGGCCGTGCAGCTGACGGGTGACGCGCTGGCGGACCTGGGTGACCATGAGGTTGGCCAGTGCGACCAGGTGCCACTTGTCGACCGCGATCCGCGCGTGGGGCAACGCCGCGCGGATCCCCGACGCGTACGGGGCGGATGGGTCGATGAGGACCAGCTCGATCCCGTCCCGGAAGGCGGTCGACTGCAGCGCGAGCCACTCCCGAACGCAGGACCCGGAGCGGCCCGGCGCGAGGCCCAGCAGCCGGCCGGGAACCGCGGGGTCGGCGCCCACGAACGAGGTCATCCAGGGGTCGGACCGCTTCCAGCCGGCCTCTTCCAGGACCCAGCGCACCGACCGGGCGCGGGTCTCGTCGATACCCAGCACCCGGGTCGGTTCCGGCTCGGGCAGCCACCGCGCCGCGGCCGCGACCAGCGCCCGGTGCGCGGTGGTCCAGGCGATGCCGTACTCGGCGGCGACCTCGCTGACCGCCCGGTTGCCCGAGGCGATCGCCTCGGCCACCTTCGCCCGCAGCCGCTCGGTCAGCCTCGCCCGCGCCGGGACCGCGGCCGACTGTTGCGTGAACGACGATGTCGCGCAGACCGGTTCGCGGCACAGCAGCCGCCGCTTGCGCCACCAGAGCTCGGTCCGCTGCCCCGAGGCGGGCAGGTCCTTGATCCGGACCAGGGGTCGCTCCTTCACCCTCGCCGACAGGACGCCGCAGCCGGGACAGGCGCCCTCCGGGTCGGCGACCTCGATGACGACCCGGACCATCTCCCGACCAAGCCGCTCGACCTGAAGGACACGGAACTCGTCCTCCAGGCCGAGCAGCACTGACGTACCCTCGTTCATGCTCGTGGCCTCGCTGCTGCTGTGTTGTGAGAGACCAACAGCATGTCGGGGCCACGAGCCCCATCAACTACCGGGTGCCCCGCTCAAAGTCGAAGAGCCGTTTTGACGCTTCCACACCGCTCTCGTGCCGGGTCGACATGAAGGCGCGGGTCTGTGTCCGCCAGTCGTACTACTCGGTCCCCGCGTCCTACGCCGGAAGGCGGGTCGCGGTGCGCCTCGGCGCGGACACGGTGACCGCGTACGACGGAGGCACGGTGATCGCCTCGCACGTCCGGTCGCTGCACAAGGGCACCGAGGACCTGGTCCTGGACCACTACCTCGAGGTCCTGACCCGCAAGCCCGGCGCCCTCGCGGGCGCGACCGCGCTGGCGAACGCGCGGGCCCGTGGCTTGTTCACCGACGCGCACCAGGACTTCTGGGACGCCGCCCGCCGTCACCTCGGCGACAAGGACGGCACCAAGGCGCTGATCGGGGTCCTGCTGCTGCACCGCACCCTGCCGACCTTCGCCCTGCAGGCGGCGATGCGCGAGGCGATCACCTCGGGCCGGTTCGACGCCGACCGGCTCGCCGTGACCGCCCGCACCCACGTCGCCGCCAACACCGAGCCGGCACCACCAATCACGCTGCCGGCCAATGCGATCCCCGGCGCGACGCGTCCGGCGCCGTCGCTGGCCGGCTACGACCAGCTCCTGACAGGAGAACTCGCATGACCCCCCGCACCAGCACCAGCACCGGACCCCGGGCCCGCGCGGCCGTGACCGCGCTGAGCGAACCCGCCGCCGAGGCCGCGATCACCGCCGCCACCAAGATCCTCGGGTTGCCGACCATCCGCGACGAGCACGCCCGCATCGCCGAGGCCGCCGCCAAGGAGCGCCTGACCCACAAGGCCTTCCTCGCCGAGGTCCTCACCGCCGAATGCGACGACCGCGACGCCCGACGCCGGATCCGCCGCGTCAACGAAGCGAAGTTCCCCCGCAGCAAACGCCTCGAGGACTTCAACCCCGCCATGCTGCCCGACCTGCCGCCGGGCACCCTGGCGCACCTCGCGTCCGGGGCGTGGATCGACGCCGGCGAACCCCTCGTGCTGCTCGGCGACTCCGGCACCGGCAAGACCCACCTGCTCATCGCGCTGGGGACCATCGCCGCCGAACAAGGCCGCCGCATCCGCTACACCACCACCGCCGCCCTGACCAACGAGCTCGCCGAAGCCGCCGACGACAAACGCCTGACCCGGCTCGTGGCCCGCTACGCCGCCCTCGACCTGCTCGTCCTCGACGAGGTCGGCTACGTCAGCCTCGACCCCCGCGGCGCCGAGCTGCTCTTCCAGATCATCACCGCCCGCGAGGAGAGAGCCTCCATCGCCTGCGCCTCCAACGCCCCGTTCAGCGAATGGGGCACCACCTTCACCGACCCCCGCCTGGCCGCCGCGGTCGTCGACCGGCTCACCTTCAACGCCCACATCATCAACACCGGCACCAGCTCCTACCGGCTGCGCTCGACCAGGGCCGCGAAGAAGGGAGCCGCCACCTGACCCCAAGCGCATGAGGGTGGCGTCGGCCCAGCCACCCACCATGAGACCCAGAAGTCAACACCGAGGGTGGGGCCAAAACAACTCATCACAGTGGGGCCAAATCAGCTTGTCATTCCCACTTGAGCAGGCCGGGAGTTGTTACAGCCAACACCGTGCCCCAAACTAGAACGGCGCCGAGCAGCGCGGCCAGCTTTGCGCCGACGTGTAGATGGAACAGGCGGCTCCCGAGAGCGCACGCGAGTCCGATAACCATGGCACCGCCAAGAAGGAAGGGATAGACCCAAAGCAATAGCATTGCGGCGCGCTCGGCCGGGTCGCTGCAAGACTTAAGCTTCATCGACAAGCACTGCTCAAGCGATATGGCGGGACCGAACTTCGCCACAGCGGCCCAAAAGAGGCCTGGGAGCAAACTCACGCCCAACACCACAGCCGCCGCATCAAGCAAGGCGGACTGCAGTGGCTCCCCGTCTTGGAGGTTCTCCGGGCGCCCTACCTCCACGGGACCCGACTCCAGCCATTTCCGGGCAGGATGACCTCACGCTCATCAGAAGTCAGGATGTCGTGGTCTGAGCTGATCGGGCTTGCGCGGCTTGCGAACATTGTGATCTGGCACCTCCCCGACACCCGTAGCGTGTCCACCCGCAGGACCACCCAAGCCTTCGCGCCGAGCTTCGGAGCAGTCGCACGTCCTACCAACTCGTAGGAGTCAGCAGCCCCCGCTTGCGGCGACATCCGGCCCCATAGCTCCGCTCCGGCGTCAAGATGTCGGCCCGTTCCGATGTTGCGTTGGACCGCTCTCTCGTGTACCAGGAAAGACCCAAGCCCGGGCGGTGCGGTGGGCGCAAGGAGTGTTGTCATTAGCGCTGAGTCAGCTCCGTTCGTGCGCGCATCGTGCTGGGCCAGCGCGAACGACACGGCAAAAGCTCCACAACGATCGTCCCTGGAGATAGCAACCGTATGATCGAAGGTGACGACCCCGACTGGAGCGTCTACTTCATTTAGGGGTTGGACGTTTCCGCTCAACCGGTTGAACTCTGGGACGAAGTCGGCATCCCCCACGGGTGTGCGAGTCCCTAGAGGCCCCCCGCCGGGCACTTTCGTCCCTGAAGATGAAGTGCCCAGGGCTCCGACTCCATTCAATGTCGAACTCTGAGCTTTATCCGACGACACCGCAGAACACGAAGCAATGAAATACAGCAGCAAAATGCCGGCTGATACCAAGACCGCCCGCTGAAGACTTGGCGCCGAAATCATCCGGAATACGCCCTAAATCCGTCATCGAAGGCCAATGCGTAGGCCAACTGCCCCCCCAGGGTTGGATGGAACGAATTCGGCCCGATTAACCCGCTTTGGCTGTCCCCGCCGAGGTCCCAGTCGACGTCGTTGAGCCAGGCGTCGTACGTGCACGCTCCATGTCCCCTGAACCGCGATTGCACATATGGGGCAGCGCTCCAAACGCCAGCGTCGCTTGCGGCGCCGCTGATTACGCTATTGAGCGAGCTAGTGAGCCGCGCAAACATCTCTCGCTCAGGCATCTCAAAGGCAGCGCAGATGCTCGTGGTGTCACTCGCCGCATTAACCGGATCGACTGGGACTGGATAGCCGCCCACCACGATGTCGGCAAATTTCGCTTCGGGGGCGTTCTTGATGGCACGGTACGCGTTAGCCAAGCCCGGCCGCAAGCTTAGGATTCGGCTGCGCATCTGGCTCTCCATAGTCGTACAATCCTGCATCGCGCAAGTCCCGAGGAATTCGGCCCACTGAGTGTCGTTCCCGCCGATCGTGACCGTTACGACCTTGGGCTTACTGACGGTCGCATAGGTCGGCGAGGCGGGCGTCGACGATCGTGCTGGGCGCGTTGAGGGGGCGGCGGGGTGCTGACTCGATGACGAGGTAGTCGACGGTGACGTTGAAGACCTGGGCGATGCGAATGACGGCTTCGAGGCCGGGGGCGACTTTGGAGTTCTCGTAGCGGGAGACCTGCCGGGCGTCGGAGTCGATCTTCGCGGCGAGTTCGGCTTGGGACCAGCCGGCTTCGGTGCGTAGCGCCTTGAGGCGGTCGCCGTGGAAGGGGCTGGGCATCTGGTGGCCTCCGCTCGGGTGGGGTGATGCCCATTGTGCTGCGTCGATGACGGTCATGCTTGCCTCCGATGGCCTGTCGCCTTGCCTTGAAGTGCATCATGTGGCATATGGTGTTGCCTCCGAGTGTAAGTCGAAAGTTTTCTGGTGGAGGTCGGCGTGGCGCGGATCCCGGAGGAAGAGTTGGCTCGGCTCAAGGTCGAGGTGTCGGTGGCGCGGCTGGTGGAGGGCTGCGGGGTCGAGCTGCGCCGGCAGGGTCAGGACCTTGTCGGCCGGTGCCCGTTCCATGACGACGGCTCGCCGTCGCTGGTGGTGACGCCGGGCAAGAACTTGTGGCATTGCCTGGGCGCGTGCCGGCGTGGTGGTGGCCCGGTGGACTGGGTGATGGCGGCGCAGGGTGTGTCGTTCCGGCATGCGGTGGAGCTGCTGCGGGAGGAGTCGCCGGCCCTGGGCGCGATCGCGCAGGCCTCGCCGCTGGCTGCTGGGCCCGGGCCGGTGGGTAAGTCGTTGTCGCGCAAGCTGCCGCCGATCGCCGAGCCGTCGGTGCAGGACTTCGAGCTGACGGCCGCGGTGATCGCGCATTACGCGGACACGCTCACTTCGTCGCCGGAGGCGTTGGGGTTCCTGGCCAAGCGACGGATCGACCTGCCCGAAGCCGTCGAGACGTTCCGGCTGGGGTACGCGAATCGGACGTTGGGGTACCGGTTGGGTGCGTCACAGACGAAGACGGGCGGGCTGCTCCGGTCACGGCTGCAGGCGCTGGGGTTCCTGCGGGCGAGCGGGCATGAGCATTTCACTGGCTCGCTCGTCGTCCCGGTCCTCGACGTGCACGGCGGGATCGGGGAGGTGTACGGGCGGAAGGTCGCCGAGTCGAAGCTGCGGGCCGGGGACGCCGCTGCACCTGTACCTGCCGGGCCCGCACCGGGGCGTGTTCAACGCTGCCGTGTTCGCGCAGGTCGACGAGCTGATCGTCACCGAGTCGCTGATCGACGCACTGTCGTTGTGGTGTGCCGGGTTCCGGCACGTGACCGCCGCGTACGGGACGGGCGGCTGGACCCCCGAGCACGCGGCCGCGATCGAGGCGTACGGGATCCGGCGGGTGCTGCTCGCGTTCGACGCGGACGAGGCCGGCGACCGCGGCGCCCTTGAGGTCGCCCAAGGCCTGATGGCGTCGGGGGTGGAGTGTTTCCGGGTGGAGCTACCTCGAGGCGCGGACGTCAACGACATCGCCGTCCAAGCCGGCTCGCCTCGGGAGGCGCTGGGGCGGTTCCTGCGCAAGGCGGCGTGGATGGGTGCCGGTCCGTCACCGGCGCGGGACGTGTACCCCGTGGCGCACCCGGTCGAGTTCCAGGCCGCGGCCACTGCGGCTGCTGGGGCGACGGTTGAGGCGACAGGGGCAGCGAATCCCGTTGCGGTGCAGGCCGATCCACCGGCGCACGGGCTCATGCCTGAGGCTGGCCCTCTGCTCGCAGAGCCGGGCAGTGAGCCGGGCGGCGAGCAGGACATCGGGTCGGTGGTGGCGGCTGAGGTGGCCTCGCCGGTGCCGCGCCCGAGTGGTCCGCGGCCCGTGGTGGAGGTGGTCGGGTCGGAGCTGCGCCTGCGTTTGGGGACGCGTGCGTGGCGGGTGCGCGGGTTGGAGCGGGTGACCTCGTTCGAGACGCTGCGCGTCAACGTCCTCGTCGCGAGAACCGACCAGCCCGAGCATGCCGGGGCGGCCGCTCACGCGTTCCATGTGGACACATTGGACCTGTACAGCGCCCGGGCCCGGGGCGTGTTCGTGACCCAGGCCGCGGCCGAGCTCAGGTTGGAGGCCGAGGTGGTCAAGTCGGACCTGGGCCGGGTGCTGCTGGCGTGCGAGGCCAGAGCCGAGGAGGTCATCGCGGCCGCGAACGAGCCGGCCGTGACGGAGGTGACGGTGACCGGTGCCGCCCGGGAGAACGCCCTCGCCCTGCTACGCGACCCACGGCTCATCGGCCGGGTGGAGGAGGCGTTCGCCGCGGTCGGGATGGTCGGCGAAGCGGTCAACTGTCTCGTCGGGTACCTCGCCGCTGTCAGCCGCAAGCTGCCGGCGCCGCTGGCGGTCATGGTCCAGTCCACGTCGGCTGCGGGTAAGTCGGCGGTGATGGAGGCGGTGCTCGGGTTCGTCCCCGAAGAGGACCGCGTCAGCTTCAGCGCAATGACCGGGCAGTCGCTGTTCTATCTGGGCGAGTCGGATTTGGCGCACAAGGTGCTGTCGGTCGCCGAGGAGGAAGGCGCGTCCCGGGCGGCGTACGCGCTCAAGCTGCTCCAGTCCGAGGGCGAGCTGTCGATCGCGTCGACGGGCAAGGACACGGCGTCGGGGCGGCTGGTGACGCACACGTACAAGGTGACCGGCCCGACCGCGATCGTGCTGACCACGACCGCGATCGACGTGGACGAGGAGCTGCTGAACCGGTGCCTGGTGTTGACGGTGGACGAGGACCGCGCCCAAACCCAGGCGATCCACCACGCGCAACGCCGCGCGCAGACCCTCGACGGCCTCACCCGGCGATCACTGCGGGAGCAGGTGGTGGCGGTGCACCGGGACGCGCAACGGCTGCTCGAACCGCTGGCGGTCGTCAACCCCTATGCCGACCGCTTGACCTTCGCCGACGGCAGGACCAGAACCCGACGGGACCATGGCAAGTACCTTGGGCTGATCGCCGCGGTGACGTTGCTGCACCAGCACCAACGCCCCCGCAGGACCGCCACGGTGAACGGGCTGCAGGTCGCGTACGTCGAGTCGACGATCGGCGACATCGAGGTGGCCAACCGCCTGGCTCATGCCGTGCTCGGGCAGTCCCTCGACGAGCTCGCCCCGCAGACCCGCCGGCTCCTGACGGCGATCCACCAGCATGTGACCGCGCAAGCCAAGGAACTGGCGGTGGATGTGTCGCTGATCAGGTTCACGAGGCGTCAGCTGCGCGAGGCGCTCAACAGCAACGGGTCGGGGTGGGGCGACACCCAGCTGAAGGTCCACCTCGCCCGCCTCCTCGACCTCGAGCTGCTGCACGTGCACCGGCTGGAGACGGGCGCGTTCACGTACGAGCTGACCTGGCGTGGCGAAGGCGAGCACGGGCAGCC
>NZ_JAJJPG010000011.1:46487-49030 GCF_032907665.1 Intrasporangium sp.
CGGGCGCGTTCACGTACGAGCTGACCTGGCGTGGCGAAGGCGAGCACGGGCAGCCCTTCCTCGCAGGACTGACCGACCCCGCTTCCCTTACCTACGACGGAAACCGGTCGGCCCCGCAGGCGGGTCGGTCGGGGGCTGGTCGGCCCCCGGTCGGGGCCCGGTCGGCCACTGGTCGGGACGCCATCGACGAGGACGAGCAGGGCGCTGACCTGCACGAACAGCACGACAGCGGGGCTCAGCAGGGGTTGTTGTTGCGTGCCGTGCCGGGAGGCACGTGATGGTCGCCGAGGAGAGCGCGGGTCGTAGTCCAACCCGTAGACGCAGCCCTCGCGGGATGAGGGTCCCGCAGGTGATCCCCGGCGACACGTCCGACCCGGCCGGGTTCGCCGTCATCGTGGAGGAGTTCCTGACCGACCTCGCCACCCGCGGCTACTCCCCGGCCACGATCGTCGGACGCCGGCAAGCCCTCGCGCAGCTCGTCGGCTGGCTGGCTGAGCGGGGCGTCACCCGCCCGGTGGAGGTCACGAGGCCGGTGCTGGTGCGGTACCAGCGGCACCTGTTCCACTACCGAAAACCCGACGGCGACCCGCTCTCGTTCCGAAGCCAGAACACGCGCCTGCTGCCGGTGCGGGCGTTCTTCAAATGGGCCGTGAAGAACGGGCACGTCGCCGCGAACCCCGCCAGTGAGCTGGAGCTGCCCAAGGTCGAGCACCGCCTCCCGAAAGCGGCCCTCACGGCGGCGGAGGCCGAGCAGGTGCTCGCCGTCCCCGACGTGAGCAGCCCGAGCGGCTTGCGGGATCGGGTGATGCTCGAGGTGCTGTACTGCACCGGCATCCGACGGGCCGAGCTCGCCCACCTCAACGTCAGAGACCTGGACCATGAGCGCGGGACGTTGATGGTCCGCCAAGGCAAAGGGAGGAAGGACCGGATGGTCCCGGTCCACCAGAGGTGCGCCGGCTGGGTCGCCCGCTACCTCACCGAAGCGCGACCGAGGCTCGCGACCGAGCCGGACGACGGGACCCTGTTCCTCACGGTCGACGGCACACCGTTCTCGTTGGACCGGCTCACCCAGCTGGTCCGGGAACACGTCAAAGCGTCCGGTGTCCCCAAGGACGGTGCGTGCCACCTGTTCCGGCACACCCTGGCCACGGTCATGCTCGAAGGCGGCGCCGACATCCGCTACGTCCAGGCGATGCTCGGCCACGCCGAGCTTTCCACCACCTAGATCTATGCCCAAGTGTCGATCAGAGCGTTGCAAGCCGTCCACGGGGCCACCCACCCCGCAGCGTCGGATCCTCGTCGACGACGCGACGACGACACGAAATCTCGTGGCGAGAGTGCTCCCGATGGTGGCTCGTCGTTAAAGGTGTCCCCGGCTGCTCTTCTTGCTGCTTTGGACCAAGAAGAAGAGTTAGAGAACCGCGCCCACCCCGGATCGAGCGGGGGGCTGTCATGACCTGGTCAGAGGGCACGCCTATGACGGCTGCAGGGTGCGCGAACGCGGCGGCCGAGATGGTCCGTACGATCAACCACACCACCCGCCCCGGCACCATCGACGACGGGGTGGACGAACTGCAGGTGACGGACCTGTACGACCTGCTCGGCGGGCTGGCCCTGCTGGCGGGTCGGCTGCCGCAGGCCCTGTCCCAGGTCGAGGCGCTGCTCGACGCGCTCGTGGAGAACCACCACGTCGTGGTCGTCGATGGCGAGCACGCCGGAGATCCCGTCGCGGTGGCCGCCGTTGCTGGTCACTGGCTCCAGGTCGCCCGTGCCGCCGCCGGGCACCTCGTACACGCCACTGACAGGGCGCAGCAGGCCCTGACCTGGGCCGCCACCCCAAGCGCTGAGCAGGAGCCCGGGACGTAGCCGGCGACGCCCGGCCGGTGACACGTAGGGGTCAACCTGCCGCGGGACCCTTGGTGGCCTGGGGTGCGCGAGGACGGCGCGTCAGCGCCGCCCGCAGCGCGGGTCCCCCGGGGCCGGGCGCGGCGCAGCCGCGCCCTCTTGATCCCTATAGAGACCAATTCGGCAATCCGCCGCCCGGACCCGTACGGCCGGATCGTGCTGGCGCTCTGGGGCCGGGCCTGTGGACGGCAATTCGGCAACGGTCGGGCAACACGCGTTGTCGACGGTGCCGGACGCGCGTGAGGGGGCGTTGAGGGGGTGGCGGGGGTTGGCCTCGACCCGATACGCGGCCAGCTGCGGGCCGGTGCCGTGCGGGTCCAGGCTGGCCCCGGAGGGGTCATCGCGTCAGCGACGCGCAGCGGCCTTGACGCGTGCGGTGGCGGTCCGCCCTTCCTCATGATCGGGTCGAGGCCGGCCCGGAGGCGTGAGGACGGTCGGGCACCGTGGCCACCGGAAACCCACGGCGGTTGGGTGGGCGCCGCCCGTGCAGAGGGCCGCGCCGACGGGAGCGGAGCGGGAGTCGGCGGTCCCGGCCCGTCCTTCGGCTGCGGCGGGCGCCTCAGCGGGCCCGGGACGGGCCCGTCTTGAAGACGTACAGAAAGTTGTCGGGCGCCGCCGGGGAACCCGTGTTGTCGCTG
>NZ_JAJJPG010000012.1:0-9754 GCF_032907665.1 Intrasporangium sp.
CGCCATGGCTTCCACGACCGGGCGCGCGGCGCCGCTGGCACCCGCCGAGCGGCGCGAGGCTCTCGTCGACGTCTTCCTCGAGCTCGCCCGGAAGGACGGACGGGTCCCGACGACGAGCGAGATCGCCCGGGCCGCCGGGGTCGCGGAGGGCACGATCTTCCGGGCCTTTCCGAGCAAGGACGCCCTCGAGGCCGACGCGGTCGAGTCCGCCTTCTGTCCGGCTGGTGCGCGACAGGAGTTCCTCGCCATCGACCGTTCGCAGCCCATGCGGGCCCGGCTCGTCGCGTTCGCGGCGATCCTGCAACGGCGGGTCCAGGACGTGATCGGTCTCATGACCGCGCTCGGGCTCACCGAGGCGCCCCACATGGCTCACCACGCGGCGTGCTTCGAGGCGGGACGGCACGTGCGATCGGATCCCGCCCAGGGGTGCGAGCCGCTCGAGGCGGAGCTCTTCCTCCCCGTGCTCGACCTCGTCGACGCCGACGCAGTCACGGTCAGTCCGCACCAGCTGCTCCACCGCATCCGGCTGCTCAGCTTCTCGGGCAGCCACCCCGGCATCGCGCAGGGCGAGCTCCTCACGCCCGAGGAGGTCGTCGACACCATCCTCGACGGGGTGCGCGCCCGTCCGGACTGACGGCGTCGGGCCGAAAAGCGATTGATCCTCACCCCGCGTGAGTCCCTAGCGTCTCTCCCGCGCCACCCCCTCCACCAGCAGCAAGAAAGGCCCCCGATGCTCGTCCGACTGCTTCGGCGCCACCTGCAGCCCTACCGACGCGAGATCACCTTCATCGTGCTGCTGCAGCTCGTCAGCACCCTCGCGTCGCTCTACCTGCCCAGCCTCAACGGCGAGATCATCGACGAGGGCGTGGCCAAGGGCGACACCGACTTCATTCTCAGCCACGGCGTCCTCATGCTCGGGGTGAGCATCGTCCAGATCGGCGCGGCCGTCGGCGCCACCTACCTCGCAGCCCGCACCGCCATGGGGGTGGGACGCGACCTCCGCGCGTCCGTCTTCGACACCGTCATCGACTACTCCGCGCAGGAGGTCGCCAGGTTCGGGGCGCCGACCCTCATCTCGCGCAACACCAACGACGTCACCCAGGTGCAGATGGTCCTCTTCATGGGCTTCGCGATGCTCGTGTCGACGCCGATCATGATGTTCGGCGGCATCATCATGGCGCTCCGGGAGGACGTCGGGCTCTCCTGGCTCGTCGCCGTCGCGGTTCCGCTGCTCGGGCTCGTCGTCGGGCTCGTCATCTCGCGCATGGTGCCGTGGTTCACGCGGATGCAGACCTCGCTCGACGGCGTCAACCGCGTCCTGCGCGAGCAGATCACCGGCATCCGCGTCGTCCGGGCGTTCGTGCGGGAGCAGCACGAGGAGCTCCGGTTCAGCGACGCCAACGCCAACCTCACCGAGGCCGGGCTGCGTGTCGGGCGGCTCATGGCGCTCGTCTTCCCCGTCGTCATGTTCATCTTCAGCATGTCCACGGTCGCCGTCCTGTGGTTCGGCGCCTACCGCGTCGACAGCGGGGCCATGGAGGTCGGTTCCCTCACGGCGTTCCTCGCCTACCTCGTGCAGATCCTCATGGCGGTCATGATGGCCACCTTCATGGCGACGATGATCCCGCGCGCCGCGGTCTCTGCCGGCCGCATCACCGAGGTGCTCGACACGACCTCGTCCATCGAGCAGTCGGTCCAGCCGATCCCGATCCGCGTGCCGCGCGCCGGGGTCGAGTTCGTCGACGTCGAGTTCCGCTACCCCGGCGCAGAGCACGCGGTGCTCCACGACATCACCTTCGAGGCGATGCCCGGCCGGACGACGGCGATCATCGGGTCCACCGGCTCCGGCAAGACGACGCTGCTCGGCCTCGTGCCTCGCCTCTTCGACGTGCGATCCGGTCGGGTCAAGGTCGGCGGCGTCGACGTGCGCGACCTCGACCTCGACGCCCTGTGGGCGAGGATCGGCCTCGTCCCGCAGAAGCCCTACCTCTTCACCGGCACCGTGGCGAGCAACCTGCGCTACGGCAATCCCGAAGCCACCGACGACGAGCTCTGGGATGCCCTGCGGATCAGCCAGGCGGCCGACTTCGTCGAGCGGCTCGGCGGACTCGACACGCCGATCGCCCAGGGCGGCACCAACGTGTCGGGCGGCCAGCGACAACGTCTCGCCATCGCCAGGGCGGTCGTGAAGCGACCCGACATCTACCTCTTCGACGACTCCTTCTCGGCTCTCGACCTGTCGACCGATGCCCGGCTGCGCGCCGCCCTGCGGCCGGTGACCGCGCACTCGACGGTCGTCATCGTCGCCCAGCGCGTGTCGACGATCATCGACGCCGACCACATCGTCGTGCTCGACGACGGCCGCATCGTCGGTCAGGGCACGCATGACGAGCTCCTCGAGACGTGTGAGACCTACCAGGAGATCGCCCTGTCCCAGCGCAGCGCGGAGGAGGTGGCCTGATGGCCGAAGGCGTCAAGACCGCCGAGGAGAAGGCCGCCGAGGCCCGGCGCGGACCGGCCCGCCGGGGAGGGCCACCGCACATGATGATGGGCCAGCCGGCGGAGAAGTCCCTCAACTTCGGGCCGTCGGCGAAACGGCTCCTCGGCCTGCTCCGGCCCGAGCGGGGCAAGGTCATCGCCGTCGTCACGCTCGTCGTCGTGAGCGTCTTCCTCAGCTCGATCGGCCCGAAGATCCTCGGCCGCGCGACGGACCTCATCTTCGGCGGCCTGCTCGGCCGTCAGCTCGCCGAGAACACCCCGCCGGGGACGACGACCGAGCAGGTCATCGCGGGCCTGCGGGCCCGAGGCGAGGAGTCGATGGCCGACATGCTCGAGAAGGCGGGTGTCGTCATCGGCGAGGGCATCGACTTCGGAGCCGTCGGCGAGGTGCTCCTCGTCGTCACCGCGCTCTACGTCGTCTCGTCCCTCCTGCTCTGGGTGCAGGGGTGGGTTCTCCAGGGCGTCCTCGCCCGGACGATGTACCGGCTGCGGCAGGACGTCGAGGCCAAGCTCAACCGCCTCCCGCTGCCCTACTTCGACAAGCAGCCGCGCGGTGAGATCCTCAGCCGGGTCACCAACGACATCGACAACGTGAGCATGTCGCTCCAGCAGACGCTCTCGCAGCTGCTCAACTCGCTGCTCACCGTCATCGCCGTCCTCGCGATGATGTTCTGGATCTCCTGGGTGCTCGCCCTCATCGCCCTGGTGACGATCCCGATCTCGATCGCCGTCACCGGCCTCATCGCGAAGCGCTCGCAGAAGCTCTTCGTCCAGCAGTGGCGCAACACCGGCGAGCTCAACGGGATCATCGAGGAGACCTACACCGGCCACGGGCTCGTCAAGGTCTACGGGCGCCAGAAGGAGACGGAGGCGAACTTCCGGACGAAGAACGACGAGCTCTTCGGTGCCTCGTTCGGGGCGCAGTTCGTCAGCGGCATCATCATGCCGGTCATGATGTTCATCGGGAACCTCAACTACGTCGTCGTCGCTGTCGTCGGCGGTCTCAGGGTGGCCTCCGGGACGATGTCGCTCGGTGACGTCCAGGCCTTCATCCAGTACTCCCGGCAGTTCACGCAGCCGCTGACCCAGGTCGCCTCGATGGCCAACCTGCTCCAGTCCGGGGTCGCGTCGGCGGAGCGGGTCTTCGAGGTGCTCGACGCCGCGGAGCAGGAGCCCGAGATCGAGGTGCCCGACGTCATCGAGAGCCCGCGCGGCGAGGTCGCCTTCGAGGGGGTGTCCTTCTCCTACGACGCGGACCAGCCCCTCATCGAGGACCTCGACCTCGTCGTCCGGCCGGGTCAGACGGTCGCCATCGTCGGGCCGACCGGTGCCGGCAAGACCACCCTCGTCAACCTCATCATGCGGTTCTACGAGCTCGACGGGGGCCGGATCACGCTGGACGGCGTCGACATCCGCGACCTCACGCGCCACGGCCTGCGGTCCCGGATCGGCATGGTGCTCCAGGACACCTGGCTCTTCGCCGGGACGATCCGCGACAACATCGCCTACGGGCGGCCGGACGCCACCGACGAGGAGGTGCTCGAGGCGGCCCGTGCGACCTACGTCGACCGCTTCGTGCACTCGCTGCCGGACGGCTACGACACCGTCCTCGACGACGAGGCGAGCAACATCTCGACCGGGGAGAAGCAGCTCATCACCATCGCCCGGGCCTTCCTCTCCGACCCGGCGCTGCTCATCCTCGACGAGGCGACGAGCTCGGTCGACACCCGCACCGAGCTGCTCGTCCAGCACGCCATGCGGGCGCTGCGGTCCGACCGGACGAGCTTCGTCATCGCGCACCGGCTCTCCACGATCCGGGACGCCGACCTCATCCTCGTCATGGAGCACGGCCGCATCGTCGAGCAGGGGTCGCACGCCGAGCTGCTCGCTCGGGACGGGGCCTACGCGACGCTGTATGCCGCTCAGTTCGCGGGTGCGGCGGCCGACGTGGACGAGGTGGCCGAGGTCTCCGGCCCGCTCGGCTGACCCTGCGACGGGAGGGCTGGGAGTCCGGGGACGTGAGGGGGTTGGCTCAGCGGCATACCGGCTGGGGGTGAACGCGTGGTCGGGGCACCTGCGCGCCGCCGGTAGCCTTGTCCGGTGCCTGACACCACCACGCTCACCGTCCAAGACGCCCTGCTCACCCTGCAGAAGTTCTGGACCGACCGGGGCTGCATGGTCGTCCAGCCCTTCAACACCGAGGTCGGCGCCGGGACGATGAACCCCGCCACGATCCTGCGGGTGCTCGGGCCGGAGCCGTGGCGGGTGGCCTACGTCGAGCCGAGCGTGCGACCCGACGACTCCCGCTACGGCGAGAACCCCAACCGGCTCCAGACGCACACCCAGTTCCAGGTCATCCTCAAGCCCGACCCGGGCAACCCGCAGGAGCTCTACCTCGAGTCGCTCGAGGCGCTCGGCATCGACCTCAGGGCCCACGACGTCCGCTTCGTCGAGGACAACTGGGCGCAGCCGGCGATCGGCGCGTGGGGCCTGGGCTGGGAGGTCTGGCTCGACGGCATGGAGATCACCCAGTTCACCTACTTCCAGCAGGTCGGCGGGCAGAACCTCGACCCGGTCTCGGTGGAGCTCACCTACGGCATCGAGCGCATCATGATGGCGCTCCAGGGGGTCACCCACTTCAGGGACATGGTCTACGCGCCGGGCATCAGCTACGGCGAGGCCTTCGGCCAGACCGAGTTCGAGATGTCGCGCTACTACCTCGACGACGCCGACGTCCAGACCAACCGGGAGCTCTTCGAGCGCTACACGGCCGAGGCGCAGCGGATGGTCGATGCCCGACTCCCCGTCCCCGCGCACACCTACGTCCTCAAGAGCTCGCACGCCTTCAACGTCCTCGACGCCCGCGGCGCCATCTCCACGACGGAGCGGGCGCGGGCGTTCGGCACGATGCGGCGCCTCGCGCGCGAGGTGTCCCGGCTGTGGGTCGAGCGGCGCGAAGAGCTCGGGTTTCCGCTGCTCGATGCCGAGCTGCCGCCGATGGAGGGACGCGCTGTCATGCCGCCTTCGCGGGGGGTGGACTCGCCCCCGGAGGCGTATGCCGCTGAGCTCGCCGGTCTCGCGCCCGACGTCACGCGTCGGCTGGCTGTCGAGATCGGGGTCGAGGAGCTGCCCCCGCACGTCGTCGACCAGGCGATCGAGCAGGTCCGCGCCGGCCTCACCGAGCGGCTCGCCGCGACGCGACTGCCGCACGGGAGGATCGAGGTCCAGGGGACGCCGCGTCGCGTGATCGCGATCGTCGACGCGGTCGGAGCGCACGAGCCGGACGCCGAGACGCTGCGCAAGGGCCCGAAGGTGGCGGCGGCGTTCGGCCCCGACGGCGCGCCGACCAAGGCGGCGGAAGGTTTCGCCCGCGGCCAGAAGGTCGACGTCGCCGAGCTCGTTCGGGCGGACTTCGACGGGGTCGAGCACGTCGCCGTCCGGGTCCAGGAGCAGGGCCGCGGGGTCCTCGAGGTGGTCGGCGCGATCATCGCCGACGTCGTGACCGGCCTGCGCGCCGACAAGAACATGCGCTGGGGGGACCCGCAGCTCGCCTACAGCCGGCCGATCCGCTGGATCCTCGCGCTCTGGGGCGAGACGGTCGTGCCGGTCGAGGTCTCCGGGCTGAGGTCCGGCCGGACGACGTATGGCGAGCGCACCGAGGCCGGCCCGCTCGTCGAGGTCGAGAATGCCGACGTGCTCCTGCCCAAGCTGGCCGAGCGCGACTTCGTCGTCGACCCGGTGGCCCGCCGGGAGAGCGTGGTTCGCCAGGCCCACACCCTCGCCGCGTCGGTCGGCGGCGTCGTGGACGTCGACGCGGAGGCCGGGCTCGTCGACGAGATCACCAACCTCGTCGAGGCGCCGCACGGCATCCTCGGATCGTTCGAGGCCCGCTACCTCGAGCTGCCCGAGCAGATCCTCACGACGGTGATGCGCAAGCACCAGCGCTACCTGCCGGTCCGCGATGCGTCCGGCTCGCTCCTGCCCTACTTCGTCACGATGGCGGGCGGCGACTGCGACGACGACCTCGTCCGTCGCGGCAACGAGAACGTCCTGCGGGCCCGCTACGAGGACGCGGCCTTCTTCTACGCCGCCGACCTCAAGGTGCCGCTCGCGGACCTGCGGGCCGGGATCGCCAAGCTCACCTTCGAGGAGCGCATCGGGTCGATGGGGGACCGGGCCGACCGGATCCGCGACGTCGCGGCCGCGCTCGCCGAGCACGTCTCCCTCGACGCCGCCGAGGGAGAGACGCTGTCCCGGGCGAGCGAGCTGGCGAAGTTCGACCTCGCCTCGCAGATGGTCGTCGAGCTGTCCAGCCTCGCCGGCTACATGGCGCGCGAGTACGCCCTCAAGGCCGGCGAGACTCCGGAGGTGGCGGAGGCGCTCTACGAGATGGAGCAGCCGCGAACGGCCGGCGGGGCGCTGCCCGAGTCCCGACCGGGTGCGCTGCTCGCCCTCGCCGACCGGTTCGACCTGCTCATGGCGATGTTCGCGCTCGGGGCCAAGCCCACGGGGTCGTCCGACCCGTTCGCCCTGCGCCGGGCCGCGCTCGGGGTCATCGGCATCCTCCGCTCGCAGCCGACGCTCTCCGCGATCTCCGTCGAGCGCGGCCTCTCCGCGGCCGCCGACCAGCTGCGTCAGCAGGGTCTCGACGTCACCGTCGAGGCGATCGACACGGCCAGGGAGTTCGTCACCGGCCGGTTCGGACAGCAGCTGCACGACGAAGGAGTGCCATCGGCTCTGGCCACCGCCGTCCAGCCGCTCGCCGCGTCCCCGGGCAAGGCCGAGGCGGTGCTCCGCGACATCGCCACCGTCCGCCGACAGGACGGGTTCGCCGAGCTCGTGGAGGCCACCCAGCGCATCACCCGCATCGTCCCGCACGGCAGCCCAGCGGCATACGACCCCTCGCTCCTGCGGGAGCCTGCGGAGCTCGCGCTGCACGCCAAGGTGGCCGAGCTGCCCGACCTGTCTGCCGGCACGCTGCCCGAGTGGGTTCAGGTCGCGGGGGGAGTCGTCGGCGAGCTGACGACGTTCTTCGACGAGGTGCTCGTCATGGCCGAGGAGCCGGAGCTGAGGTCGGCACGGCTCGGCCTGCTGCAGACGATCGTCGAGCGCGCGCCGCGGGGTATCGACTGGCGCGCCCTGCACTCGGCCCTCGACGCCTGACCTTCACGACGCCACCCTCTTCTCGGCAACACGCCCGGCAGTGCGCAACCCACCACGGAAATTTCACTGGTGAGGTGCGAACCTCCGGGCGTGTTGCCCGTGGTGTCCATGTTCCCCGTGATGTCCAGGGAGAGGCGGCGAGTCAGGGGTCGAGCCGGTGAGCGCCGGGCCCCAGGGCGGCGAGCTCGTCCTGCGGGTTGTTGAGGGCACACGTCGTCAGGCTGAGGCAGCCACAGCCGATGCAGCCGTCGAGACGATCCCGAAGCAGCTCGATGCGGCGGATCTGCTCGTCGAGCCGCGAGCGCCACGCCGCGGACAGCCTCGCCCAGTCCCGCGCCGTGGGCGTCCGGGAGTCGGGCAGGGTCGCCAAGGCGGCTTTGATCTCGTCGAGGGTCAGGCCGACCCGCTGGGCGGCGCGGATGAAGGACACGCGGCGGATCGTCGGCCGCTCGTAGCGGCGCTGGTTGCCGGTGGTGCGCACCGACGAGATGAGGCCGAGCGCCTCCCAGTAGCGCAGGGCCGAGGTGGCGACCCCGGTGCGCTCGGAGACCTGGCCGATCGTCAGCTGGATCGCCATGTCAGCGGATTCTCGCCTCCGGCAGCCGCCGGATGATCTCGTCGACGGTCTCGTCGGGTGTCTGCTGCGAGCTGTCCAGCCACAGGCCGATCTTCGGGGTCTCGGTCCGCACCTTGAGGTCGAAGTCGCTGATCGACCACAGGTCGCCATAGCCGGTCTTGGCGCGCTCGGACTCGCGCCGCATGACGGTCGAGACGTCCGGCGCGAGCATGACGAGGCTGATCGGGGCCTCGAGCTGCTCGAGGAAGGGCTCGAGGCTCGCACCGACGAAGAGGTCCTGGACGACGACGGTGAAGCCCGCTTCGGCGTACATGTTGGCGGTGTGGGCGGTGAGCCGGTGGCGCAACGCGAGCTGGCGCTCGGCCTCCGGATCGCCGTGGGGGGACATGTCGACCCGGCCACTGACGACGACGCGCCGGAACTCGTCGCCGCGCAGGTGCACCGCCCTGCTGAAGCGCTCGGCGAGCAGCTGGGAGACAGTCGACTTGCCGGCAGCCATGACGCCCGTCACGACAATGGTCTGCGGCGTGTCGACGGAGGCCGGGAGGGGGAGCCGATCCGTCACAGGGCACACCCTAAGGGTGCGGACCCCTGACTGTCGCGGTGGTTCACATAGAGTTCAAGTGACCTGCAGGGTGTGGCATTCCCCGTGGCACCTCAGGCGTACGCCTCGACCTCGTCCGGCGTCGCCCTGCGCACGACCACCCGGCTCCACGCGCCGACGTAGAGCCGGTCGTCGTCGCCGAGCTCGGTCTTCGGTCCGACCGCGATCGGGTCGTCCGGAAGCCGCCCCGAGGCCGGGCCGACGAACGTGCCGTTGGAGCTGCCGAGGTCCTCGACGAACCATCGGACCCCGTCCGTCGTCAGCTGCGCGTGTCGCCGACTCACACCGGGGTCCGACGAGAGGTCGATCTCGGGGTGGGTGTTGCGGCTCTGGCTGACCCGGCCGAGGAGGACGCTGCGCGCTCGGATCGGGATGATGATGGGCAGGCCGGGCGAGGGGCAGGGGTCCTCGACCTCCTGGGTCTGGTACCAGTCCGGGTCGACCCAGACCTCGGCGAGCCACTCGAACGCCGTGTCGCTCGGCGCCTGGTGCGCACTCGACGCGGAGGCGGGCGGCCCTTCGGGAGCGCTCGACCCGGGGGCGGGGTCGGCGGCCTTCGCGTCGGCAGCAGTGTCCGTGCCCGCTCCTGCCGCTTCAGCGCCCGCGGTGGCTGCAGCGTCTTCGCCGCCACCTGCGACGCGCGGCATGGCCCCGGTGGTGAAGTCGTAGCCGCAGGCCTCGCAGAACAGCGCGCCGGGCGGGTTCGGCGCCTCGCAGTTCGGGCACTCGAGCGACTCTGGGGTGGCCGTGCCGGACGACTCGGGCGGGGTCGCCGGGCCGAGGTCGAGCGAGGACCTGCCCGCGGATCCCGCCGGAGCGGCACCGAGGGTGGGCGCTGCGACCGGCCCAGCGGCATACGACCCGGTGGCGCCGGGGCGGCTGGCGGCGGGCGCCGCGCCCCCCGACCCGCT
>NZ_JAJJPG010000012.1:9854-16272 GCF_032907665.1 Intrasporangium sp.
CGCTCCCTGGCCCGCTCGCTGACCGGGCGGTGGCGTCGATGGGCGACCCGCACACGTCGCAGTAGTCGTCCGCCTCGGACCGGTGGCCGTTGGGACAGGTCACGCTCATCGGCGCACCCGGCTCGTCTTGGTGGACGCGGTGTCGAGGGACATCTCGTCGATCTTGGAGGCGCTCTTCTTCAGGCGCACCGTCCCGGTGTCGGCGTCGTCGATCTCGACGACCTTCTTCAGGCGGGTCGTCATCTCGTCGTTGCCGGTGAGGTCGGCGAGCTGCACGGCCCGGCCGAGCTTGGCGGTCGCGACCTCGTCGTGGCCGGCGGCCTTCGCGGCCAGACCTTCCTGGATGACCTGGGCGAGCTCGGCCTGCCCCGTGTAGGCCGCGACGGCCGGGTCGATGCGAGTCGTCAGGGCGTCGTCGTTGCTCCACTTGGCCTTGACGAGCCCCTGGCACACGGGTTGGTCGCCGAGGGCCAGCGAGACGCGCGCTGCGAGCTGCTCCTGCCCGAGCGTCCTCGCGGGAAGGCGCACGGCCACGTGGTAGTCCCGGCTCTCGTCGGACCAGGCGCCGGTGGGGTAGGCGCCGGTGAGCGGGTTGACCGGGGTGCGACGACCGCTGAGGTCCTCGAGCGTCGGGGAGACCTGGCGCACGAAGAGCAGCTCGGCCCCCTGGGGCACCCACACGCGCAGCTCGGCATTCGCGACGCCGCGCGACATCGAGGCACGCATCATCGCCTGGAACTCGGCGGCCATCTCCTCGGGCTCGGGGATGAGGTCGACGGTGCCGAGCAGGGCCGAGGAGATCGCGCGGACCTCGTCGACGCGCCACTGGTCGCCGACCCCACGGGCGTCGCACTGGAAGACCCCGATGCAGGACTGCACTGCGGCCTGCAACGACGCCGGGGTCTCACCCTCGTTGACACCGTCGGTGAGCAGGATGGCGTGCCGCTTCGTCACGTGCGGGACGGTCTCGAAGATCTGCCGCGCCAGCGTCAGCCACGTGCCCATCGCGGTGCCGCCCTGGGCGCGCAGACCCTCGACGGCGCGGTGCGCCTCGGCCCGCGTGTGCGAGGACATGACGGCGAGGGCGCCCTGGTGGGCATACGGGTACACGATCTGGGCCGTGCCGTTGCCGGAGACGACGGCGAAGAGGGTGCCGTCGACGATCTCGTTGAGGGCGGCCTTGGCGGCGTGGCCGGCCTCCATGACGCCGCGCCGCCCCATCGAGCCGGAGGTGTCGATGAGGATGACCTCCGCGGCCGAGCCGGGGGCGACGACCCCCACCGACGCAGCGGCCGAGGCACCGTGTGACGTGATGCGCACGATCGCGTGGACGTCGGTCCCCCCGTCGGGGAGGAACTCGTTCTGGAACACCTCCGCGGTGAAGTCAGCCATCGGTCGGGTCACCTTCCTCTGGCGCGGCCACCACCGCGCCCGTCGTGTCCTGTGATCCTTGCCCACCCAGTCGAGCAAGGGCAACCGTGATGTTGTCGCGACCGCCCTGCTCGTTGGCGAAGTCGACGAGGGCCTGCGCCACGTCGGTCGGGCTCGCGTCGACGCCGACCTGCTCGACCATGTTGCGGACGAGGACCCGCATGTCGTCCGCGGGTGAGCAGTAGTTCCACAGCCCGTCGGAGCAGACGACGAGCCACCCGGCTGCCGCCTCGTCGGCGGACAGCGTGGTGAGGTGGGGCACGAGGTCGTCCGGTGCGTCGGTGCCGAGCCAACGCGTGATCGAGTGGGCGTGCGGCCCGTTCTCGGCGGCCTCGCGAGGCATGCCGGCGCTGATCTGCTCGTGGGCGTAGGAGTCGTCCTGCCCGAGCTGGCGGGCCGGCTCCTCCGGGTCGTCGGGCAGCCAGTAGACGCGGCTGTCGCCGACGTTGCCGGTGACGACGACGCCGTCCTCGATGGCCGCGGCCGCGATGGTGCACGACGGTGGGTTCTCCACGTCCTCCTCGACAGCCGCGCGCACGGCGTCGTTGGCCGTGGCCACCGCGGTCGTGAGCGCGCTGGCCGCCGCAGCCGCCCAGGCCTCCTGCGTCCCGGCGCCCTTGGGCAGCGGCTGGTCGAGCACGGCGCGGGCCGCCTGGGCCGCGGCGAGGGAGGCGATGTGCGAGTCCGTGGCCATGGACACGCCGTCGCAGACGACGAGGACGGCCCGGCTCCCCGGGGCCTCCGTCGCGCTGAGGGCCATGGCGTCCTCGTTGCGCGCGTGCCGCTTGCCGATGTCGCAGACCCCGCCCACCCACGCGGCAGGCGACTCGGCGAAGTGGTTGCGGGGGTCGGGCGGCGGCGTGCCGCAGTGGTCGCAGTAGCCGTCGACGATCCGACCCTCCCCGCAGGCCTGGCAGACCGGCTCTGCGGGCCCCGCGGGCTCTGTTGGCTCTGGGGGGTCTCCGGTTGCCGCGCCGGACGGGACGGCCCCCGTCCAGCCCACGTCGAGCGGCGACTCCTCGCCCACCGGTGCGGTCTGGGGGGCGGCTGGGGAGATCACCGCAGCGTATGCCGTTGGGCTCGCTCCCCGACCTTGCGTCCCGGGTGCCAGGTCGGCTCCACAGGCCTCGCAGAAGCTCGCGCCGGGGGCGTGTGGGGTGCCGCAGGCGGGGCAGGTCGAGGCCGGGCCAGAGGGGTCAGGGGCCGGGACAGGACCGGGACCGGGTCCGGTGGCCTGGGGGAGCTGAGTGGCCTGGGGAAGCCTCGGGGGCGGCGGGGTGTCGGTCACCAGAGGCTCCAGGGTCGGACGGCGTTGGCTTCGTCGACGAGCAGCACGCGCTCGGTCGTGTCGGGGGTGCGGCTGGCGAGCTCGCGGAGGGACTGCTCCAGCCCGACACGCAGGCCGGGCTCCGTCGCCCGGTGGGTCCCGAGGTGGAGGTCGGGCACAGGTCCGTCCTTGCGCACGGTGGCCAGGGCCTCACGGTAGATGTGCGTCGTCACCTCGGCCCGGCGACGCGCCGGCAACGAGGTGTCGGTCAGGGTTCGCAGGGCCTCGGCGAGGTCGGGCAGGCCGCGGTTGCTGTGGGCGAGCAGCTCGGCGAGTCCGGCTCGCGCGGTGCGGAAGGCGCTGGAGTGCGGGGGGACGAGCTTGAAGGCAGCGACCGCGCCGTCGACCTCTCCGCGGCCCGCGCGAATCCGGGCCAGGCCGAACGCCGCCATGGGCACGTAGGTCGAGTCCGTCCGAGCGCAGGCGATGTAGAGGTTCTCGGCAACGGCGTCGTCGCCGGCCATCTCGCTCGCCAGCGCCAGGGCGAGCTTCGGCGCGAGCTCGCCGGGGACCTGGCCGTAGACGGCGTTGAAGGCGGCCTGCGCGGCCTTCGCGTCGCCCCGCTCGAGAGCGGCGAGGCCCTGGATCCACACGGCCCGCCACTCCCAGGGGTCGTTGGTGAGCAGCTCGGTCGCCGACGACTCGGCGAGGTCGCGCTGACCCACGCTGAGGGCGGTGCGCGCGATGTCGAGGAGCACCTCGGCGGTCTTGGCCGGCGCCTCCCGCAGGATCTCGAGGCGCTGCGCCGGGCTGCCGGTGACGGTGTGGAGCCAGTTGGTCTGCGCGTCGTGCGGGTCGCGCCGCAGCGCCGGGAGGTTGCGCCAGTCGTCGGGCTCGTCTCCGGGCGTCGGGGCATCGAAGAGGAGCGACCCCACGGTCGTCGTCGCGGCCCCCGAGCCCCGGTCGATCGCGACGACCTCGCGGAGCACGCCGATCATCTGCGAGCGCAGTTCGTCGGCCGAGACGAAGCGGTCGTCGCGGTTGGGCGCGCACGCCTTCGAGACGAGTCGGTAGAAGGAGTCGTACTTCTGGAAGACGGGGCTCGAGTCCTGCGGGGGCAGGCTGTTGAGGTACGTCGACTGGTAGCCGCGGAACTCCATGGTCAGCACGACGAGCGTGCGACCGATGGTGTAGATGTCGGAGGCGACCGAGGTCCCGAGCTCCGCGACCTCAGGGGCCTGGTAGCCGACGGTCCCGAAGATCGCCGAGTCCTCGTCGTCGACCCGTCGGACACCGCCGAGGTCGATGAGCTTGACCTCGTCGCCCACCTGGATGATGTTGTCCGGCTTGAAGTCGCAGTAGACGAGGCCGAGGTCGTGGAGGTACTGGAAGGCGGGCAGGATCTCGAGGAGATACGCCAGGGCCTGGTCGACCGGAAGCGGGTCGTAGTACCCGGCCTTCTGCATGCGCTGCTTGAGGATCGACTTGAGCGAGGTGCCGCCGACGTACTCCATGACGATGTAGCCGGCGTCCTCGTGCGTGACGAAGTTGTAGATCTCGACGATGCTCGGGTGGGAGACCTGGGCGAGGAAGCGTTGCTCGGCGATCGCCGCGGCGAGGGCATCGGGGTCGGCGGAGTTGAGCAGACCCTTGAGCACGACCCAGCGGTCCGAGACGTTCTTGTCGCGGGCGAGGTAGATCCAGCCGAGGCCACCGTGGGCGAGGCATCCGGCGACCTCGTACTGGCCCGCGACGAGGTCCCCGGCCTGCAGCTTCGGGTCGAAGGAGAACGGGTGGCGGCAGTTCGCGCAGAACCCCGTGGTGCGCCCCGGCCGACCGTCCCGGCCACGGCCCACCGGCTCGCCGCACTTGGGGCAGAAGCGCTTGGACTCGGGAACGACCGGATCGGTGAGCAGGGCCTTCTCGGCGTCGATCATCGGGGCCGGGCGGACGGTGGTGATGCCGCCACCGAGCCGGGCACTGCGGAGTCGCTGCGAGCCTCCGGTGCGGCGGGTCACCACCGAGCCGGTCTGCCTCGCCCGCTTCGACCCCAGGGCCGCCGATGCGAGCATGCTCGAGGCCGCCGACCGCGTCGAGAACTCGGAGGCCACCCCGGCCGGCTGCGTCGCGGTCGAGTCGACGATCTGGACGACCTCCTCCTGGTGGGCGGGGGTGCCGCAGACGTTGCAGTAGCCGTCGGCGATGGTCCCGGAGCACCCGGGCTGGGCGCAGCGCGTGCCGTCCGGGACCGTTGCGAGGGCGGCGTCGGGGTCGGCGCCGGCTCCACCGGTGGCCCCCGGTGCGAGCGGGGCGTGCGAGGCAGCGCCCGGCGTCGAGGAGGCGGGAGCGCTGGCTCCTGGCGTGGAAGTGCCCGCCGCGCTGGCACCGGGTGCGGTGGGACGAGGTGCGGTGGGACCAGGTGCGGTGGCCGGAGCCATCCCGCAGACGTCGCAGTAGCCGTCGACGACGGTGCCCGTGCAGCCGGGCTGCGTGCACCGGAGCGTGGTGGGCGAGGGGCTCGTGGTCACGGGTGGGCCCTTCCTGCTCGGGACGTCGGCCGCGTCACGGCCTCGACATAGGACTGGTAGGCGGCGGCGAGCGCCCTGGCCCGGGCGGTGGGCATCGGCTTCCGGGTGAGGACGCCGTCGAGGCGAGACCGGAGCGCCGTGAGGTCGTCGCGCACGTCGTCGTCGAGCCGCTGGGCGGACAGCCGTGCGTCGAGCATGGCGCCGAGCGCTCCCGCGAGGCCGACGACCTCGTCGCGCTCGGCCAGCGCAGCGGCATACGTCTCATGGGCCAGGTCGAGCGCGCGGGACACACGCTCGAGCCGCTGGCGGTAGGAGCCGAGCTCCTTCGCCCCCTGGGGGACCGGGCCGAGGGCGCGCACGTTGGGGATGGCCAGGTGCGGCGCCGGCGTGACGGCCGCGAGGCACTGACGCTCCAGCGCACGGATCGCCTCGGCGCGGGCGTCGAGCTCCTCGACGAGCTGCTTCGTGTGGGCCCGGTCCTGCGCGGCGTTGGCCCGCTCGGCGGCCGCGACGATGAGGTCGCGCTCCAGCATGGCCAGGTCGATCTCGAGCGGCCCGATGATCCCTCCGACGTCGGCGCCGCGGCGGGCTCGCTCGACGAGGTCGGCGACCCTGCGGT
Organism: Intrasporangium sp.; assembly: GCF_032907665.1. Taxonomy (GTDB): domain Bacteria; phylum Actinomycetota; class Actinomycetes; order Actinomycetales; family Dermatophilaceae; genus Intrasporangium. Next base: position 15,700 of record NZ_JAJJPG010000012.1, read on the forward strand.
CCAGGCGCGCGAGCTGCTCCGCGGCCGTGTCGCGCTCGGGGCCCGCAGGGACGAGCGGCAGCTGGTCGCGGACCCGCTCGGCGCCGGCCCGCAGGACGGTGATGCGCTGCGTCGACTCGGCGGCCCCGGGGACGAGGGACGCCCGGGCCTGGAGCGTGCGCGTGAGCGAGTCGAGCAGCCTGCAGGCCTCGGGAAGACTCACGGACAGGGACCCGCTCGCCGGCAGGGAGAGATGCTCGGTCGTGTTGGAGTCGAGTCGTCCGTGGACGAGTGTGGACAGGCGCTCGGCCTCCTTGGGCCCGACCCGACCGCCGTCGAAGGTGGTCTCGAGGAGGGTGAGTCGGTCGTTGATCGCCTTCCAGAAGGTCAGGGCCACCGTGAGGTCGGTCGTGATGGCGCTCTGCTCCCCGGGGGAGAGTCGCAGGATCGCGGAGTCGACCTCACCGAGGTCGGCGCGGCGCTGGGCGACCCACTGGCGCAGTGCCGCGAGGTAGCCCTGGGCCTCGGTCGCCTGGATCGGCACCCCCAGACCGCCTGGTGCGGGGGGAGCGGCGATCCCGCCCGGTCCACTCG
>NZ_JAJJPG010000012.1:16372-20635 GCF_032907665.1 Intrasporangium sp.
GCCCGGTCCACTCGAGCTGCCCTGCCCACTCGAGCCGCTCGAACCCACGGCCGCGCCCGGCCTGCCCGGCCCGCCCGGGCTGCCCGAGCCGTGGGACGGCGGCGGAGGCGGCACGGACGGGGGAGGCGGCACGGCGCCGGACAGGGTCATCAGGCATCTCTCCCGTGGACGCCCGCCGGAGGGGCAGGGGCCGGCCCGAGGGGCTCGGCGAGCCAGCGGTTGTAGATCGCCTTCCAGCGGCCGTCGGCCTTCATGTCGGCGAGGAGCCGGTTGACGTAGCGGGTCAGGTAGACGTCCTCCTTGTTGAAGCCGAGGCCGTAGGGCTCGTCGGTGATCGCGGGCGCCGAGCTGACGACGGTGTAGGGGTCCTGCGCGGCGAGCCCGGCGAGGACGGTGTCGTCGCCCGTGATGGCGTCGGCCTTGCCCTGCTGGAAGAGGACGAGGCACCCCGTGTGGTCGACGGCGGGGACTGCTTCGACGCCGGAGACCGTCCGCAGCTTCTCGAGGGTCGACGTCCCGCGGGGCGCACACACCCGCTTGCCCTCGAGGTCCTCGAGCCCGGTGTCGGGCACCGCGCCGCCCGGGTCCTTGGCGACGAGCAGCTTCTGCCCCGAGTGGTAGTACTCGGCGGAGAACGCGATCTCCTGCCACCGCGCACACGTCATCGTCATGTTGCGCGCGACCATGTCGACCTCGCGGTCCGCGAGGACCTGGAGCCGGTCGGCGGCGGTGATGACGCGCAGCCGGAGCTTGGACTCGCTGCCGAGCAGGCTCTTGGCGACGGCCCGGGCGATGTCGATGTCGAAGCCCTCGATCCGGCTCGTGAACGGGTCGCGGGCGCCGAAGAGATAGGTGTCCGCGGAGACCCCGACCACGAGGTGGCCACGCTCGAGGATCGCGCGCACCGAGCGGTCGGTGATGGCGCTCGACGCGGGGATCGAGGGCAGCGGGTCGTAGGACTGGGTCGCGTTGTCACAGGTCACCGGGGTCCCAGCGGGCGCAGGGGTCGTCGTCGTCACCTGCGGCGTCGGCAGCGGGGTCTCGGCGTAGGTCACCCCGGTGCAGGCCGAGAGGGCAACGGCTGCGACGACACCGACGACGCCGGCGACGAGACGGCCCTGACGGCCCTGACCGCCCCGACGGCCATGACCGCGTCCTGGGGGGCTCCAGCTGCTCGGCACACGGGTCGGGGGCGTCATCGGTACTCCTTGATCCGCTGGCCGATACCTCGCACGATCAGCCACGAGGCGATGAGGGACAGGAGCGCGATGAGGACGGCCCAGACGGTGCTGCCCCCGCCGAGGTCCCCGAGCTGCTCGATGGCGGCGGTGCTCGCAGCGTCGCGCTGCTCGGTCACCTGGCGGTCGAAGGCGACGAAGGCCGCCGTCGCGCCGCTGTCGTCCTGGGTCGTCGCGAGCTCGACTGCGTCTTCCCAGGCACCGCCGTCGTCGAGCGAACGGATCTCCTCATGGGTCGAGGCGTAGGCGTCCCAGCGCTCCGTGAGCCCGGTGGTCCCGTTGACGCGTCGGAGGATCTCGCGGACGACCTCGTCATTGGCGACCCATGCGGTCTCGTAGCGCGCGCCGCTCCCTCGTTGGATCAAGGTGAGGCTCTCGTTGGCCCGGGCGTCATTGGCTGCCGTGCGGATGTGAGCGAGGTCGACGGCCTGCCGGTAGTGGCCCGACGCCACCTGCGCGGTCGTCGTGCCGATGCCACCGATCGTCGTCGCCGCGACGAAGAGGCCGACGACGAGCAGGGCAAGGCCCAGTGTCAGGGACGGGTTGAGGTAGCGATGCGTGCGCCTCGCCAGCCAGACGGCGACGAGGACGAGGACGATGAGAGCCGCGACGCCGATGAAGAGCTGCACACTCGAGTCGGACCGGTCGAACTCCTTCTGGGCCCGGGACTCGTTGGTCGCGACGACCTCGGCGACGACGGGGATGGCCGACGTGCGGAGCAGCGAGCTCGCCTCGGTGAGGTAGCGCGCGCCCACGGGCAGCCCGAGCCGGTTGTTGGACCGAGCCTGCTCGACGAGGCCCGCATAGGTCTGGGAGTGCTCGGCCAGCACCCCGAGGGCCCTGGCGTCGGCCGGCTGGTCCGCGGCACCGGCCGCGATGTTGCGGGCGACACTCGCCATGGCGGTGTCGTACTGCGCACGGGCCTCGGCGGTCTCGAGGCCGCCGACGAGGAAGGCGTTGGTCGCGAGGGCGTCGGCGCGGAGCAGGTCGACGTGGATGGACTGCATCCGCACCACCTGCTCGGTGTTGTTCGCGGCCCGCGTGGCCGCGGCCTCGGATGCGAGGATGGCGTTGGCTGCGGCGCCGCCGAGCAGGAGGGCGGCCAGGACGCTGAGGATGCCGAGCAGCCGCATGCGGCCGGGAGTGCCCTGGAAGAGCCCGGTGAAGGCGGACTGGATCGTCTGGCCGGAGCCGCGAATCGTCGCGGGGCCCGAGGCCGCGGGGGCAGAGGTCCCGGAGGCCCGGGCGGCCGAAGGGGCTGGGGGCAACGGCGAGCGCGATCCGGCCGGCACCGCGACCGGGATGTTCGTCTTCGGCGCGCTCGTCATCTGGGCTCCTCGTCGGTGGTCAGGTTGTCCTCGGAGCCTGCCGGACCGGCCTCGGGCGGGCCATCCGGGGCGTCCCTGAGCGGCTCCTGATCCTGGTCTGCCTGGTGGGGCTGGTCAGCCTCGGCAGTCTCGGCTGCCTCGTCAGCATCGTCGGGCGGCTCGGTGACGTCCTCCTCGGTGAGTAGACGCAGGGCGTCGCGGGTTGGCTCCACTGCGTCCTGGAGTCGCCACGCGTGTCGGCCGACGGAGTGCTCGAAGAGGTTGCGCACGAACCGGCCGTTGCCGAAGGCCGGGGTCCGGGGGGTCGCCTCGAGCGTCTGGCGCACGCGGCGCCGCGCGTCGTCGGTGAGCTCGTAGTCCCCCTTCTCCGCGATCGCGTCGAGGATCCCGATGAGCTCGTCGTCGGAGTAGTCGTCGAACTCGATGGTCGTCGTGAACCGGCTCGCGAGTCCGGGGTTCTGCGCGATGAAGTGGACCATCGGCACGGGGTAGCCGGCGACGATGACGACGAGGTCCTCGCGGTGGTCCTCCATCTCCTTGACGAGGGTGTTGACGGCCTCCTGGGCGAACTGGTCCCCGGTGAGGCTGTAGGCCTCGTCGATGAAGAGCACGCCGCCGACCGCGCGGGCGCAGACCTCGGCAGTCTTCATCGCCGTCTGGCCGACGTAGCCGGCGACGAGCTCCGAGCGGTCCACCTCGACGAGCTGCCCCTTCGGGAGCAGCCCGAGGGCCTTGTAGATCGCCCCGACGAGGCGGGCGACGGTCGTCTTGCCCGTGCCGGGGTTGCCGACGAAGATGAGATGCCGGCTCATCCGGGGCGCCTTGAGCCCGGCCTCGACCCGCATCTTCTCGACCTTGAGCAGCGCCACCTGCCGGTGGATCTCCTTCTTGACCCGCCCCAGCCCGATCATCGCGTCGAGCTCGGCGAGCAGCTCCTCGACCGACTTCTCCGGCTCGGCGGGCTCCGCCGCCTCGGCTTCCGCAGCGGTGGCGTCCGCGTCGGCCTGTGCCGCAGCAGGATCACCATCAGGCCGTATGCCGCTGGGCGCGGTCCCGCTCGACGCGTCGGCGCCGGGCTGGCCGGCCGGGCGGTAGCCCCACTGGCGCAGGACGGCGTCGGTGCCGACGCCGGGTGGCAGGGGCGGCAATCCGGTCACGCGATCGCTCATGGGCGGCGTCGAGACGTTGTTCGCCGCGGCGAGGTAGGTGGCGCTGGCGGCCGTGGCGTTGGCGATGACCCAGATCGGGGCGGTGCCGAGCATGACGGCGTCGGAGGCGATCTCGGTCAGCGCCTCGGCGTAGTCGCTCGCGTGGGGGCTGCGCGCGGCGGCGAGGGCGACGAGCAGGTCCGTGGGGTGCTGTCGCCAGCGTCGCCCCTTCGAGGCAGCCTCGAAGAAGGCCTCGTTGACCGTCGCAGGATCGGCCACTGCCGGGAGAGCGACCGCGCCCCACTCGCTCGCCGCGCCCGGCACCGACTCGGCGAGCGAGGCGGCGACTCGCAGCCCCTCGTCGCGCGCGGCGCCCGGGTCGATGCCGGCCAGCCGGGCGACGTCGACGAGGGCGTCGAGGCTCTCGGCGAGCGCGGACTCAGCAGTGGTCATTCTCTGGCTCCCTCGGGAGGTCGGTCGGATCGGGTGCCACTCGCGCGGACGTCGTGCTGATCGGGTGGCTCATCGCTCGGTGGCTCATCAATCGGG
>NZ_JAJJPG010000012.1:20735-31053 GCF_032907665.1 Intrasporangium sp.
GCCGGGAGGTCGCGACCCGTCGGGCTGGCCGGATCTGCTCGACGGCCCGGGCACCGCTCCCTCAGGCGTGGGATCGGGCGCGCCGAGCCCGAGGGAGCCACCGGTCGAGGCGTGGCCGAACTTCTCCTCGAGGAAGGCGCCGTGGACGATGATCGCCTCGGCGTCCGAGCGGTTGATGGCGTCGGCGACCTTGTCCATCGTCGCGCCGAGCAGGTCGAGCTGGTCGACGAGCAGCATGACCGAGCTCTTGCCCGCGGCGATCGGTCGGGTGTCGGCCCAGTCACGGGGGAGGCGCAGGTAGTTGCCGATCGCGACGGGAAGGTAGTCGGTCGCCGTGGCCATGACGCTGTAGCCCTGCGCGCTGCCGATGCCGAGCCGCTCGAGCCGCGGGATCGACTCGCGGACGACGCGGGTCACCCGGAGCAGGCGCGAGAGGACGACGCCGGGCACCCGGCCGGCCCTGGCCTGCGCCTCGACGGCGTCGAGCGCACCGAGCAGCTGCTCGGTCGTCGGCGGCCCGGACGGCCCGGACGTGTGCGGCTCCGGTGCCTCGGGCCGGTCCAACCCGAACCACGATCGGATCCCCACGTGTCATGTTCCCTTCGTGCTCGGCCTCGTCTCGCCCACCAGCGCAGTCCGCCCGGCGTCAGAGGCCGCCGGGACCGAGGTCGAGGGCGCCGGGAGCGGCCCCGGCCTCCCGTCGGGCGTCCTGGGCTGCGACGCGGTCGAGGTAGCTGCGCGACTTGGCGACCTCGGTCTCGAGGGCTCCGATCGTCGCGGCCATGTTGTCCAGGGCCCGCACCTTGAACTGGTCGATGGTGTCCATCGTCTCGTAGATGTTGGCGAAGGCCTTCTGGAGTGACTCGATGCTGATCGTCGAGCTCGCGGACTGCTCCTGGATGCGCGCCGAGTTGGTCTTGAGCAGCTCCGAGGTGCGCTCGATGAGGCCCGAGGTCGTCGTGTTCAGCGCCGTGATCTGGTCGAGGACCAGCTGCTGGTTGTTGAGGGCCTGGGCGACGATGACGGCCGTGCGAAGGGCCGACACCGTGGTCGTCGTGGCCCGGTCGACGCCCTTGATGAGCTCGATGTTGTTCTTGATGATGATGTCGATCGCCAGGTAGTTCTGGATCGACACCGCGAGCTGGGTGAGCAGGTCCTGGTGCTTCTGCCGGACGTAGAACAGGACGTCCTCGCGCAGCGCCTTGGCCTTCTCCGGGTCGGTCGACTCGAGCGTCGCGACCTGGGCGGCGAGCCTGGCGTCGAGCCGCTCGGCGACGTAGACGTACTGGTTGAGCCGGCCCATCGACTCCCAGAGCGACTTCTTCTCGAGGTTGAGGGCGACGTTGTCCTTCTGGAGCTCGTCCTGGCCCGACTGGAGCGAGTGGAGGATGCCGTTGAGGTGCGACTGCGCGGACTGGTACTTGCGGAAGTAGTCGGTGATCCGCTCGCCGAAGGGGATCATGCCGAGGAACTTCTTGGTCCCGGTGGCCTGTGACGGGTCGAGGTCCTCGACGGTGCGGCGCAGGTCGATGAGCGTCTTGCCCACCTTGGAGCCCTGCGAGAGGGAGCCCTCGTTGAGGGCCTTGACCGGCATCTGGAGCATCCGGTTGGACGACTCGGCCGCGAACCGGATCTCGTCGGTCCCCATGCTGCGGACGTCGGCCGCCCTGGCCTCCCACTCCGGCGACTTCGTGGCGGCCGCGAGCAGGGAGCCGAGGTAGGTGTCGACCTTGGCGTCGAGGCCGGGGAGGGCCGCCTCGGGCACTGCGGGGGCCATTCTCGGGGCGGACGTCTCCGCGACGGCCGTCACCGGTGGCGGCGGCGTGAGGGTCAGGTGGGTCTCCGTCTCCGGTGGCTGCAGTGGCGCCTGGGCGGCCTGGGCGGCCGTCGGGGCCTGCTGGGCAGCGGGCTGGTCAGTCATCGTCGAACGGGTCCTTCCCCTTTGTCCCGGCCGCGCACGGACGCGGCCGAAGTCCCTGGGCCCGCCCAGCGGCATACGGCTGGATGGGCTGTGAGCCACTCTACGTGGCGCCTGTCTCCGACGGTCGGGGGATTTCCCCGGTTCCGTCCGCGAGGGACCCCGGTCGTCCTGGGGGATCGAGGGACGGGGGCGGCCGCAGCGCTGGAGTCAGGGGAGGTTCCGCGCTGCGGCCGCGTGCGTGGGGCACCCACTCCCTGTGAACGACGGGGCGCCGAGCCCGGTTCCCGGAGCGCCGTCGTCCACAGGGAGCGGGGGTGCCGTGGCCCGAGATCAGCCGAACTGCCAGGACCGCTTCGACAGGCCGAACCAGAAGCCGTCGATGACGCTCTCGTTGTCGAGACCGGCGGACTCGGAGGCGGCGCCGAGCGTGACGAACAGCGGCGCGAAGTGCTCGGTCCGGGGATGTGACTCCCGGGCTGCGGGGGCCTTGTCGAGGAAGTCGAGGATGCTGTCGACGTCCTTGGCCCGCATCGTCTCCTCTGCCCACTGGTCGAACTCCGCGCTCGCCACCGGCGGCGGGGCGTCGGCTCCTGCCCGGGGGTTGAACCAGCGCAGGTTGTGGGTCGTGAAGCCCGACCCGACGATGAGGGTGCCCTGGTCACGGAGCGGTGCGAGCCTGCGACCGATCTCGAAGAGACCGCGCGGGTCGAGCGTCGGCATCGACATCTGGAGGACCGGGACGTCCGCGTCGGGGAACATCTCCTTGAGCGGGACATAGGCGCCGTGGTCGAGGCCACGGGACTCGTCGCGGTGGACCGGCGTCGAGCTCGTCCCGCCCGGGGCGGTGAGCAGCTTCGTCACGTCGTCCGCGAGGTCGGGCGCGGCCGGGGCGTCGTAGGTGACGTCGTAGTACTTCTGCGGGAAGCCCCAGAAGTCGTAGACGAGTGGCGCGCCCGTCGTCGAGCCGAGCGTCGTCGGGGCGTCCTCCCAGTGCGCCGAGACGATGAGGACGCTCTTCGGCTTGGGCAGGGCCGCTGACCACCCGGCGAGCTCGGTGGTCCACCGAGCGTCGTCGGCGAGCGGGGGCGCGCCGTGGCTCAGGTAGATCAGGGGGGCGGGCATCGGAGCTCCTCAGAAGTGGTTGACAAATAAACTATCAGGTCCAACGCCATCGGGCGCGGATTTCATCCCTGCGGGGCCTTTCGGCCCTGGCGCCCGCGCGGCTCCCGAGTGACCGTGTGGCATGACCGAGATCACGATGACCGAGCACCTGGAGCAGGCCACCGCTGTCGTCCGCGAGGACGTGTCTGTCGACGAGCTGCCGGAGTTCTTCGGGCGGGCGCTGCACCGGGCCATGGCTGCAGTGCAGGCACAGGGACACCACCCGACGGGGCCGCCTATCGCCCTGTACCACGGCAAACCCCACGGCTCGGTCGACGTCGAGGCCGGATTCCCGGTCGAGGCGCCCATCACGCCGTCCGAGGGCGTGACACCAGGTCGCCTGCCGGGCGGGCGAGTCGTCGAAGCGACGCACGTGGGGTCCTACGACGAGATGGCGCGGACCTATGACGCCGTCGTGGCGTGGATGGCCGAGCGCCGGCTGACGCCCGCCGAGGAGATGTGGGAGGTCTACCTCACGGATCCTGTCACGCAACCCGACCCGGCGACCTGGCGGACCCAGATCTTCTGGCCCGTCGCCTGAGCTCACCGGCGGATTCAGCGGCATCCGGCTCCGCCCGGGAACCGTCACCTCAGTGAGACGGCACTTGACACGTGCTGTTACGGTCGGGGCGCGTCCACGTCGGAGCAGCGACGAATCCGCTGCACGTGCGACTCGGAAGGTTGTAGGTGTCTCATGGCTGCAGGCAAGGGCCGCAAGCTCGTCATCGTCGAGTCGCCCGCGAAGGCGAAGACGATCGCGGGGTATCTCGGGGGCGACTTCGACGTCGAGGCGTCGGTCGGGCACATCCGGGACCTGCCCAACCCGTCGGAGCTGCCGGCGGAGATGAAGAAGGGCCCGTTCGGCAAGTTCGCCGTCGACGTCGAAGGCGGCTTCGCGCCGTACTACGTCGTCGACCCGGACAAGAAGAAGAAGGTCGCCGAGCTGAAGCGCCTGCTCAAGGACGCCGACGAGCTCTACCTCGCCACCGATGAGGACCGCGAGGGCGAGGCCATCGCCTGGCACCTGCTCGAGGCTCTCAAGCCCCGGGTGCCGGTCAAGCGGATGGTGTTCCACGAGATCACCCGCGAGGCGATCCAGCGGGCCGTCAACGACACCCGCGAGCTCGACACGCGCCTCGTCGACGCCCAGGAGACCCGCCGCATCCTCGACCGCCTCTACGGCTACGAGGTCTCGCCCGTGCTGTGGCGCAAGGTCCGTCAGGGGCTCTCGGCCGGCCGCGTCCAGTCCGTCGCGACGCGCATGGTCGTCGAGCGGGAGCGCGAGCGGATGGCGTTCGTCCGGGCGTCGTACTGGGACGTCGAGGGCGACTTCACCCCGGACGGCACGGCCCAGCACTTCACCGCGCGGCTGAGCTCGGTCGACGGCGCCCGCGTCGCCGCGGGGCGTGACTTCTCCGACCGCGGCGAGCTCGTCGGCAAGGGTGCGGTCCGGCTCGACGAGGCGCTCGCGCGCCGCATCGCGGAGGCTTGCGTCGCGTCGTCGGCCACGGTCACGGACGTCCAGGAGAAGCCCTACACGCGCCGCCCGTCCGCGCCCTTCACGACCTCGACCCTCCAGCAGGAGGCGTCCCGCAAGCTGCGGATGAGCAGCAAGAACGCGATGCGCGTCGCGCAGCGGCTCTACGAGAACGGCTACATCACCTACATGCGTACCGACAGCACGACGCTGTCGGACGCCGCCCTGACCGCCGCCCGCAGCCAGGCCCGCGACATGTACGGCGCGGAGTACGTCCCGGACAGCCCGCGCCGCTACGAGAAGAAGGTCAAGAACGCCCAGGAGGCGCACGAGGCGATCCGTCCCGCGGGTGACCGCTTCCGCTCGCCGGCACAGGTCGCGGGGGAGCTGCGCGGCGAGGAGTTCGCGCTCTACGAGCTGATCTGGAAGCGCACCGTCGCCTCGCAGATGGCCGACGCGCGCGGCTCGACCGCCACGGTCAAGCTCGCCGTCGACACCGCCGTCGAGGGCGCGCAGCGGGTCGAGTTCAGCGCGAGCGGCACGGTCATCACCTTCAAGGGCTTCCTCGCCGCCTACGAGGAGGGCCGCGACGACGAGGCCACCGCGCGCGCCGACGCCGCCGCCGAGGAGCGGCGCCTGCCGAAGCTCTCGACCGGGGTGCCGCTGCAGGTCGTGCGCGCCGAGGCCGAGGGTCACGAGACGACCCCCCCGGCGCGCTACACCGAGGCGACCCTCGTCAAGGCGATGGAGGAGCGCGGCATCGGCCGGCCCTCGACGTATGCCGCGACGCTGGGCACGATCCAGGACCGCGGTTACGTCTTCACCAAGGGTCAGGCCCTCGTGCCGTCGTGGCTCGCCTTCGCCGTCACCCGCCTCCTCGAGGAGCACTTCACCGAGCTCGTGGACTACGAGTTCACCGCCTCGATGGAGGAGGACCTCGACCGGATCGCAGGCGGCGAGATCGGGCGGGTCGAGTGGCTCGAGCGCTTCTACTTCGGCGACGAGGCCACGACCGTCGAGGGGCTCAAGGAGCTCGTCGACGACCTCGGCGAGATCGACGCCAAGGAGATCTCGACCATCCCGATCGGCGATGGCATGGTCGTCCGAGTGGGCCGCTACGGGCCCTACGTCGAAGACACACGGGGGACGCCGTCCCCCGTGGACACCCTCAACGGCGCGGACGCTGACGCGACGTCTGCTGCCTCGGCCGGGCCAGGCTCCTCCGTCGCGGCTCAGCCGCGGCGGGCCACCATCACCGACGACATCCCCCCGGACGAGATGACCCCGGCCAGGGCTCGCGAGCTGCTCGAGGCGGCAGCCGACGACGGTCGGGTCCTCGGGCGGGATCCCGAGACCGGGCGCGAGATCATCGCCAAGGCCGGGCGCTACGGCCCCTACGTCACCGAGGTCCTCGAGGACGAGACCGAGCAGGCCGCGGCGGGCACCTCTGGACGGGGCAAGAAGGCGGCCAAGCCCAAGCCGCGCACGGCCTCGCTCTTCAAGGACATGGACCTCGCCTCCATCGACCTCGACACCGCGCTCAAGCTGCTCAGCCTCCCGCGCGTCGTCGGCGTCGACGCGGACGGCGTCGAGATCACGGCGCAGAACGGCCGCTACGGTCCCTACCTCAAGAAGGGCACCGACTCGCGGTCGCTGACCTCCGAGCAGCAGCTCTTCGACATCACGCTCGAGGAGGCGCTCGCGATCTACGCCCAGCCCAAGCAGCGGGGCCGGGCCGCGGCTGCCGCTCCGCTGAAGGAGCTCGGCGAGGATCCCGTGAGCGGCAAGCCGGTCGTCGTCAAGGACGGCCGCTTCGGTCCCTACGTCACCGACGGCGAGACCAACGCCACCCTCCGCAAGGACGACGACCCCGAGTCGATCACCCCGGAGCGCGGCTTCGAGCTCCTCGCGGAGAAGCGCGCGAAGGACCCGACCACGCGCAAGCGGACCGCCAAGAAGTCGACGCGCAAGGCGCCCGCGAAGCGGACGACGAAGAAGGCCACGACGAAGAGGACCAGCACGAAGAAGGGCTGACCTTCCAGCGGGAGCGGGCGGGGCGGCATACGGCCCATTTCCGTATGCCGCCCAGTGGCCTTCTCGGGTTGTCCTGAAGTGGCGCTGTGGCGGGGAGCCGCCGGTCCCTAGCGTGGCGCGCATGGTGACGATCACGACGCTCGAGGAGTCCGACCGCGACCCCTGGCAGGCCCTCTTCCAGGCCTACCTGCACTTCTACGGACGCGACCCCGGACCCGCGCTGTATGACCGGGCCTGGCGCGAGTTCCGCTCCGGCGCAAGGATGCACGCGCTGGGGGCGCGTCTCGGTGACGAGCTGGTCGGCATCACGCACTACTTCGTCCACCCGAGCACGTCGGGGCGCGACGTCTGCTACCTCCAGGACCTCTTCACGGCGCCCCACGCCCGTGGCCAGGGGGTCGGCCGGGCGCTCATCGAGGCGGTGGCCGCCTGGGCGGCGGAGCGGGACTGCTCCAAGGTCTACTGGCAGACTCAGGAGGGCAACACCACGGCGCGGCGGCTCTACGACGCCGTCGCGAACTACAGCGGGTTCGTCGTCTACGATCTCCCGCTCAGCCCTCGGTCGTGAATGTGGCACGGGAGAAATGTCTTTGACGCCTCCGGAGCCGCCGGGTGAGGCTGAGTCAATGGCAACCGTGGTCTTCGTCCATGCACATCCCGACGACGAGTCGTCCCAGACAGCCGGCTCCATGGCCCGCGCCGTCGCTGAGGGTCACCGTGTCGTCCTCGTCGTCGCCACCAACGGCGACCACGGCGATGCGCCGGACGACCTCGCGGAGGGCGAGACGGTGGTCGACCGTCGGCGCACGGAGATGGCCGGCTCGGTGTCCGTCATCGGCACGCACCGGGTCGTGTGGCTGGGGTATGCGGACTCGGGCATGACCGGCTGGGCCCAGAACGACCACGAGGAGAGCTTCTTCCGCGCGGACCTCGAGGAGGCGGCCGCGCGGGTTGCCGAGGTGCTGCGGGAGGAGTCGGCCGACGTCGTCGTCGGCTACGACTGGCACGGCGGGTACGGCCACCCCGACCATGTCAAGGTCCACGCGGTGACGAAGCGGGCCGCGGAGCTGGCCGGGCGTCCGCGCTACCTCGAGGTCTCGATGAACCGCGACGCGATCCGCCGCGCCTTCGAGGCGCTCCGGGCGTCCGGAGCCGACCCCGGGTGGGACGCTGACGACCCGATGGACGACGGCAACCCCATCGGCACGCCCGAGGCTGAGCTGCACTGGGCCTGCGACGTGAGCGAGTGGATCGACGTCAAGCGCGCGGCACTCGAGGCGCACGCGAGCCAGTCAGACGCCCGCGAGCTGCTGTCCATGCCAGAGCCCCTGTTCGCCGCGGCCTTCGGCGTGGAGTACTACCTCGAGCCCGGCCGGCCTGCGGGGATGCAGCACGCCTGGTTCCTCGAGGAGGAGGGCGTCGTCGCCGAGAGCGCGTGACCCAGGCCTCAGGCGGCTCGCGCTGGAGTCGACTGGCGGGTAATTTACTGTGGGTAACAAGCGGTCCGCCGAGACAGCCCCGGGGTCCTGAGCGCCGGGGAGCGGCACCGACAGACCGTCCGCACCCAGGAGAAGAGACCCGATGTCCACCGACCTGACCACCGCGACCCCGGAGCAGCTCCGGGAGCTGCCCGGCCCCGAGCTCATCTCGCGCCTCAACGAGATGTCCGACACCGACCTCGAAGCGGTGCTGTCGAGCGACAACCGCAGCCATCTCGTTGCTGCGATCTTCGAGGCGATGCCGGCGTTGTTCCGCGCCGACAGGGCCGGCTCCATCACGGCGACGACCCACTGGACCATCACCGAGCGCGCCGACGGCGGCTCCGACGACTGGACGGTCCGGGTCGCCGACGGCCAGTGCGCCGTGGCCCACGGCCACGAGGGCGACGCGACGCTCAGCCTGACCATGGCACCCGGGCCCTTCGTCAAGCTCATCACCAAGAGCGGGAACCCGGTCATGATGTTCATGTCCGGCCAGGTCAAGGCCAAGGGGGACCTCAGCCTGGCCGCCAACTTCAGCAACCTCTTCGACACCGTCCAAGGCTGAGCCGGGGCGCGTCGAGGCATGAAGCTCGTCGAGCAGCTCGCCGTCCTCGCCCGCCGTGGCGTCCTCCTGCCCGGCCGACCCGACCGCGTCGCCCGGCAGCTGGCCGCCCTCCAGCTCTGGGGCTTCGGCCTCGCGGGGGAGGCGCGCCAGGCCGCCGCGCGCTCCCCCGACCGCGTCGCCGTCATCGACGAGGAGCGCGGCGCGGCCACCTACGCCCAGCTCCTCGAGGGCTCCGAGCGGGCGGCAGCAGTGCTGGCGGCGGCGCTCGGCGGTGCGCCGGAGGGCGAACCTCGCGCGCGCGTCGGGCTGCTCTGCCGGAACCATCTCGGGCTCGTCGAGGTCCTCATCGGCGCCTCGTCGATCGGCGTGGACGTCGTCCTGCTCAACACCGGCCTGTCCCGGGCGCAGGTCCGCGCCGTGGTCCGTGACCAGGGGCTCGCGCTCCTCGTGCACGACCGCGACCTCACCGAGGTCGCTGCAGGGGCATCGGAGGCATCGGAGGTGTCAGAGGCATCGGGGGCGTCGGAGGCATGGGGGGCGTCGGAGGCGTCTGGGGACCTGTGCCCGCTCCTCGACGAGGACGAGCTGCTCCGACGGATGCACGCCGTGCCACGAGAGGATCTCGGCTCGTCGGCACCGCCCTCGCGGCGAGGGCGCACCATCGTGCTCACGTCAGGGACGACCGGGACCCCCAAGGGTGCCCGACGGCCGCACCCGAGGAACTTCGCCGCGCTGGCCTCGATCCTCGACCGGATCCCCTTCGGGGTCGGGGAGACGGTCCTGCTCTCTGCGCCCATCTTCCACACGTGGGGGCTGGCTGGCCTGCAGCTGTGCCTCGGTCTTCGCTCGACCATGGTCCTGCAGCGGCGCTTCGACCCGCAGGTCGCACGCAGTGCGCTGCGACGCCACGGGTGCCAGGGGATGTTCGCTGCTCCCGTCATGGTCCAGCGCATGATCGACCTCGCCGACGACGGGCTCGGTCCGGACGGTGCCGGCGAGGGCGGCGCCCGTGTCGGTCGGCTCGGCGGTGCCCGGCTGCGGGTCGTCGCCCTGAGCGGTTCGCTGCTGCCCTCCGGCCTCGCGACGAGGTTCATGGCGGCCTACGGCCCGGTCCTCTACAACCTCTACGGGTCGACCGAGGTCTCCTGGGTCTCCGTGGCAACCCCGGCGGACCTCGCCGCCGACCCGGACTGCGCCGGCCGGCCACCGCGAGGCACGACCGTCGCCATCGTCGACGAGACGGGAGCCGCGGTCGCGGACGGGGACGTCGGGCGAATCTTCGTCGGCAACGACCTGCTCTTCGACGGCTACACCGACGGCGCCTCGAGACCGACCTGGCACGGGCTGGTCTCGACCGGAGACCTCGGGCGGCTCGTCGACGGGCGCCTTCACGTCGAGGGCCGCGAGGACGACCTCGTCATCTCCGGAGGCGAGAACGTCTACCCGCGTGAGCTCGAGGCGGCCATCGCCCGGTTGCCCGAGGTGCGCGAGGTGAGCGTCTTCGGGGTGCCCGACGTCGAGTTCGGCCAGCGGCTCGTCGCCTGCGTCGCCTTCCGCGCCGGGCACGGCCTGGCGGCCGATGAGGTCGTCGCCCGCGTGCGGCCGCAGGTCTCCCGCCCTGCCCTTCCCCGCGACGTCGTCGTGCTCGACGAGCTGCCTCGCAATGCGACGGGCAAGGT
>NZ_JAJJPG010000012.1:31153-38325 GCF_032907665.1 Intrasporangium sp.
TGGCGAGGATGTCGTTGAACGTCTGCGACGGCCGCATCACCGAGGCGACCTTCTCCGGGTCCGGCAGGTAGTAGCCACCGATGTCCACCGGCTGCCCCTGGACGGCGATGAGCTCGGCGTCGATGGAGTCGGCCTGCTCGGTGAGCTTCGCCGAGACCTCGGTGAACGCGGCTGCGAGCTCGGCATCCTCCGTCTGCGAGGCGAGCTCCTGCGCCCAGTAGACCGCGAGCCAGAAGTGGCTGCCGCGGTTGTCGATCTGGCCGACCTTGCGCGCCGGGGACCTGCCCTCGTCGAGGACCGTGCCCGTTGCGCGGTCGAGCGTCTCGCCGAGGATCTTCGCCTTGGCGTTGCCCGTCACCTCGGACAGGTGCTCGAGGGACACTGCCAGCGCGAGGAACTCGCCGAGGCTGTCCCATCGCAGGTAGTTCTCCTTGACGAGCTGCTGCACATGCTTGGGTGCCGAGCCGCCCGCGCCGGTCTCGAAGAGGCCGCCACCGTTGATGAGTGGCACGACGGAGAGCATCTTGGCGGAGGTGCCGAGCTCGAGGATCGGGAAGAGATCGGTGAGGTAGTCACGCAGGACGTTGCCCGTCACCGAGATCGTGTCCTCGCCCTTGCGGATCCGCGCGAGGGAGAAGGCGATCGCGTCGGTCGGCTTCATGATCTCGATGGTGAGACCCTCGGTGTCGTGCTCCGTGAGGTACTCGCGCACCTTGGCGATGAGGTTCGCGTCGTGAGCGCGGGCCTCGTCGAGCCAGAAGACGGCAGGGACGCCGGTCGCACGGGCCCGTGTGACGGCGAGCTTGACCCAGTCGCGGATCGGGACGTCCTTGGTCTGGCAGGCCCGCCAGATGTCCCCGGCCGACACGGTGTGCTCGAGGAGCGCGGTGCCGGACTCGTCGACGACCCGGACGACACCGTCGGCGGGGATCTCGAAGGTCTTGTCGTGGCTGCCGTACTCCTCGGCAGCCTGTGCCATGAGGCCGACGTTGGACACGGAGCCCATCGTGGCGGGGTCGTAGGCGCCGTTGGCGCGGCAGTCGTCGATGACGACCTGGTAGATCCCCGCGTAGGAGCTGTCGGGAAGCACGGCGAGGGTGTCCTGCTCCTCACCGGCGGCGTTCCACATGTGTCCGGACGTGCGGATCATCGCGGGCATCGACGCGTCGACGATGACGTCGCTCGGGACGTGGAGGTTGGTGATGCCCTTGTCCGAGTTGACCATGGCGATCGCGGGACCCTGCTCGAAGCCGGACTGGAACGCCGCCTCGATCTCGGCACGCTTGTCCTCCGGCAGCCCGCCGAGCGACTTGAGCACGGCACCGAGCCCGTCCCTGGGGGACGCGCCCACGGAAGCCAGCTCAGCGGCATACCTCTCGAACACGTCGGGGAAGAAGGCGCGGACGGCGTGCCCGAAGATGATCGGGTCGGAGACCTTCATCATCGTCGCCTTGAGGTGGACGGAGAAGAGGACGCCCTCCTTCTTGGCGCGCTGGACCTGGGCAGCGAGGAAGTCGCGCAGCGCGGCAGCGCTCATGAAGGTCCCGTCGACGACCTCTCCGGCGAGCACCGGGAGCGACTCCTTGAGGACCGTCGTCGTGCCGTCGGGCGCGACGTGCTCGATGCGGAGCGTGTCGTCCTTGGACAGGACGACGGACTTCTCGTTGTGCGCGAAGTCGTCGGCGTCCATCGTCGCGACGTTGGTCCTGGAGTCGGCCGTCCACGCCCCCATCGAGTGGGGGTGCCTGCGGGCATAGTTCTTCACTGACGCGGGCGCCCGCCGGTCCGAGTTTCCCTCACGCAGCACGGGATTGACCGCCGACCCGAGAACCTTGCCGTAGGCGGCGCGGGCCGCACGCTCCTCGTCGGTCGTCGGGTTGTCGGGGAAGTCGGGGACCGCGTGGCCCTTCTCCTGGAGCTCCTTCACCGCAGCCTTGAGCTGGGGGATCGAGGCCGAGATGTTGGGCAGCTTGACGATGTTGGCCTCGGGGCGCTGGGCCAGGGCGCCGAGCTCGGCGAGCGCGTCGGGAGCGAGGTCGAAGGCGGCGAGGATGCGGCCTGCGAGCGAGATGTCGCGGGTCTCCACGTCCGCGCCGGCCTTCGCCGCGAACGCCTGGACGACCGGCAGCAGCGACGCCGTGGCGAGCGCGGGGGCCTCGTCGGTGTACGTGTAGATGATCTTCGAGTCCGTCACCAGTGCTCCATTTCGAGGGTCCGAGAGAAATCTTGATATCAAGATATCGGATGCGGCGCCGCCGCGGTCAGGCCCTCCCATCCTGCCGGGGTGCTCTTCACCACGCCACAGGCCAGAGGGTGCCGTATGCCGCTGGGCTCGCTGCTCCCGACGACGTGCCCTCACTAGGGTGGCGGGGTGATCAGCGAAGCCACCGTCCGCCACCTCGACCGGCGCCTCGCCGGGATCCAGCGAGACTCACGGCTGCCCTCGGTCGTTGCCGGGATCGTGCGCGACGGCGGACTCGTGTGGTCGCGAGCCATCGGCACCCTGGACGGCCGGGCAGGCGGGGAGCCGGCCGACCTCGACACGCAGTACCGGATGGGCTCGATCACCAAGACGTTCGTTGCCGTGGCAGTGATGCGGCTGCGTGACGCCGGGAGGCTCGACCTCGAGGACCGCTTGGAGGAGCACGTGCCGGGGTCGCGGCTCGGTGGGGCCACCGTCGCGCAGCTGCTCTCGCACGCGGCAGGGGTGCAGGCGGAGACGAACGGTCCGTGGTGGGAGCGAACCCCGGGCGGCACCTGGGAGGAGCTCGCCGCCTCGCCCGTCGTGCAGCGGTTCCGCGCCGGCCGGCGGTTCCACTACACCAACGTCGGCTATGCCGCGCTCGGCGAGCTGCTGGCCCGGACCCATGGGGCGAGCTGGTTCGACGTCGTCCGTCGCGACCTGCTCGAGCCGCTCGGGATGACGCGGACGACGGCGCGGCCGAGTGGCAAGGCGGCGCCCGGATGGGCCGTGCACCCCTTCGCCGACGTCCTGCTGCCCGAGCCCGAGCACGACGCGGGTGCGATGGGGCCGGCCGGCCAGCTCTGGACCACGGTGGAGGACCTCGCGACCTGGGCCGTCTTCGCGGGCGGGGACACGGGCGACGTGCTCGCTGCAGACACCCTGGCGGAGATGCTCGAGCCGCACGTCGTCGGCGACAGCCCCGGCCAGCCCTGGACGGTCGCGCACGGGTTGGGGTGGCAGGTGTGGAACATCGAGGGCCGCCGCCTGGCCGGGCACGGCGGCTCGATGCCGGGCTTCCTCGCCGGCCTGCGCGTCGACCTGGAGACCGGAGACGGGCTGGTCGCCTCCACCAACTCGACCGCCGGCCCGTTCGGACCTCAGGTCGGCACCCTGCTCACCGACTTCGTCGAGCGCGAGCCGAAGCCTCCTGAGCCGTGGCATGCCGCCGGTGACCCCGGCTTGCTCGAGCTCCTCGGGCTGTGGCACTGGGGTCCGACGGTGACGATGGCCAAGGCGGTGGGGGATCACCTCGTCCTCGGCGAGCCGGGAGAGGGCCGCGGCGCCCGGTTCGAGCGGGTCGGTCCGGACGAGTGGCGGGGCCTCGACGGCTACCACACGGGAGAGCCACTTCGGGTGGTCCGTCGTGCCGATGGCACGGTGTCGCACCTCGACCTGCAGAGCTTCCGCTTCACCCGCACCCCGTACGACCCGGAGGCAGACGTCCCCGGCGGCGTCGACGAGGTCGGCTGGTCCTGACGCCAGGCCCGACGACGCGACCCTGCGACGGCCGCGTCGGCCGGAGCGTCTCCCGATCCTGGACCTCGGCGGACGCGCTGGTTGGCTGGCCCCGGTGGGCGACCCTGGTGGGCGACCCTGGTGGGTGACCTCAGTGGGCGCCGAAGTGCTCGGCCCTGCGAGGCAGCAGGAAGGTCAGGAGTCCCGCTCCGACGACGAACACCGCAGCGAACCACAGGCATGCCTGGGTGGCGCTGGCGAACGTGTCGACAGTCGGGCCGGGCATCGCATCTTCGACCGGCGTGAAGAAGACCGTGCCGAGGACGGCGATCCCCAGGGCTCCGCCGATCTGCTGCACACTCGTCAGCGTGCCTGAAGCCGAGCCGGACTCGGAGGGAGAGACCCCCGCGAGGACGATGTCGAAGAACGGTGCCATGGTGAGGCCCAGACCGACGCCGATGATGGCGAGCCCCGGCGCCAGGGACCACGCATCGATCGCGTCGCCCGCCGAGCCGATCGTTGCGCTGAGCAGGAGCGCTCCGCCGACCACTGTGGTCGCCCCGAGATGCATGAGCCGGCGGCCCAGTACGTGCAGAGCCTGCGTGAGCAGGAAGCCGACGACCATGCCGAGGGCCTGCGGCAGACCGGCGACCCCGGCGCGCAGGGGATCGAACCCCAGCCCCAGCTGGAGGAAGAGGGTGACGACGAGCGAGATGCCCATGAGCGAGGCGAAGAAGAGCAGGCCGGTGACCAGCCCGGCGGTGAACGCCCGTTTGCCGAAGAGCGAGGGGACCACGAGAGTCGCCCGTCCGGCCCGG
Source organism: Intrasporangium sp. (assembly GCF_032907665.1). Classification (GTDB taxonomy): domain Bacteria; phylum Actinomycetota; class Actinomycetes; order Actinomycetales; family Dermatophilaceae; genus Intrasporangium. The sequence goes on from NZ_JAJJPG010000012.1 coordinate 35,672, forward strand.
TCGCGCCGTCGTTCGAGCACCGCGAAGCCGACGAACGCCGCCAGGGCAAGAGCGATGAGCGCGAAGCTCCACGCGGGCCAGTCGTGCTCGCGTCCCTGGATGAGGGGGATGATGAGCCCGGCCATCCCGATCGTCGCCAGCAGGGACCCCGGCAGGTCGATGCTCAGGTCCGGGTCGGGACTCGAGGCCGGCAGGTACCGCAACCCGGCAACGATGCCGACGAGCGCGATGGGGAGATTGATGGCGAAGATCATCCGCCACCCCAGACCGAGCAGGTCGGCATCGACGAGCCATCCGGCGAGGACGGGACCGCCGACCGACGACAGGCCCATGACGGGGCCGAACAGACCGTAGGCACGCGCCATCTCGTCGGGTGGGAACATCTCCTTGATGAGCCCCAGGCCCTGGGGAATCATCGCTGCGCCGAAGAAGCCCTGGACCACCCGGGTGGCGACGAGCATCTCGGCCGAGAGAGCCACCGTGCACAGCAGTGACGCGACGGCGAAGCCGGCCATGCCGATGAGGAAGACGCGCCGGCGGCCGAACATGTCGCCGAGGCGCCCGCCGATGAGCAGGCCCGAGGCCATCGCGACGGTGTAGGCCGCGGTGAACCACTGGATGAAGGTCGTCGAGCCGCCGAGGTCCCTGAGGACGGAGGGGCCTGCGATGACCGTGACGAGCACGTCGAGCAGGTCCATCACCTCGGCGGCCAGGACCACGAGGAGTGCGGGCCACCGCCAGCGGTACGCCACCTCGCTGGGCCTCGGCCTCGGTGTCGGACTGGGTGTCGGCCTCGGTGTCGGACTGGTGGCAGTTGACATGTGCGGTCCCCCTGCTTCCTTCGATGGAACACTGTTCGTTGACGGAACACTGTTCTACTCACGAACAATGTTCGCGTCAAGTACAATGTTCGAGACCGAAGGAGCGGGAGCATGGACGGTGTGAAGACTGGGCCCGGGTCCGACCTCACGGCGAGCGCGGCGACCCCGTCGGAGGATGCTTCGATTCCGGTGGCGCCGTGGAAGCCGTCCGGGCGACCGACCAGGGCGCGGACGCCCATGTCGCTGGAGCGGATGGTCACTGTCGCTCTCGAGATCATCGACGCCGAGGGGACCGAGGCGGTCACGATGCGGCGGGTGGCGTCCGAGCTCGGCACCGGCCCCGCGTCCCTCTACGCCTACGTCAGCTCCCGGGACGAGCTGCTGAGGCATGTTCACGACCGGGTCATCGAGGAGATGACGTTCCCCGACTTCGCCTCGCTGGACTGGCAGGAGGGCGTGCGCCAGTTCGCCGACCGGGCCTACGACGTCTACCGGGCACACTCCGACATCGCGCTGTTCAGCTTCGCCGACATCCCGACGAGCCCGGTCGCCCTCGAGGCGTCGGAGGAGATGATGGCCGCCATGCTGCGTGGCGGCGTCCCCGTCCGGATCGCCGCCTGGGCCATGGACCGGCTCGCCCTCTACATCGCCGCCGACGCCTACGAGGGCTGGCTGCTCCAGCGCCGGTTCGGCGGCACCGTCGAGGAGGCGGAGGAGCGCGGGAAGGAGTACGTCGACCAGGTGGCGGGCTTCTTCGCCGCGCTCCCGACCGAGCGGTTCCCGACGTTGACCGCGCACCTCGACGAGATCATGGCCGGGGACGGGCGGGAACGGTTCCGCCACGGCATCGAGATGTTCATCGCCGGTATCGCCAGCCAGGTGGCCCCCGGCGGCGACGAGGAGCAGTGAGCCCAGCGGCATACGGCACCTGTCGTATGCCGCTGGGCTGGGACCGCGCCCAGCGCGCGGTCAGCGGGAGCGCGCGACGAGGGCCTCGATGCCGTCGAGAAGGAGGGTGAGGCCGCGGTCGAACTCGTCGGCGAAGAAGTCCTCGTCGGCGTCGTCGAAGGCCTCGGGAGCAGCGGCGGCGAGGTGGGGGAAGTGGAGCGGGTCGATGAGCTCGCCCATGATCGCGAGGTAGTTGGCCTGCATCGAGTCGGGTTCGGGCCGGCCGACGAGACCCATCCGCGTCGACTGGCGGACGTGGTTCTGGCTCCAGACGTCGATGGCGAGCATGGCCGAGAGGCGCTGCTGACTGGACAGGGGGGTGCCTGCGAGGGCCTCGAGACCGGCCTCCATCCAGGCGAGAGTGTGGGGCGTCAGCGGAGGTGACATCTGGGCCAGCTCCACGGTCCAGGGATGGGCCAGCCGGCGCTCCGCGATCTCCTTGGTCCACAATGAGATCCGCGACCTCCAGTCGAGGTCGCCGTAGTCGAGCTCCGGGCGGCCGTAGGCGACGTCGAGCATGACCGCGTGGAGCTCGTCCTTGCTGTCGACGTAGCGGTAGAGCGACATCGTCGTGAAACCGACTGCCTCCGCGACGCTCTTCATCGACACGGCGCCCAGGCCGTCCCGGTCGGCGATGGCGCCCGCAGCCGCCCCGATCTCCTCGATGCTCCGGCCGGGCTTGGGTCCGCGGCGGCCCTCGGGCTCTCGGCCCCAGAGGAGCTGGAGGTAACGCGGCAGCTCGGTCACTCACGGGAGTCTACTAATTGCTTGCGCGATACGCAGTTGCGCTCTATTTTGTGTGCGTCATAAACACTATGCCTGCTACACAGTTAGGGCTCGACGCATGGTTTCAGCCAGCACTCCCTCCACCACTCCCTCCACCAC
>NZ_JAJJPG010000012.1:38425-45913 GCF_032907665.1 Intrasporangium sp.
CACTCCCTCCACCACTCCCTCCACCACAGGGCGTCGCGAGTGGGCGGCACTCGCCGTCCTCTGCCTGCCCCTGCTCATCGTCTCGATGGACGTGTCCGTCCTCTTCTTCGCGGTGCCGAGCATCGCCGCGCAGCTCGACCCGAGCGCCACGCAGATGCTCTGGATCTTCGACATCTACGGCTTCGCCCTGGCCGGGCTGCTCCTCACCATGGGCAACGTCGCCGACCGCATCGGCCGGCGCCGCCTCCTCCTGCTCGGTGCCCTCGCCTTCGGCGCGGCGTCGGTGCTCGCTGCCTACGCTCCGAACGCCGAGTGGCTCATCGTCGCACGAGCCCTGCTCGGCGTCGGCGGCTCGACCCTCATGCCCAGCACCCTGGCCATCATCCGGACTGTCTTCGACGACGAGGCCGCGCGGGCCAAGGCCGTCGCCGCGTGGTCCGCCGTGCTGGCTGCGGGCGTCGGCCTCGGTCCCGTCGTCGCGGGCGTCCTGCTCGAGCACTTCTGGTGGGGCTCGGTCTTCCTCATCAACGTGCCCTTCATGCTCGTGCTTCTCGTCGTGGGCCCCCTGCTCCTGCCGGAGTCGCGCAGTGCCGGAGCCCGGTTCGACCTGCTGGGCTCGCTCCTGTCGCTCGCCGCGATCCTGCCGATCATCAACGCCCTCAAGGAGTTCGCCGCTGACGGCTGGGCGCTGGTCCTGCTCGCCCAGGTGGCGCTGGGCCTTGTCGCCGGGGTCGCCTTCCTCTGGCGCCAGCGCGTGGTGACCTCGCCGATGGTCGACCTCACCCTCTTCCGGATCAGGGGCTTCGGTGGCTCCGTCGCGATCCAGGTCATCGGGATGTTCGGGATGATGGGCAGCGCCATCCTCACCACCCAGTACCTCCAGTCCGTGCTCGGCTACAGCGCGCTCAGTGCGGCGCTGTGGGGCCTCGTGCCGGCCCTCTTCGTCGGCGGCGCCGCACCCACGGCAGCCGCGATCGCCACTCGCGTCGGTAGGCCACCGGTCATGGCCGGAGCCTTCGTCGTCGCGGCACTGGGCTTCGTCGGGATCCGCTTCGCCGGCGTCGACTCGACCATCTGGGTCGTGCTCGCGGCATCAACGTTCATCGCCATCGGCCTGGTCGCGGTCGCCACGCTCGTGACGGAGTACGCCATCGGCGTCGCACCGGCCGACCGGGCGGGGTCGGTGTCCGCGCTCGTCGAGACCGCGAGCGAGTTCGGCGGGGCCCTGGGGATGGCCGTCCTCGGCAGCGTCCTCGCCGCCGTCTATCGGTCTCGCCTCTCCGAGCTGCTGCCCGGAGTGCTGACGAACGAGGTCACCGCCCCGGCGGGGGAGACCCTGGGCGGGGCCACCGTGGTCGCGGAGCGGGTTGGCGGCGATGCGGGCGCCGCCATCCTCGGCGCGGCCCGGGCGGCCTATGTGTTCGGGATGCACACGGCCGTGCTCGTCGCCGCCGGGGCAGCGGTGCTCGGGGCGGTCATCGCGCTGACGGCGTTGCCCCGCAGGCCGATCGGCCAGGTGGCGGAGGAGGGGGAGTCGCAGGGAGCCGGTGATCCGGCACCCCCACCCACTCGAGTGGCCCGGTGATCCACAACACCCCCACTCGAGTGGCCCGGTGATCCACAACACCCCCACTCGAGTGGCCCGGTGACCCACACCCCACCTACTCGAGTGGCCCGGTGATCCACAGGGTGGCGGCACTGGCCTGTGGAGGGTGGGGCCACTCGAGTGGGGGTGGGCTCGGAGCAAGCCCGGCGGCATACGGCCGGTGGCTCTGGCCTGTGGAGGGTGGGGCCACTCGAGTGGGGGTGGGCTCGGAGCAAGCCCGGCGGCGTCAGCCGCGCAGGCGCACGGAGAGGCAGGTGACGCAGCCCTCGAGCTTCTCGAACTCCGAGATGTCCACGAGGGTCACGTCATGGCCCCGGCCCTCGAGCAGGTGGGCGGTCCGAGGCGCCGCTGCCGACATGAGCACGGACATGCCGCCGAGCAGCACGACGTGCGCGCCCGCCTGCTCCGGCACGGCGAGGAAGTCGGGCCACCGGGTCGGGTCGTCCACCGTCGCCTCGTGCCCGATGATCGTCCCGAGGGGAAGGGCCGTGACTGCCGACTTGAGGTGCAGCACCCGGGTGACGGGGACGCGATGGACCGTGACGCGGTGGCCCGCGAGCGCCTCCTCCAGCTGGGCGACCCCCGACTCGTTGGACCGTCCTCCGACACCGACCCAGACGTCCCGGCCCCACTTGAGCACGTCACCGCCGTCAAGCGTGCCCGGCGCGGAGATCGACACGCAGCGGTAGCCGATCGGCTCGACCGTCTCTGGGAGCCCGACCTGCTCGGCCCGCCGCGCGGGGGCCCCGGAGCGGCAGAGGACCGCGACGTCACCGTGCACGACGACCTGGTCCTCGATGAAGACGCCGTCGGGGCAGTCGTCGGCAGGCGGCGCCTCGACGACGTCCCAGCCGTGGCGCTCGAGGGCCGCGCAGTACTCCGCCCACTGCCGCATCGCGAGGTCGACGTCGACGGACGGTGAGCGGTCGACATGGGTCACGATCCCGTCCGCAAGGCGGTGCGACGGTCTGCGGACGAGCGCGAGGCGGCGATGCACCCGGGTGAGCCTACGCCCCCACCGACTCGCCGACCGGTGGGAGTGGTGGTCTGAGAGTCGGTCGGTGGCTTGGGAACTCGTCCCACCACGGCTGGTTCATGGCCGTCTCCTCCAGCTCCTGCAGGAAGGTCGACTGGGCGGCCCGGACACACACCTCAGCCTCTGCCTCGCTGACTCGTGACGGGTTCCAGCGCACGATCCGGGTGCCCGCCACCGGCTGCCCCTGGAGTGGGCGCAGCACGACCCCCTCGGCCGGGACGTCGCTCGGCATCGCGAGAGCCACCGCGCGCCGAGCCGCGATGTAGGGCCAGAAGTCGGGCAGGCTCTGGCGCCCGAGCGGAGAGGCTGGGGAGATGCCGGCCTGGCGGAACGCGTCCTGGAGGGCGGCATAGGTGCCGTCGGGCTTGCCCGGGGGCAGGAGCCACTCGTCCTCCCCAAGCGCCGACAAGGGGATCTCCCGCTGCGTGGCCAGAGGGTGGGACGCGGCGATTGCCACGAAGAAGGGCTCACGCGCCACCACCACGGACTGCCGCAAGCCCGGCGGGCACGCGTCGTCGTAGCCCACGTGGACTCCCGCGAAGGCGACGTCGACCTCGCGGCGGAGGAGGTGCTCCGTGATGACGCCACTGGAGGTGTCGACGAAGGGCATCACCGTGCGCGCGAAACCGAGCTTCTCGAGCTCCAGCATGAAGGCCGAGAAGTAGCGCGACGTGTTGCACCCCACGCGCAGTGGACCGGTCTCGGACGTCTGACGCCTCGCCTCGACGATCATGAAGTCGAGCTGCTCGGCGAGCTCGCGGGCCCGGTCGATGACGAACTCGCCGAGAGGCGTCGGTCGCACTCCCTCACGACCCCGGGCGAACAGGCTTCCACCGAAAGCGTGCTCGATCCGGCCGAGCTGTGCGCTGAGTGCGGGCTGGGATACACCGAGCTGCGTCGCCGCGGAGCTCACGCTGCCTGACTCGGCGACGGTCAGCACCACGCGCAGATGCCGGATGTCGACCTCCACAACGCGAAGGTTATGGCCAAGTGGGATTACCCGCCACCCGAGTCCGGCCGCCACGCTCTGGGCTACCTACTCACGGAAAGGTTGATCTCAATGTCGAGACCAACACATCGCCGATTGGCGCGTCTGGCCGTGCTCGGCTCGCTGGCCGGTCTGGCCGTGCCGCTCGCCGTCGCCCCCGGCGCCGGGGCCTTGTCCCCGTCCGTCGGCGCCCCTGCGGGAGCCAGCGCGACCGTCGCCAGGTCTGCTGCTTCGGGCGCCTCGTCCGTTGCGACGGCGGCCTCCATGGCTGTCGCAGCCAAGCCTTCCAAGGACAAAGCGATCGCCGCCGCCGACGCAGCGATCCGGCGCAGCCTCGGCGCCCTCGCCGCGAGCGGGGACGAGCAGTACGTCAGACAGTCGGTCAACGCCGGACCCGGCGGGCGGCACTACGTGCTCTACCAGCGCAGCTGGAAGGGCCTGCCCGTCATCGGCGCGGACGCCATCGTCACGGCCGACGAGACCGGAGCAGTCCGCGACATCACCCGTGCCACGGACGTCGTTCCGGCCATCGGGTCGACGAAGGCCACCTTCTCCGGGGCGCGTGCAGTCTCCGTCGCCGAGGGCCTCGTCGACTCCGTGGAGCACACGGACGGACCGGACCTCGTCATCTACGTCGCTGACGGCAAGGCGCCGCGCCTCGCCTGGCACGTCACGGTCGAGGGCGAGCGTGCCGACGGGATGCCCGCCGTCCTCGAGGTCTACGTCAACGCCAGGAACGGCAAGGTCATATCGTCCGAGGACCTGGTCCGGCAGGCCGACGCGACCGGTCACGGCCACCACAACGGGACCGTCGGGTTCACGAGCACCCCCTCCGGCTCGTCCTACTCGATGACGAGTGTCAACGCACCCGGCCTCCGGTGCCAGAACCAGAGCGGCAGCACCTACACGGACTACGACAACGTCTGGGGCAACGGCTCGGGGACCGACCTCGTCACCGCCTGCGTCGACGTCATGTACGCCGGCGAGCAGGAAGAGCTCATGCTCTCCGCGTGGACCGGCCGCGACGGGATCAGCGGCTCGGGCACGAACTACCCCGGACGCGTCGGACTCAGCGACGTCAACGCCTACTGGAACGGCTCCTACGCCAACTTCGGCCGCAACCAGGCGGGCACGAAGCAGGCGACCCCGATGGACGTGGTCGCGCACGAGTACGGCCACGGCGTCTTCCAGTTCTCGGGTGGGAGCGGAGGCTCCGGCAACGAGGCGGGCGGCCTCAACGAGTCGACCGGTGACATCCTCGGCGCCGCCACCGAGTTCTATGCCAACAACTCGAACGACCCGGGTGACTACCTCGTCGGCGAGGAGGTCGACCTCGTCGGCCAGGGCCCGATCCGCAACATGTACAACCCCGCCGCCCTCGGCGACCCGAACTGCTACTCGTCCGACATCCCCAACACCGAGGTGCACGCCGGCGCCGGCCCCCAGAACCACTGGTTCTACCTGCTCGCTGAGGGCAGCAGCCCCGGCGGCGGGAAGCCGTCGAGCCCGATCTGCAGCGGTGGACCCAGCTCGGTGACCGGGATCGGCGTGCAGAAGGCGACGAACATCTTCGTCAACGGCCTGCAGCGCAAGACCTCCCCGTGGACGCACGCCAAGGCACGCGTGGCCACCCTCCAGGCGGCCAAGGACCTCTACCCGGGCTCGTGCACCGAGTTCAACACCGTGAAGAGTGCCTGGCTGGCGGTCTCGGTCGGCACGCAGAGCGGGGAGCCCACGTGCACGGCCAGCTCCCAGGACTTCTCGATGTCCCTGTCGCCGACCTCTGGCAGCGTCGAGCCCGGCTCGGCCGCCACGGCGACGGTGCGCACGACGACGACGGCCGGCGCCGCGCAGTCGGTGACGTTCTCGGCCACCGGACTGCCGACCGGGGCGACCGCGACGTTCAGCCCGTCCTCGGTCACCTCCGGAGCAAGCTCGACGTTGACGATCTCCACGTCGAGCTCGACTCCTGACGGGAGCTACACCGTGACGGTGCTCGGTGACGGTGCAGCGATCGACCGGACCGCGACCTACACGCTGACGGTGGGTGGCGGCACCCCGACCCCGACGGTCCCCGACGTCGATGTCGAGAAGATGAAGGCCCACCTGTCGCAGCTGCAGTCCATCGCCAGCAGCAACGGCGGCAACCGGCGGGCCGGCTCCTCCGGCTACACGGCGTCGGTCAACTACGTCAAGGGCAAGCTCGAGGCTGCCGGCTACACGGTGACCCTCCAGCGCTGCACCACCTGCGCCTACCCGTCGGACAACATCATCGCCGACTGGCCCGGTGGCGATCCCAACCAGACGTACCTCTTCGGCGCCCACCTCGATGGAGTCTCGTCCGGTGCGGGCATGAATGACAACGGTTCCGGCTCCGCCGCCATCCTCGAGGCAGCACTCGTCCTCGCCCAGCAGGACCCGACGATGGAGGGCCACGTCCGGTTCGCGTGGTGGACCGACGAGGAGCAGGGCCTCAACGGCTCTGAGTACTACGTCAGCCGGCTGACCTCGACGCAGCGCAGCCAGATCAAGGCGTACTACAACTTCGACATGGTCGCCTCGACCAACGGTGGCTACTTCATCAACCACCTCACGTCGGCCGCGGCTGCTCCGATGCGCGCCTACTGGGACTCCCTGGGCCTCCAGCCCGAGGAGAACACCGAAGGAGCCGGTCGGTCGGACGACTACTCCTTCGAGGCAGCGGGCATCCCCACGTCCGGCTACGCGATGGGTGCCAGCGCGCGCAAGACGAGCGCCCAGGCGGCCAAGTGGGGCGGCACCGCCTACGCGGCGTTCGACCCCTGCTACCACGCGTCGTGCGACTCGTACCCGAGCAACGTCAACACCACAGGTCTCAACCGGGCTGCTGACGGGATCGCCCACACGATCTGGCAGCAGGCGGTCGGCACCGACACGCCGCCCACGGGTGACGACTTCTCGGTGTCGGTGTCACCGACCTCCGGCTCGGTCGAGGCGGGATCGTCCACCACGACCACGGTCAGGACGGCCGTGACGTCGGGGTCGGCTGTCAGCGTCACGCTGAGCGCCACCGGTCTGCCGGCGGGCGCGACGGCGACGTTCTCACCCGCGACGGTGACGGCGGGCGGCAGCTCGACGATGACGATCAGGACGTCGGCGAGCACCCCTGCAGCCACGTCGAACGTCGTCGTCAACGCCACCGGCGGAGGCAAGACCCACACGGCGGGCTACGCGCTGACGGTCACCTCCACGGGCGGCTCTGGTTGCAGCGGCTACGAGGTGGTCCAGTCCGGCACCGTCTCGTACCGCGGCACGACGTACCTCCCGTACGTCTACGACCCGACGGCTGGCACGATCACGGCCTGCCTCGACGGTCCCAGCGGCGCGGACTTCGACCTCTACCTCCAGCGGTGGAACGGCTATGGCTGGACGACGGTCGCCCGTGCCATGTCGTCATCCCCCGACGAGACGCTCTCGTACGCGAACACGTCCGGGTACTACCGGCTCGGGGTCTCCGCGTACTCAGGGTCGGGCAGCTTCACGACGGGCATCAGCGGATGATCCTCCACTGACCCTCTGAAACCCAGTGCGCCGCCGGGTCCCCTCCCCGGCGGCGCACTGTTGCCCGCACCCAGGGATGCGTCCCCATCGGTTGGGGATACGCACGACAGATCCATAGCAGGGCCCCGTAGCGCAGTTGGTCAGCGCGCCGCGGCCGTATGCCGCTGGGCTCGGCCCGCACGCCGGACAGTCCCAGCCCTCCCGCCCTCGTCGCCTCCCGCCATCGACCAGACCCGACCGCCACAACTTCGCCGCGGCGAACCTGGTGCGGGATCGACCCGGCCCGCGCCGCCACAACTTCGCCGCGGCGAACCTGGT
>NZ_JAJJPG010000013.1:0-22036 GCF_032907665.1 Intrasporangium sp.
AGGGTGCACGACCTATGGGCCTCGGGTCAGGTCCGGCGCCTCGGGGAGCTGTTGGAAGCCGGCCGACGCGTAGGTGGCGACCGCGCCGACGTTGGAGCTCTCGGCACACACGAATGCGCTGGACGAGCCCAGTTCTCGGAGAGCGGCCGCCGCGGCGACGGTGATCGCCGTGCCGTAGCCGTGACCGCGATGGTCGCGGTGCACGCCCATCGGTTCGAGCAGCCCGGGCCTGCCCGGTCCGGCCGACCACACCGTCGCGGCCGCCACTGCACTGCCCTGGTCGTCGAACGCGACCAGGCAGTGAGCGTCTGCATACGCAGGCCCGGCGGCCATCGCCTGCCAGCGCTCCACCGTGAACGTGGACCGCTCGAATGCGGCGCGCTGGACGGCCACCCGCAGGTGAACTCGGTCCGGACTGATCACCTCGATCCGCAGACCGCAGTCCTCCACCGGCTCGGTGAGGTCGCGCTGGAGCGGGGTCCACGGCTCGCCAACGACCCACCCGTCGGCGAGGAGCAGCCGTTGGAGCAGCGCGCCACCGCGCGCCTCGATGAATGCCTTCCCTCGAGGCAGGATGCCGCGCTCCGGCTGAGCCGCGTCGGCGGCGATCTGTCGAGCCAGCTCCTCGTCGTGCTGGTCTTCCGGTGCGACCGCCAGTCGCAACAGCTCAGGACTGTCCAACAGCCCCACGGCGCGGATCTGTCCGTCGCGGCTCCAGGTCCGGACCGCGGCCGCAGTGACCTCCGCACCGAATCGCCAGTGCCAGCCCAGGTCCCCCGGATGCAGCTGCGTCGGAGCCTCGTCGTGCTGCCACTCCCGCAGCACGCGCACAGCCTCGCTCAGCCCATCCACATCCGGCGTGCCCAGGACGATCGTCATGTCTCCACCCCACACCCCCGCGCCAAGAGTGCGCACCTGGTTATCGGATGCGGCCGCCCTGGTGGGCCCCAGCCAGCCACCCGCGATGGCGACTTGACCTTGACGCAGGGTCAGGGTTGCAGGCTGATGCCATGACCACGAGACAAGCCATCGAGATCGTCGGACTCATGAAGTCCTACGGCAACCACGCGGTGCTCAAGGGCGTCGATCTGAGCGTGCCCTCCGGCTCCATCTTCGCCCTGCTCGGCTCCAACGGGGCCGGCAAGACCACAGCCGTGAAGATCCTCTCCACACTGCTCAAGGCGGACGGAGGAACCGCCACCGTCAACGGATACGACGTCGCCAGCGCGCCGGCCCTGGTGCGCGAGTCGATCAGCCTCACCGGACAGTTCGCCGCTGTCGACGAGGTCCTCACCGGGCGTGAGAACCTCGTCCTCGTCGCCGAGCTGCGACGTCTCGAGGATCCCGGTCGGGTTGCGGACGACCTGCTCACGCGATTCGCGCTGACCGATGCGGCCGGGCAAAGGGTCGCAACGTATTCCGGCGGCATGCGCCGACGCCTCGACATCGCGATGAGCCTGATCGGCGACCCGCCGGTGCTCTTCCTCGACGAACCGACGACGGGGCTCGACCCGCAGTCGCGGATCGAGGTCTGGAAGACCGTGCAGGACCTCGCCGGCCGAGGCACGACGATTCTGCTCACCACGCAGTACCTCGACGAGGCCGAGCACCTGGCGGACCGGATCGCCGTCCTGCACGGGGGCCGGATCATCGCCGACGGGACCCTCGCCGAGCTCAAGCAGCTGCTTCCTCCGGCCGAGGTCGAATACGTCGAGAAGCAGCCGACCCTCGAAGACATCTTCCTCGCGATCGTCGGCCACGACGATCCCCGCAGCTAAGGAGCCCCGATGACCACCCACACCCTCCACGACACGCGCGTCCTGCTCAAGCGATCCCTGCGCCACATCCTGCGCAGTCCGGACACGATCATCACCACCGCCATCACCCCGATCGCCATGCTGCTGCTGTTCGTCTACGTCTTCGGCAGCGCGATCGACGTCGGCGGCGGCAACTACGTCAACTACCTGCTGCCCGGGATCCTGCTCATCACCGTGGCCTCCGGCATTGCCTACACCGCGTTCCGGCTCTTCACGGACGTCTCCGGGGGGATCTTCGAACGGTTCCAGTCGATGCCGGTCGCCCGATCGGCCGTGTTGTGGAGCCACGTGCTGACGTCCGTCGTGGCCAACCTGACCTCACTCGTCCTCGTCGTGCTCGTCGCGGTCGCGATGGGCTTTCGATCTGGCGCCGGCGTCCTCGCTTGGCTCGCGGTCCTCGGGATCATGGTGCTGTTCACCCTCGCGCTGACGTGGCTGGCCGTGATCCCCGGGCTGACCGCGAAGTCGGTCGACGGGGTGAGCGGGTTCTCCTACCCGCTGATCTTCCTACCGTTCATCAGCTCGGCCTTCGTGCCCACCGCAGGCATGCCGGGCCCGGTGCGCTGGTTCGCCGAGAACCAGCCAGTCACCTCGATCGTCAACACCATTCGCAACCTCTACGCCGAGCAGCCGGTCGGCAACGACGGCTGGATCGCACTCGCGTGGTGCGTCGGCCTCCTGCTCGTCGCCTACGCGCTCGCGATGCGGACCTACCGCAGCAAGATCGCCTGACATGCCCTCGCCGAGCACGGCGGCAGACCGTGGCCCGCGACCACCGGAAGCTGCGGCGGCTCAGCCACGACGTGGCCAGAAGCTCGCAGAATGGGGCCATGCTGACGATCAGCCAGATCGCATCGTATGCCGGTGTCACCGTCCGAGCGGTCCGCCACTACCATGCCAAGCAGCTGCTGGCCGAGCCCGAGAGAGACCACTCCGGCTACCGGCGCTACGACGCCGCAGCAGTGGTGGAGCTCGTCAAGATCCGCACCTTGGCCGACGCCGGCGTGCCGCTGTCACGGGTGCGTGAACTCCTTGCGGCCGATGACGATGAGTTCGCGGCGGCGGTCGAGGACATCGACCGCCGCCTGCGTGGCGAGATCCGGGAACGTCAGCGGCACCGGGAGCGGATCGCCAAGCTTGCGGCGGGCGACAGCCTGGCGTTGCCGCCCGAGGCTGTGGCCTACCTCGACCGGATGCGCGAGCTCGGGTTCCGGGAGCGGCTGATCGAGGTCGAGCGCGACAGCTGGATCCTGGTCTCGGCCCAGATGCCAGAAGCAGTCGCTGACCTCATGGCGATCAAGCACGCGCAGATCGAGAACGAGGTCCTGCGTCGGCTGTATCTCGACATCGGAGAACTCGCCGACTGCGCACCAGACGACCCGCGGCTGCCCGCGCTCGCAGACCGCGTGGCCGCCTTCATCGAGGCTGCGGCTGCAGACGCCGTCGGGATCGAGGACGAACACCCCGTCAGCGACGAGCTCGTCGCGCTGCTCGATGCCGCATTCCTCGAGTCCTTCCCGTGCGCGCCGCGGCTGCTCGATCTCCTCGAGGACCGCGGCTGGACGGGCTGGACGAACATCAGGCGCAAGGAGGACGCGACGTGACGCCCTGACGGGACTGCTCTGCGACGGAATGGCGCTGCGGCAGGAGCCAGCGGAGCGTGAAATGTTCCTGGCCGTGGTGTCCGAACGATGCGAGCGCGTCGTCGTGACGGTGAGCGGCAGCCGGCCGGGCTGCCCCCGAACTGGAGGGCGGCGTCACCGTCGTCGACGTGCCCGACGATGCCGCGGCTGAGTACTGGGCCGCGGCCTGCATCAGGTGCTGTGGACGAGCAGCAGCGACGACCTCGCCGAACGCTGACGCACAGCCCTCGCAGCAGCGTATTCAGGAGAGGCATACCATCGCCGCGCCGCAGCCTCGTCCTCGAACTCGACGACAACGAAGCGATGAGGTTGCCAGTCCCCTTCCAGCACGTCGACCGCCCCGCCACGGACGAGCCAGCGACCGTGGTATTTCTCCGCCGCAGCCGACGACAGGCGCTTGTAGTCCTCGTACACCGCCGGATCGATCACCTCGATGTCGGCGACGATGTAGACCTTGCTCGTTGACGTACCACGCCCAACCTCGCTGTTCATCGCGTCAGTGTCGCGCATCGTGCGAATCGCTGCCCGGAACCGAGGCTCCGGGTGTCGCGCCCACAGGCCCGGTCGCCCGTTTGGGACCGGCTTCCCGCGCTGACCTCCGGGGCGCATACTGGTGGCAATGGCAACCTCATCTGCACGCCCGCGTCCTCGCCACGCCAGCAGTCCCTTTCAGGCCGAGCCAGAGCCGATCGCCGAGCAGTTCGTGCTGGACGACCGGGTCTCGCATGACTCCTACGGGCTGGGTCGAGTCGTGGGTGTCGACGCAGGGGGAGTGACCGTCGATTTCAGCACCAGGACGATTCGGATCACGACGCCCTGCCGCAAGATGACGAAGCTCTAGCTGACTGACCGGACGCTGAAGCGCGATCCCTTCGACGCAAGGACGGGTTTCAGGTGGGCTGACGCTCGGCCCGCTGGTGGATCAGTTCCTCGACCGCGCTCGGGAGCGTGGTTTCGAAGTCGATGAGCTTCGCCCACGTCGGGGTGATGACAATCCGGACCATGCCGTCGTAGAGGGAGCGCACCTCGGCCTCCCACTCGACGCGCTGTTCGGCGGTCATGGTGTAGCTGCCGTTCATCTGCAGGTACTCGTCCGGGATGCCGTCCACGACGTCCAGCTCAGCTCGACCGCGGATGAGCAGGATCTTCGGCGGGTGCACTTCGGTGTCGATCGTCAGCGCGACCGATGGGTTGCGGCGCAGCGCGGGCAGCTTCGGGGCATTCTTCGAGGTGCAGACGACAATCTCCGAGCCGTTCCAGGTGAATGCGATCGGTACATTGCGGGGCGTGCCGTCCTTGGCGACGTAGGCCATGCGCAGCAGGTCTCGAGCCAGGAGCTCTCGGCTGATCGGGAGGTTCAGGACCGCGGTGATCTCGTCCGGTTGCATGGTGGTGTCTCCCTTGTCGGTGTCGGGGAGTCCCAGTCGGGTCTCCTACCCTTGGGAACGGAGCCGCGTGAACCTTCTCGACATCCGCGGCGCAGAGTCTTGGCCCAGGATCTGGCGGTCCCGGCCACCCTCGAGCCCGTGCCCGCGTCCAGTCCAGATGCCGCGCCCCACTCTCGCCCCCACCGGGCTGAACAGCACCAGGTGAAGGAGCGGTTCAGATCCTGGCCGCCTCGACCGTCAGCGACATCACGCAGTGGTTCTTGCCCTTCGCACGGTCATAGGCGAAGCCGGCCTCCTCGTACATGTGCCGGGTGCCGTTGTACAGGAACGACGGGTTGACCTTCTTGCCTGGCGTGTCCTGCGGGTAGCCCTCGACTCGGCCACCGCCCTGGCTGGCAATGAGCTCGAGCGCACCATGCAAGGCGACGGCGGCGAGCCCCGTGCGCCGGTGCCGCCTGTCGACGAAGATGCACGTGATCCGGTAGTCCGCCGGGGTGACGACACCCTCCTCGTACTGCTTGCGGTGATGGATGTTCGGCAGCTCCTCGGGCGTGCCGTACTCCGCCCAGGCGACCGCCTCATCACCCTGGAAGACCAGGGCCGCATGCGCGACGCCTTCGCGGACCATGCGCTCCTTGTACGGCCGGTTGAGCTCCTCCTCCTCACGGTCCTGCGGGTGGAACTTGGTGCACCAGCAGCCTGAGAAGAGTCCGGAGTTGCGCTCGACCATGGCGACGAAGTCGTCCCAGGTCGACGCGTCGAGAGCCTTGATCGTGTAGTCCCCCATGTTGTCTCCCATGGCTGAGTCGAAGTCTGCCCCTACACATGGTCCAGCGACCCACGCGCCTTCTCAAGATCGTTCCACCTGGACTCCTCACCGGCTGGGTGCCGGAGAGCCCGGTCACTCCGGAAGGCCCCAGAAGGCGCCAGCGAGTTCCACCCTGCGGAGGTAGTCCGCGGCTGCGCTCGGCTCGCGACGAACGTAGCCCCGCTCGAGCCGGCCGGCGTACCAGCCTGACGCGAGCCGCCAGAGGGTCGGCAGGTCCATCACGTAGCCGCGTGCCTGTTCTGCCTTGTCGAGCCAGGTGGCCACGCAGGCCTCGGAGCAGAAGATGCGTTGATTGCCGCACGTGTACACGACGTCGTCCCACATGCGGGCGGCCGGGACCAAGAAGTGGGCGACCTGTCCGCCTGGCGGAGGCTCGTGATCGCCGACTCGCCACGCGTGGGCCTGCTCGCACGCCGGACAGGTGGTGGCGACCAGCATCGGACCCTGGTCCGGCAGCAGGTGCGGCAGCGCGAAGGAGTCCCACGCGCACCCGCCCCACCACAGGGTGTCCCGCCCCATCACCGAGAACCCGAGGGGGACAGCGGTGAACGGGTGGGCCATGGTGATCTCGCCGTCGGCGCCGAGTGCGACGTGGCGCTGTGCCGCGAGGGTGACCAGGCCGGCGCGGACCTGCTGCTCACTCATGGTCGGCAGTTCAACGGCCAGATCGGCGACCCGAGGGATCTGCCCACGGCGAAAGAGACGGTAGACGGCCAGGCGTAGGTCCTCCGTGTCCATGGTGGGAGGTTAGCCACGGTCCGGAATCTCGGTCTGGGGCTGCGGTTTGAAGCGGCGGACCTCATGGGCCCAACCACAGGCCTCCGCGATCTTGCCGGCCCACATCGTGGCGCTCTCGTCGTCGGCCACGTCCACCACGGCGAACCCGCCCAGGAACTCCTTGGTCTCGACATAGGGTCCATCGGTGATCAGCACCGTGCCGCTGGTGGGGTCGGCGCTGTAGACCGGACCGTCCTCCTCCTCAAGCCCTCCGGCGAAGACGTACACACCGGCAGCCTTCATCTCGTTCACCACTGCCATGGCGAGCGGTCCGCGCCCGCGGAACCACTCCTCAGTGTGGTCGCCGACCCACTGCTGGTTGAAGTAGATGAGGTACTCGGGCATGGCTGCTCCTACCGCTCCGGCGGACCCTGGTGGACCACGTTCACTTTCCCAACGAACAGCCCCAGGCCAATCCGACACCGTTCCACCACCAATGAACGCCACGCCGGTGGAAGGGGCTCACCTGTGGTCTCCAGCCCCAGAGTCGTGCAACGGCGCGGTGCCGGGTGGCTGGCTGCTGAAGGCGGAGTCATCCGCCGATGATCCATCGGGCCGCGTCCTCAGCACTGAGATCGTCCTGAAGAAAGATGCGCAGCTCCGATGGGGCGAGGGGGCTTGGCACGCGAACCGCGCCGAGCACGTGCTCGTCAGCTCTCAGCACGAGGCGCCCGCCATCACCCTTCTCGACCACGTCCTTGGAGGCCTGACTGAACGCCATTGCTCCCTCGGCGTCGAACTCCACGTCGATGGCAGGGATGCCGTCACGTGCGGGAGTGGCCGAGACCACTCCAACGCGGATGAAGTCTGACGCAGTGACCACGATGTGCTCGCCGCCGACGGACACGCAATCCGGCCCGGAGCCCGGCGTACATGTCTGCGAGGCGGCGAGCTGCACCGCGCCCCCGCGGTCTGATGTCGATCGAGCCGGGTCTTCGGCAGCGACTTGTCCACACGCGCCCAGGGCAAGCAGCATGCCGGCCAACCCGATTCGCCAGGACCTGCCCACAACGACCTCCTCGTCGCCACCTGCTCGGCTGTGATCACGATAGGTCACCTTCGGATCTGCAGGCTCAGCGGGTGCGACCGCCTGCTGGACCGGTCTGCTTTCGAAGGCTCCGCACCAGGCTGGGGATCATCACCGTCGCAGCGACGAGATGCAGCCCGAGGAGGGTGATGGTGGTGGCGGTGTTCGCGCCGACGAGGAGGGGCGGGACCAACGAGATCGCGGTCAGCGACATCGCCGTCCAGAGGAATCGCTCGGCGGGGCGAGTGCTCCAACGAAGAAGAGCGACGGCAATGGCAACACCAATGACCGAGAAGAGGCCCGTCACCACGGCGAGCCCGGTCAACGGGATCGTCTCGCCACCGTCGGGGATCTCGAAGTCGACGCCAAAGACCTGGGCAAGCGCGGCAGCGAGGGTGGTGGCCGCCATCGCCGCAAGCGCGGCGACGAAGCCGGTGACGGCTACGCCGCGGAGCCGGTTGGTGTGGGTGGTCTGGACCGGTTCCGCGCCTGCGACAACCCGGGTGTCATCCAGGCTGTTCATGCCGTTCCCTCCTTCCGTGCCTGGCGTTCCCCGCCGTCGGCTGGCAGTCCCTCTGGCAACCCGAGCCGCGGGAACTGGTCGTCGTGGAACGTGGTGATCTCGGTGATCGTCCCGCCGGTGATACGAAGGACATCGATCGTCAGTGGTAGGTAGGCGGCCTCCCGCTCCTGCCAGAGGTAGAAGGCGACAGCGGGCTGCCGGTTCACGGAGGTCGGAACGGCACGCAGGCGTCCCAAGGCCTCGAAGCCGCTCTCGGCCCAGTCCTTCACCACCGCATCGCGGCCGACGTAGAGGCCTGGCGTGGGCGGCATGGAAGAGCGGACGTCGTCGCGCAGCAGGGCGGCGAGCCCGTCGATGTCGGTGGCAACGCTGGCGTCGGTGTAGCGGCGCACCAGCTCGCGCGTCGCGGCGTCCTCCTCACCGCCGGTCCAGTCCTGTCGCTCGGCGGGCAGGTGCTCCCGCATGCCGGCGCGAGCCCGCTGTAGGGCGCTGTTCACCGAGTTGACGGAATCCCCGAGGAGTTCCGCGACGTCCTTCGCCGGCCAGCCGAGCACGTCCCGCAGAATCAGGACGGCCCGTGGGCGCGGCGCGAGGTGCTGCACTGCGACGAGGTAGGCCAGCTCGATCGTCTCCCGCGCAGCGACCAGTGCCTCCGGCTCGTCCGCGTTGTCCGCGGGTAGCTCGTCGAGCAGCCGGTCCGGGTAAGGCTGCAGCCACAGCACCTCGCCGCCGGTCGCAGGCTCCGGGCGCCGCTTGGCGAGCAGGTCCAGGCAGGCATTGGTGGCGATCCGGTACAACCACGCCCGCAAGGTCGACCGTCCCTCGAAGGTCTCCCGCCGTCGCCAGGCGCGGAGGAACGCCTCCTGCACGGTGTCCTCGGCGTCCTCGAACGACCCGAGCATCCGATAGCAGTGCACGTGCAGCTCCCGCCGGTGCCGCTCCGTCAAGCCCGCGAAGGCCCTCTCGTCGACGTCGCCCAGACCGTTCACTCCCCGCTCCTCCAGTCGCGTGTCCACACTCATCACGTCATCCTTCCGTCTCCTCGTATCCCGTCGTAGATATGACGGCTGTGGGCGCTACAACTCATCACCGAGGAACCAAGTCCGTGACGAGCGTCCTCCGACAACGACTGTCTCTGAGGCCCTGGCAGGCACGGCCACGTTCGCCTCGTGACGTGGAATGGGAACAAGCTGGACCTCGTCCGGCTTGCTGAGGGCGCGAAGGCCAAGAGCCGACTCCATGTCGACTTCAGGCCGGCTGACCAGGGCGCCGAGGTGGCTCGTCTGACGGCTCATGGCCCACGGCGTGCAGGTACTGCCCGCAGGGACGCCTCTGGGTTTGTCCTGGCAGACCCGGAGGAAACGAGTTCTGCGTCCTCGCGGCGGACTGACGCGCACTCGATGGTCCTGCCGGTCTCACGCGGGTCCGGTTGTCCGAGGGTGTTGGTACGTTCAGCGCTGATCGATGGTGCGCCGCAGGGGAAGGGCGCGTGTGGCTGAGGAGGGTACGTGTGGCTGAGGTGGTACTGCGGCCGGTCGAGGACTCCGACCTCGATGCGTTGTTCGAGATGATGCGGGATCCGGCGTCGGTCCGGATGGCCGCCTTCACGGCCGAGAATCCCGATGACCGCGCCGCATTCGATGCCCACATGGCTAAGGTCCTGACGGCGCCCGAGTCGACCAACCGTGCGGTCACTGTCGATGGCCGGCTCGTCGGCACTATCGCCAGTTTCGTCCTCGATGGAGACACGGAAGTTACCTACTGGATCGACAGGGCCTTCTGGGGCCAGGGCATCGCCGGCCGTGCGCTCGCCCTGCTTCTGGAATCGGTTCGCGTGCGGCCCGTGTTCGCGCGCGCGGCTAGCGACAATGTGGGATCGATCAAGGTGCTTCAGAGGGCAGGATTCGCGATCATAGGAACGGAGATCGCGTTCGCCAACGGGCGCAACGCCGAGATCGAGGAGACGATCCTGCGACTCGACGAGCCCGCGAAGTCCGCGCCAGCCGAGGAGTCGGGCGGTGAGAGGCCGACCGACTGAGTTCGGCAGATCCGCTTTCTCCGGCATGGCCGACACCTACCGGCCTCGGGCCGCAAGGAGCAGGTAGGGCGCACCACGACCGCGGCCAGCCGTTGGTCTCCTCGAGACGGCGGATGTGCTCGGCGACCGAGGCGTCCAGGCTGTCGTGGACCCTCGGGTATCAAGTCTCCTGGATGCTGACGGCAAGCCGGTGGTGGCGCGGGTCCTCGATCTCGTCGAGCAGCGCGATCGCAAACTCTGCGTACGTGCTCCGGCTGGCCGAGTCGCCATGCTCGGCAACCCGACACCCCGGGCAAGGTCGAGGCAAGGCCGACCACCACCAGGGGGCGCACCCCTGCCCCAGCCAGGCCGGTGGCCAGCGCGCTGTCGGCACCGTCGACCTCGACGAGCCCCTCGTCGGCGGAGACAAGCACGGACGGGAGTCGAACCGTACTGTGCCCGAAGGCTCCTCGCTCGAGGAGCGCGGATGGACAGGGTGGACCGACGTCAGACGCAAGGATCAGGCGGTGTGAGCGGTCCGGGGTAGCCCGCGCCCCGGGGACCGCATGTCGCCGCCTCTGGGCTGCCCGGATCACAGGTCGTTGCCGGCGTAGGACAGGTTGAAGCTCTTATTGGTCAGGGGAAAGTCAGGGACGATGGTGTCGGCGAGGCTGACCGGCACCGCGGGCCAGTTGAGGAAGGACGGGTCCACGATCTTCAGCCGTCGGATCGTCTTGTCGGGGGCCAGCTCGATCCGATGGACGATCGTGCCGCGCCATCCCTCGACCAGGCCGACACCCGACGCCTGGCGTGCTATCCGGCCCGGCTTGCTCTGGATCACATCGCCGTCACCGGCCAGCGCCAGAAGGTCCTTGATCAGCAGCGCCGAGGCCTGGAACTCCTCGACGCGCATCAGGAACCGGGCCATGACGTCGCCCTCGGACTTCGTCACCAGTTGCGCGCGGGTGGTGGCGTCGGTGAAGGGGTGGTCGTGGCGGGCGTCGATCCGAAGTCCGCTGGCGCGGGCGACGTAGCCCACGGCGCCCAGGTCTCGAGCCTGGTCCGTGCTGAGCACCGCCGTGTCGGTGAAACGGTCGCGCACCACGCTGTGACCCAGGGCAAGCGAGACGATGTGGTCGGCCTCGGCGGCGACATGATCGATGGTTGCGGCCGTGGGTAGGGCCCGCAGGCGCGCCCCGCCGGGGATGACCGCGCCGCGCAGCAGCCGGTGGCCGGTGGTCTCGGCGTTGAGCCGGAGGAGCTGTTCCCGCAGTGTGAGGGCGTGGGCGTTGAGCAGTCCCTGGCCGACGTCGTTGCACAGGGCACCGATGTCGGTGATGTGGTTGTAGAGACGCTCCAGCTCCAGGACGATGGCGCGCATCAGCTGGGCTCGAGCCGGCACCGCCCAGTCCAGGGCCTCCTCGACGGCCAGACTGAACGCGAGAGCGTGTCCGACCGAGGTGTCCCCGGAGACCCGCTCCATCAGCGGCAGCGCGTCGAAGACCGTCCGGCCCTCGGCGTGCTTCTCGATGCCGCGGTGGACGAACCAGAGCCGTGCCTTGAGCTTGAGGATGGTCTCACCGACGACCGAGAACCGGAAGTGGCCGGGTTCGATGAGGCCGGCGTGAATCGGGCCGACGGGGATCTCGTAGACCCCTGGACCTTGGACGGTGGCGAAGGGGTAGGGCTGGTCCTCGGAGCCGAACGCCGGAGGTGCGCCGGCATCGCGGCGCATCGGGTACCAGCCCTGGGGCCAGTGCTGGTGTCGCACCAGGCGCCGAGGCAGGGGATGGTCGACGGGGATGATGCCGTACAGGTCGCGCATCTCGCGTTCGAACCGTCCCGCGGGAAACGACAGCCCGGCCAGCGTGGGCACCGAGGGCGCCTCCCGGTCGGTGGTGAGAACCAGTTCGACTCGGCGGTCGGGTTGCCCGGCGAGGAAGAGGTAGATGACCCGGAACCGGTCATTGTCCTCGTGTGCCGCGACCAGGCCCAGCCGGAAGCCGCTGCCCAACAGCTCGGTGGCCCGCGTTCCCAGGGTGTCCGCGGACACCTCGACCTGACGGCGGTGGTGGTAGTGACGGCTCTCGACCGCCGGGAAATCGGTCGGCGGTGGGGTGTCGGGCCGCTCCTGTTCGCTCATCTGGCACCTCCGATCAGGCTGGCCGACTGCAGCAGCTGGTCCAGCGGCCAGGCCACCATCCCCAGGACGGCGAGAACGACCAGGCCCAGCACCAGTGGGGACAAGGCCGCGGCAGACCGGTCCACGGGCTGGCCGGCGGCCACTCGACCCAGCAGCATCGGGGCCACGTGCACGGTGATGGCCACGAAGATGATCGCGACCAGAGCCATCGCGGCCGCGATCACCCAGCCCAGTCCGGCCGACGTGCCCGCCCGGGCCAGGCCGACCTCGCTGGCGAACAAGCTGAAGGGCGGCAGCCCGAGCAGGGCGGCGATTCCCGCGGCGAAGACAGCCGCGAGCGCTGGGCGTCGGCCCAGCAGTCCGCGCACGGACCGGATGCTCGTGCTGCCCTCGGTGGCCAGGATGCGGCCGGCGCTGCAGAACAGGACGGCCTTGCCCAGGCCGTGGCCGACGATGTGCAACAGCAGTGCGGCCACCGCAAGTGGGGTCCCGATCGCCACTCCGATGACGACCAGAGACATGTGCTCGATGCTGGAGTAGGCCAGCAGCCGCTTGTAGTCGCTCTGGGCGATGATCAGGGAGGCGGCGAGAGCCAGCGAGCCGAGCGCGACGATCAGCAGCAGCAGCCGTACCTGGTGCTCCCCCAAGCTGGGTGCCGCGATCACCCGGTAACGCAGCAGCGCGTAGACCGCGACCGGCAGCAGCACTCCGGACATCAGAGCCGACACGGGAGCCGGGGCCTGACTGTGCGCATCGGGCAGCCAGCTGTGCAGAGGTGCCATGCCGGCCTTGGCTCCGAACCCGAGCACCAGCAGGGCAAACGCGACCCGCATGACATCCGGGTCGAGCTGGGCTGCGCCGGCCGCCAGTGCGGTCCAGTCCAGCGCCTCGGACTCGGCCAGCCCGGCGTGCCGGGCTGCGTAGTGCACCAGGACGGTGCCCAGGTAGGCCAGAGCGATGCCGACCGAGCAGATGATCAGATACTTCCAGGTGGCCTCCACCGCACCCCGGGACCGATGGTGGCCGACCAGGAACGCGGTGACGATCGTGGTTGCTTCGATCGCTGCCCACAGCAGCCCGAGGTTGTTCGCTACGACCGCCAGCACCATGGCCGCCAGGAAGGCCGGCAGCAGCACGCTGTAGGCGCGCACCCGCCGATCGGTGGTGTGGCCGCCACTGATCTCGCCCCGGAGGAAGTCGACGCTGGCCGTGGTGGCGATCAGCCCGACCGCGCCGATCACGATGAGCATCACTGCCGACAGCGCGTCGATGCGAAGGGTCGAGCCGATCGAGGCCACCTCGCCGCGCACGTTGACCACGGCAGCCGCAACGCCCGACCCGAGGATCACGGCGGCTGCGACGATGCTGGCTCGGACGGCGAGCAACCGGCCGGCCCGGACGAACAGTGCGGTCACGCTCACCAGCAGCGGTGCCGCCAGCGGCAGCACGACGAGCAGGCCGCTCAGCGAGGACTGCGCCGGTGACACGCCGCTGAAGTGGATCGATGGTGAGGTCAGGTCAAGCATCAGTCCCTCAGTCCTCGCAGCTCGTCGATGTCGGTTCCTCCGAACGTGGCGCGGACGTGGCTGGTGACCACCAGCAGCACCAGCACCACCAGCAGCAGGTCCAGCGAGACCGCCAGCTCGACCACGGCCGGGATCCCCGCGGTGAGCAGGAACGCAGTGGCGGCGATCCCGTTGTCCATCAGCAGGAACCCGACCACTTGGGAGATGGCGCGGCGGCGGGTGACCATCACGAACAGGCCGATCAGGACCATCGCGAGACCGACCGGTACGGCACGGGCCTCCGGTCCCGGGCTCAGGGCGACAATGGGGCCGCTGGCGGCATAGGCGACCAGCGTCAGCAACGACGCGGCGAGGATCGACGCGGGGACATTGACCAGCGGCCGGGTCTCGCGTGCCTCGCCGCCACTGCGCAGCGCCCGTCGAAGCACCAACGGCAGCACCACACCCTTGAGCAGCAGCACGCCGACGGCTACGACGTAGAGCTCAGCGCTGTCGTGGCGGATGCCCAGCAGCATGGCCAGCAGACCCAACAGGGCACCCTGGACGATGAGCAGGCTTACCAACGCGGAGAGCTGGCGTCGCCACAACGTCAGCACCGCAGCCAGCAGCAGGCCGCCGCACGCGACATACAGCAGCTGGGTGTAGACCTCGCTGGACAAATCAGGACCGCCTTCGATGCGTGAGCTGGGTCATGGTCATGCCAAGAAGAACGAGGTGGACACGGCGAGCACGCCGAACAGGAACGAGCCGGCCAGCAGCTCGGGCACTCGGAACAGTCGCCACTTGGCCATGAACACTTCCACAGCGCTCAACGCCGCGGCCGCGACGCCCACCTTGACCAGGAATACGAGGGCGCCCAGCGCCAACGCGACCGGCGTGGTCTCCCCCGGGATGCCCCAGGGCAGGAACAGGTTGACCCAGAGCCCGAGCAGGATCGTCAGCCGGATCGAGCTGGCCAGTTCGACCACAGCCAGGTCGCGTCCGGAGTACTCGAGGATCGTCGCCTCGTGGATCATCGTCAGTTCCAGGTGCGTGGCGGGATTGTCCACCGGGAGCCGACCGGCCTCGGCGACCACGACGATGGCCAGTGCGGCCGCAGCCAGGAGTACCGCCGGCGAGAACACCTCGCCGGGAGCCTGCTGGCTGCGATCCACCAGCTCTCCCAGGTTGGACGAGCCGACCCGGACCGCCAGCGCGAAACCGGTGAGCAGCAGCGTCGGTTCGGCCAGGGCCGCGACCATCATCGTCCGGCTCGAGCCCATCCCGCCGAAGGCGGACCCGGTGTCCAGCCCGGCAAGGGCGAAGGCCACCGAGCCCAGCAGCATGAGGGACACGACCGCGTACAGGTCCGCGACCGCGTCCAGGGGCGAGCTGGTCGCGATGAAGGGCGCCACCGCGACGACCACCAGCGACGCGGACAAGGCCACGGCGGGAGCCGCGACGAAGACCAGGGAGGAGCCTTCAGGAGTGATCGGTTCCTTGCGGAGAAGCTTGCGCACATCGCGCCACGGCTGACCCACGCCGCCGCCGACCCTGCCCTCGAGGCGGGCCCGCACCTGGCGCATCAACCCGACCAGATACGGCGCGGCGGCAACCACCACGACCATCTGGAGCAGCACCCCGACAGCGCCCCACCAGCTCCAGGAGCCGTTCATGAGGCCACCACCGCCGCGGAGATCAGCACGACGATGACACCGATGAGGCCGTAGGCCAGATACCGGTGCAGGCTGCCGTTCTGCACCCGGCGGGCGAGCTGCGCCCACCGGTTCGCCGCCCTCAGGACCGGCGGATACAGGCGGGCCTCGACGCGGTCCCCCACCCGTTGCCGATACGTCACACTCTCCACCAGGTACCGCGACTCCTCATAATGAGTGACGTCCACGTCCTGCTCCGGGCGCAGGACGTCATCGAAGACCCTGATCAGCGGCTCGGCATACGAAGTGGCTGTGTACTGCATCCGCGGGCTCAACCGGGTGCCGCCACAGCCCCACACCAGCGACCGACGCCGCGCTCGACGCGCCGCAAGGGCGCGGAACCCCACCGCGACGACCGTGACGCCCAGTGCGAGCGCCAGCGCGATCAACACCGGGGAGATCGACCCGCGCACCCCTGACAGGATCAGGTACGCGTCAGAGCGCACCGGTGGGCTCGCACCGATGCCAGGCAGACCCGCAATCGCCCGGGAGACGGCTTGGATGGGGGCGGCCGGCCACAGCGCCAGCACCCCGCACGCGGCCGCAGCCAGGCCCATCCCCACCGACAAGGCAACCCCACCCTCGGCGGCGGACGCGGCCTGAGGGGACCGGGGACGAGCCAGGAACCCAATCCCCCAAGCCTTGACGAATGTCGCCACGCCCAGTCCGGCGGTCAGCGCCACCGCGCCGACTGCCAGGGGCATGGTGACCGCCATGAGCAGATTGGGGGTACCAGACGGGGGCAGGCTGTGGATCAGCCCCTGCAGCAGCAGCCACTCCGAGACGAAACCGTTCCCCGGTGGCAGACCTGAGGCGGCCAAGGCGCCAACGCCGGTGAGCACAGCCGTGATCGGCATGAGCCGCACGAGACCCCCCATCCGGTCCAGGTCCCGCAGCCCGGTGGCGCGCAACACCGCGCCCGCGCCCAGGAACAACAGTGACTTGAAACCCGCATGGTTGACCGCATGCATCAACGCGGCCAGCAGCAACAGGCCGACCAACGGTGAGTCGCCGTCGGTGGCGACCAGACCGGCCGCACCGACACCGACACACACCAAACCGAGATTCTCCGTCGTCGAGTAGGCCAGCAGCCGCTTCAGGTCGCTGGCCACGACGGCCTGCAGCACGCCGTACAACGCCGAGACGACCCCCAGCGCGAGCACGATCAGCGCCCACCAGCTCGGGCCTCCACCGAGCAGGTCGAACCAGACCCGGACGATCCCGTACAGGCCGAGGTTGACCATCGCCGCCGACATCAGCGCCGACACATAGCTGGGGGCTTCCGGATGCGCCCGCGGCAGCCAGACATGCAACGGAACCAGGCCCGCCTTGGAGGCGAAGCCGGCCAGACTCAGGAGGAAGACGGCAGAACGCGCAGGCTCCGACAGAGCGGGGGCCGCCCCTCGGATCCCGTCGAAGGTCTCGGTGCCCGACCAGGCGGCGAGCAGGACCATGCCGACCAGAATCACAACGAAGCCGGCGTGGGTCATCGCCGCGTACCACACACCGGCCTGACGCACTTCCACTCGCTCCCGATGCTCGGTCAGCACCAGGACCAGCGAGGCGAGTGCCATCAGCTCCCATGCCACCAGGAAGGTGGTGATGTTTCCGGCCGCAGGAACCCACAGCATGGCGGCCACGAACAGCGGCAGAGAGGCCGTCGCCCACCGCGAATCGATCCCCGTGGCGCCGGACGCGAGGTTGCCGTGCGTGTCGTCACCGTCGTGGGGCTCATGGTGCCTCTGGTGGACGTAGCCGATCCGATACACGCCAACGACGACCGCGACCCCACCGATCATGACCATGAACAGACCCGAGAGCCCGTCGATGTCCAGAACCACCCTGCTCAGCGGAAGCAGGAAGTCGACCGACGTTCTGTACGGGCTGCCGAGCACCGCCGCCGAGCCGGCAAGGACGCCGCCCGCCCCGACCAGGCTGGTGACCAGCCCCGAAGCGCTACGGCGTGCATCGGCGGGCAGCACCGCGGTCATCACGGCAAGAGCAGCGCCCAACGCGACACATCCCAGCCCGAGCGCGATAGGGCTCATCGACCGCTCACCTCGCGCAGTGCGGCGATGATCGCCTCCGGACTCGGTGGACATCCGCTGATCTCTCGGTCCACCGGGATCACGTCCGACACCGCCCCGACGACGCCATACGCGCCGGCGAAGATCCCGCAGTTCTGGGCGCAGTCGCCCAGGGCCACAACGAGCTTCGGTGCCGGCATCGCCTCGTAGGCCTTGCGCAGCGGGTCCGCCATGTTGCGGGTCACCGGCCCGGTCACCAGCAGCACGTCAGCGTGTCGTGGTGACGCAACCAGCCGCACACCGTAGCGCTCCAGGTCATAGACCGGGCCGAAGGCCGAGACGATCTCCAGCTCACAACCGTTGCACGAACCAGCATCGACATGACGCACCTGGATCGACCCACCGAACTCTCCACCACGCGAAGGCCCACCATCTGGCGCATCGGGCGCCGGTTCCGCCACACGCCCCACGGCACGAATCCGCTTGAGCATCGCCCTCAACGGATTGCCTTCCGAACCTGGTGGCGACGAGTCGTCCGCACGTCTTCCTGCAAAGTGCTGAGCTGGTCAGAGACCAGGCTGGTCAGCAGCTTGCGTGCCACCGTGAGCAGGTCCGCGATCTCGTGACTCACCATCGAGTAGTAGACGGTGGACCCCTCTTTGCGGGTCGTCACCAAGCCCGCGCGACGCAGCACGGCGAGCTGCTGTGACAGGTTCGAAGCCTCGATCTCGAGCTCGCGCAGGAGTTCACCCACCGACCGTTCACCGGTGCTCAACAGCTCGAGGACCCGGATCCGGGTGGGATGACTCAGCGTCTTGAAGAACTCAGCCTTCAACTGATGCAACGGCGTGGTCATCTGATCCTCCCCATCCCTGGGTCCTGATCGCTTTCTCCGGGAGCGGGGCAAGGCTCCCATGAATTGAAGACATTTTCAACACTGGACATGTTCAGGATGTCAACTCGGGTCGAGGGCCCACTCGGCAGTCGCGATCTCTACTCCTGCGCAGCCCCGAGCGCGCCGTGGGAGCACCTGATCGCATCAGCGACGCTGCCGATGGCAACCAGCACACCAACGAAGGCCAAGTACGAGCCGAGCTCTCCAGCGGCCGCCCCGAGGTCACCTGACGTTGCGGCCAGTCGCTGTAATGGTGGCCCGTTCTCACAGACTTGGCTGCATCCCGACAGGTCCCCTTCCTACAGAGCCCGCCGCATCTCGACAGGTGTCGCGGTGCAGCCAAGCTTGCAGGCCGTTGTGCGGGCTACCTTTCATGCTCGATCGAGCCCGAGGCGGCCGCGCAAGATCCGCTTGGGCACAGTGCTGTAGATCCAGCTGCTTCTCCGTGAGCTGGCGCTGGGTGAGAGGAGGCCAGGCCGGGCTGGGACGCAGGACGACGAGCGGGCCTGTGCTTGCCGCCGGGCGCAGGGTCGTGCCCACCTGGGCGGGCTGGCTTCCGGCGACCGTGAGCTGGCGGTGCGCGACCCTCGTACTGCATACCGCCCGGGACCACGTCGCGGCAGTCGTCGACTGCTGTCTGAAAGCCAGGCGGCGGGGTGATCGCCGTGCACCGGGCGCCGTCGACCGTCTGGGTGCCGAACCAGGCCGCATGGCCGTTGGCGGCAGTGGTGACTTTGCCGAGGCCGTCAAGGTGCTCGAGGTCTCGGTGGCCTGACCGGTGTCCTTCGGCCGTGGCGATGGGACCTGACAAGGACGTGACGCTAGCCGTGGGGTGTGGCCGCTGATGCGACCGATTGATGGCGATCAGGTGTGGACGTCGGTCGTGCACGGCCGCTGTCGAGATGCAGCAGGCGATACGACACCAGTGCAACCCAGGCGAACCAGGCGGTCAGCCCCACGCGCATCGCGAGACCGCCACCCTCGACCTCGAACCCGGAGAGCATCGTCCCCCCGATCATTCCGGCGACGGTCGCGAAGCCGGCCACCAGCGTGGGGAGGCGCCGGCCCTGCCAGTGCTCCGACTTCGTGAAGGCACGCGCCAACGCGAAGATCGCGACAAACATCGCTGTCACCGTGATGAGCGACTCGACCTGGTGCGCCGTAGCGAGCCCAGAGGTCCCACCGGCCTCGCAACCCGCATCGATGGCGCGACAGTCGAGCCGGAGAAATCCATCGAGGAACACGCCCACGCCAACGATCCCCAGGGCCAGCATCCCGACCTCGCTTGGTGGCCGGAAACTTCCCGCTCTCCAGAGGGCGAAGGCGAGGGCCGCGACGAGCAGCCCCGTCAGGTTCGCCCCGACCTGGTTGTAGATCCAGGACTGGTCGGCGGTGACCGCGCCGAGGTCACTCACTTCATCGTTGAGAAGGCTGAAGGCATCCGGCTGTGCCATCCCACCCACCGCCCAACCGACCGTGAAGGTGAACGGCGCGAGCAGACCGCACAGTGCACCCAGGCGAACCAACACACTCCGCTTGCGGGCTTCGGTTCCTGGCATCGCGTCTCCTCGGTCAGTGGGCGAGCGGGACGCGCGCGGATACAGGGCGACCCACGAAACAACCCTCCTCCCCCGGCGTGAACGAAGACATCCGGAGCGACCCTGACTCGGCCCTGAAGCTGGCGCCGTCAGATCAGGCGGATCGGATCAGAACGAGTAGACGAGTGGTATGCCTGAGGTGGGGGTCAGTTGGTTCCACCCTGACGGCCTGTGGAGAGTGAGCCTCGGAACAGCGAGCGCAGCACCCACGAAAGCACAGGTGTCCCGACCGCCACGTCAGAAGTTCGTCGCCATGTTGGTGAACCGGCTGAAGTGGCCCTGGAAGGCGACGACGATCGTGTCTGTCGGACCGTTTCGGTGCTTGGCCACGATCAGGTCCGCCTCACCCTCGCGAGGCGAGTCCTTCTCGTAGGCGGCCTCTCGGTGCAGGAGGATGACCATGTCCGCGTCCTGCTCGATCGACCCGGATTCACGAAGATCGCTCATCTGGGGCTTCTTGTCGGTGCGCTGCTCGGGCCCGCGGTTCAGCTGCGAGATCGCGATGACCGGCACCTCGAGCTCCTTGGCGAGCAGCTTGAGCGCGCGCGAGAACTCTGAGACCTCCTGCTGTCGTGACTCGACGCGCTTCCCCGAGGACATCAGCTGCAGATAGTCGATGACGACGATCCTGAGGTTGTGCCGCTGCTTGAGGCGACGACACTTCGCCCGGATCTCCATGAGCGACATGTTGGGCGAATCATCAATGAAGAGCGGCGCATCCGAGACCTTGCCCATGGTCGAGGCAAGCCTGGTCCAGTCCTCCTCACGCATCGTGCCCTTGCGCATGTGCTGGAGCTGGATACCCGCCTCCGCGGACAACAGTCGCATGGTGATCTCGGTCTTGCTCATCTCGAGTGAGAAGATCACGGCGGCCATCTTGTGCTTGATCGCTGCGGACCTCACGATGTCGAGCCCGATCGTCGAGTTGTGCGTCGGGATCATCGTCGTGCCGGCGAGGTAGAGGTGGTCGGTGGCATCGACCTCGATGCACCGGACCGGCACTGACTCGACGGGCTCGATCACGTCGATCTTCCACAATGCCAAGGTGATTCCGACGACGCCCGCACCGGGAACGCGCTCGATCGTCACGACGCGGCCCGCACGCAGGGCGGTCAGGATCTCCACCGTCGTGAGGATGCGCGTCTCCGAACCGTCGAGCCGGACCGACCACTGGTGCTGCTCGTCGGCGACGAGGACGGAGCCATCGGAGAACGCGACCCGGTAGCACGGCCGGCCCTGCATCACCGACGTCGCGGCCACGACCCGCGTCGGCCGTCCGTCGGAACCGAGCACGAGGTCATCGACAGCCACCTCGCCCATCGTCGTCCACCCGCCGGGAGTCGCCAGGGGGGTGTCGAGCGCCAGCGCCTTCCCCATGGCGGGTCGCGCCGCGATGACGATCATCTGGCCCGGATGAAGGCCGTTCGTGAGCTGGTCGAGGTCGGTGAATCCTGTTGGTACACCGGTCATCTCGCCAGATCGACCGGAGGCGACCTCGATCTCGTCGACGGTGGCCTCGAGGATGTCGCCGATGATGTTGTAGTCCTCGCCGCCACGCTTGTCGGCGACGGAGTAGACCTCCGCCTGAGCGGCGTTGACGATGTCCTCGACGTCCCCGCCGCCCTGCGCGTATCCGAGCTGGACGATGCGCGTCCCCGCCTCGACGAGGCGTCGCAGGACCGCGCGCTCGGCGACGATCTGGGCGTAGTAGCCGGCGTTCGCCGCGGTCGGCACGGAGGCGATGAGCTGGTGCAGGTAGGCCTGTCCACCCACCCGGGCGATGTCACCGCGTTTGGTCAGCTCGTCCGCCACGGTGATGGCGTCGGCCGGCTCGCCCCGCCCGTAGAGGTCGAGGATCGCGTCGTAGATGAGCTCGTGTGCAGGGCGGTAGAAGTCGGTGCCCTTGAGCTGCTCGACGCAGTCGGCGATGGCGTCCTTCGAGAGGAGCATGCCGCCGAGCACCGACTGCTCCGCCCCGACGTCCTGCGGCGGCAGACGGTCGTCGGGCGGGCCACCGTCTCGCGACGACGTGGCGAACGCACTCGTGCTCAGCTCATCGAGCGACACCCGCTCCCCTTCCCTGACGACGTCCTACCCCTGACACAACTGCACCACGCGCCACTGACATCACG
>NZ_JAJJPG010000013.1:22136-25511 GCF_032907665.1 Intrasporangium sp.
TCCCTGACGACGTCCTACCCCTGACACAACTGCACCACGCGCCACTGACATCACGCCGGATGGCACGCCGACGCCGCGCTGGCGCGCAAGGGACGGGGTGGAGGGGAGGCCCCGAGCCAGTCGCTCCAGCGGAGCACGCCCTACCGTAGAGCCACGCGGGAGTCGCTCACAACGCGAACCGTCGGATCCGCTCCACTGCCTGTGGACAAGGTGTGGACGAGCAGGTCCGACACGCCGGGAAAGACTGTGGACAAGGTGTGCGGCGCGCTGTGACCCCCGATGTGGATTCCATTGACAGCCATACACGGCGACCTGCACAAACGCCCGTCCACCTGCTGTGGACAGGAATCGGCACGACCCTGTGCGTCATCCACAGGGGCCTTCCGACCCTCGAGGGTGTGGACTTCCGGGCCACTCGAACCGGTGGACGACGGCGGCCCTGCGCCGACCTGGGAACACGACGGCCAGTCGAGGGTGCGGGGCGGGGCTGGACCCGGGCAGTGGTATGCCGCTGGGCTGGCTCCCAGCCCAGCGGCATACCTCCGCCGTGGTGTCCTTCGCAGGCCCGCGAAGGACTGTCTCAGTGCGGACCGGCCACGCAGAACTCGTTGCCCTCGACGTCCTGGAGCACCGTCCAGCGGACGCCGTACTCGTCATGGTCCGCCACGACCGTCGCGCCGAGCCCGACGAGACGCTCGACCTCCGCTTCGCGGTCCTCGCTGGTGAAGTCGGGATGCGCGCGGTTCTTCGCGACCTTCGCCTCCGGGACCTTGGCGAACATCCACGGCTGCCCGTCCCGCTCCTTCATGCCGATCGACGCGAAGCCCTCGCTCGCCCCCTCGTCGAGCGGCCGGCCCAGCGCAGCGGACCAGAACTCGCCGAGCCGCCGCGCGTCGCCGCAGTCGAGGACCACGGCCCCCATCGTCAGTGCCATTGTCGGTTCCCTTTCTCGTGATTGGTGATTCGTTCAGCTGACCAGTTCGACCGGCCAGCAGATGTCGGTCCGGTAATCGGCCGGATCGGCTGTCTCGGTCGGCCCCACGGCATAGATCTCCCGCACCGGCGCACCGGTCGGTCGGGCGTGGTGTGCGACCCAGGCCCCGAGCGCCTCGTAGCGCTCGCCGATCGAGTCGTAGCCGCCCCGGTGGGTCAGCGCGGCCACCGTCACGGCTGGCAGCTCGAGCCGGAGCAGGCCCTCACCGACATTGGTCGGCGCATCCTCGACCGGGACGTAGGCCGTCGCGGGTTCGCCTGTGTCATCGAGGATCTCGGGCGCATAGAGCCCCGCGGGTGGCCCCGCCACCCGCAGTCCCAGCGTTTCGATCCGGGCGAACAGGGCGGCATACGACTGCTGGAGGAAGGACGAGAAGCCATCACCGCTGACGACCCCCGAGACGGCGATGACGGTCTGCGGAGCGAGCTGCACGATCCTCGCAGGCGTCTCGTGGACCGGCTCCGTCCTGGACAGCTCGGAGACGATCCGCTCGGCCCGCTCGAGCTCGGAGCGCATCCTGGCGGTGTGCTCGGTGAGGACGCGGCGGGTGACTTCCGGGTCGCGCGCGGCGAGCACGTCGCGGATCGCCGCGAGCGGCACGTCGAGGTCACGCAGCCGCCGCACCACGGCGGCGTCGGCGAGCTGGCCGACGTGGTAGTTGCGGAAGCCGGTCTCGTCGTCGACGATGGCCGGCTCGAGGATGCCCTGCGCGTGGTAGGCCCGCAGCGCCTTGATCGAGATGGAGGACGCCCGAGAGAACGTCCCGATCGACATCAGTGGTTCGGTCACGTGATCATCCTGAGGTCTCCCCCGAGGGGAGACACAAGGGCCATTCCCTGACGCCCGGATCCGCGGTCTCCGTCTGCTGCTGGGGGCCGAGAATTCGTCTGCATTCGGGGCCACTCGACCGTTCGGGGCCACTCGACCGAGCCCCTCATGTCGAGTGGCCCCGAATGCGGGGAGTCAGCGGGACAGGCCGGCGGCCGCCTCGGCGTAGTACTCCCGGTTGCGCAGGCCTGCGGCGGCCGCCTCGTCGAGCACGACGACGACATCGGGGTGCCACTGCAGGACCGACGCCGGGCAGGATGAGGTCAGTGGCCCCTCCACCGCGGCTGCGACGGCTCGCGCCTTGGCCTCCCCGGTGGCGAGGAGGAGCAGTGTCCTCGCCTCGAGGATCGTCCCCAGCCCCTGGGTCACGCTGTGTGTGGGCACCGCGTCGAAGCCGCTGAAGAACCGGGCGTTGTCCTCGCGGGTCCGGTCCGAAAGCCGTTTCACCCGAGTGCGGGACGCGAGCGCCGAGCCGGGCTCGTTGAAGCCGAGGTGGCCATTCGCCCCGATTCCGAGGATCTGGAGGTCGATCCCTCCGAGGGCCGCGATGCGCCGCTCGAAGGCGGCAGCGGCGGTCTCGAGCTCCTCGAGCGTGTCGCCGCTGCCGTCCGGGACCTCGAGCCGGTCGGGGGGCACACCAAGGCGTTCGCCCACCTCCCGGACCAGGATGCTGCGGTAGGACTGGGGATGGCCCTGCGGCAGCCCCACGTACTCGTCGAGGGCGACACCGTGAGCACCGGCGAGGTCGACGCGTCCGTCGGCCACGGCGGCGGCGAGCTCCCGGTAGAGGCCGAGTGGGGACGAGCCGGTTGCCAGCCCGAGCACCGGCTCGCGTCGCGTTGCGGCCCTCGCCAGTCTCCCCAGACGGTCGAGCACGACGGCCGCGGCCGTCGGGGCCACCTCGTGCGGTCCGGTGACGATGACTTCCATACCGACCTCTTCCCCGCGTCACTCCTGCTCGTCGCCGAGATGCGCCGCCCCGAGCGCCCCGAGCGGGATGTCGGTGTGGAGCACCTCGAATCGGCTTGGCAGGTCGAGGGTCTCGATGAGGGACGACGTCGCTGCGGTCTCCTTCAGTGCCCTGCGGATCCCCTCCTCGAGCGGGGCACCGAGCCCGGCGAGCCCGCCTCCGAGGACGACGTGCTCGACGCCGGAAGCGAGGACGAGGACCTGGATGGCGAGCGCGACCCCTCGGCAGACCGTCACGGCTGCCGCCTCCGCCATGGGGTCTCCGCCCGCAGCGGCGAGGAAGGGATCGGCTGCTCCACCCCCGGCCGGCCACAGGCGGGCCAGCGCGGAACCGGACGCGACAGTCTCCAGGCACCCCGTCTGTCCACACCGGCACGGCGTCGCACCGCCGACGGGGAGGTGCCCGATCTCACCCGCAGCCCCGGCTGCACCCCGGACGAGCCGACCGTCGAGGACGACCGCTGCGGCCAGGCCGGTGCCGAGGTTGAGGTACCCGATCCCCGCCGGCACGGGGCGTGTCCGAGGGCCGCGCACCGAGAGGAGGCGTGCGGCGCCGAGGGCCGCGGCCTTGACGTCGTTCTCGA
>NZ_JAJJPG010000013.1:25611-38086 GCF_032907665.1 Intrasporangium sp.
CCGATGGCGGCCCCGAGATCGCGCCCGAGCCGAAGCTGATCGACGTCGAGGTTGACGGCGTTGCGGACGAGGTCACGAACGGGGTCGACGAGCCCGGGCATGCAGGCGCCGGCTCTCGTCACCGAGGACCGGTCGCGGGGATCGAGCCGGGCGAGGGCACGCTCCGCGACGCCCGCTGCGACGCGCACCACCTCGACGGGACCGCGGCCCGACGGCGCCGTCTCCAGAGCGACGATCACATCCCTCGCGGAGCCGCCAGTCGCCAGCCCCGACAGCCCCGCCGGGTCCGCGTCGTCCACGATGACGGCGGCCGTCTTCGTGCCGCCGATGTCGATGCCGAGCCTCATTCCGGTCCACCCGGGTCCTGGCCCGGCCGCCGGCCGGCTGACCCGGCATCCACCCCGAGCAGCTCCGCGAGCGCCTGACCGACCAGCCGCGAGGCGCCGAAGGTGACGATGTCGGCCTCGCCGCGGGGCCAGCCGCACTCGACGAGGATCGTCTCCCGGCCGCTCGCCCGCAGCTGCTCGGCGAGCTGCCGCGCGGGGTGGCCGGGCTCCAGCCCTCGTCCGGCGACGGCCACCTTGGCCCCCTGCGGCACGAGGGATCGCTCGATGGTGGCGCCGGCCGCCGAGGGGCCCCACGGGACGTCGCCGACGGCGGGGTTGCTCGGCGTCTCCACCTGGACGATGACGGGTGCGCCCGGCAACCGAAGCCAGGCGCGTGCGCGTGCACCGACTGCGAAGGCGTCCCGCACCAGATCCGACGTCAGCGGGGCCGGCGTCGTGCCGCTGGTCCCCGCTGCCACGGGCGTCCAGCCGGCGGCGAGCCGCGCGACCCGCTCGGCGGCCTCGACGACCCGCCGCTGCGGCAGCCTGCCGGTGTCGACCGCGTGCACGACGGTGTCGACGACCGAGCCGAGCACCCGCGGCGACGTGCGGAAGCCCAGGCAGAGAAGGTCGCAGCCGGCCGCCAGCGCGCGGACTGCGGCCTCCGGAACGCCCAGGCCGCCGCTCGCACCCTCCATGTCGAGGGCGTCCGAGACGATCACCCCCTCGAAGCCGAGGTCCCCCCGGAGCACACCCTGAAGCAGCCTCTGCGAGAAGGTCGCCGGCACGTCTGGGTCGACTGCCTCGACGACGACGTGGGAGGTCATGATGCTCGCGGCCCGGGCCGCGACGGCGGCCCGGAACGGTGCGAGCTCGCGCACCTCCAGGACGTCCCGCGACGCCGTGATCCGCGGCAGCGCGTGGTGGGAGTCGACCGTCGTGTCGCCATGACCCGGGAAGTGCTTCGCACACGCTGCCACCCCCTCCCCCTGGATGCCGTCGAGCCACGCTGCCGAGTGTCGGGACACGTGGTCCGGCGAGCCCCCGAAGGAGCGCGCTCCGATGACGGGGTTGTCATCGGCGGAGTTGACGTCGACGACCGGCGCGAGCGCGAGGTTGATGCCGTATGCCGTGAGCTCGCGTCCCACGCGAGCCGCCGAGTCCCGCGTCAGCCGGGTGTCGTCGAGGCGCCCCAGCACGGCGTTGCCCGGCTCCGGGGAGCCCTCGAGGTAGTGGACGCGGGTGACGTCCCCGCCCTCCTCGTCGATCGCGATGAGGACGTCGGGCCGGCCGGCCCGAAGGGCGGCGCAGAGCGCCGAGAGCGCTTGGGAGCCGGCCATGTTGGGACCGTGGAGACAGACGGCAGCGAGCCCTGCGGCATACGCCTCGGTGATCCACGCCGGGGCCGCGGTGCCGACGAAACCCGGCATGAGCGTCCCGTGGACGAGGCGTCTCAGCGCCCCCTGTGGCGACGTCATCAGCCCTTCACCGCGCCCCCGACGAGGCCGCTGCTGAGGCGGCTCTGGACGAGGAGGAAGAAGACGATGACCGGAACCGCCACGAGCGTCGACGCGGCCATGACCTGACCCCAGTCGGTCTCGCGCATCGCGCTCCCCTGGACGAAACCACGCAACCACAGCGGCAGGGTGCGTGCCTGCTCCTCGGTCATGACGACGAGGGCGACCGTGAACTCGTTCCACGCCTGGAGGAACGCATAGACGCCGGAGGCCACCAGGCCGGGGGCGAGCAACGGAAAGGTGATCCGCAGGAAGGCTTGCGTCCGCGACAGTCCGTCCACCATGGCGGCCTCCTCGAGGTCGATGGGCACCCCGGCGACGAAACCACGCAGCATCCACACCGTGAAGGGGACGACGGCAGCGGTGTAGAGGATGGCGAGACCGAGCACCTGGTTGAGCAGCCCGAGCGAGCTCATCATCTTGTACTGCGCGATGAAGAGGCCCTCCGCCGGGAGCATCTGGATGAGCAGCAGCGCGAGGACGAACGAGCGACGTCCGCGGAACCGGAACCGGCTGATCGCCAGCGCCCCGAGGAAGGCGACGACGATGGCTGCCGCGACGGTCAGCAGGGTCACCGCCAGCGAGACGGCAAGAGCACGAAGGAAACCCGAGTCGCGGAGGACCCCCGCGAAGTTGTCGAGCGACCCCCCGACCGGAATGAGGGTCGGCGTCGTCTTCTGGAGCACGACGTTGGGCAGCAGCGACGAGTTGAGCATCCAGTAGACCGGGAGGGCCCAGACCGCGCTCAGCGTCAGCGCGAGGAGGGTCCA
This sequence comes from Intrasporangium sp., assembly GCF_032907665.1. Classification (GTDB taxonomy): domain Bacteria; phylum Actinomycetota; class Actinomycetes; order Actinomycetales; family Dermatophilaceae; genus Intrasporangium. Next base: position 28,225 of record NZ_JAJJPG010000013.1, read on the forward strand.
CAGGCCTCGACCCGGTGTGAGGCGGCGGCGCATCAGGTCTCCTCCTTCATGAGGGATCGGACGTAGTACCAGGACAGCGCGAGGGTGAGGACGAGCATGAGGATGGAGACGGCGCTCGAGGTGCCGAAATCGCCTGAGCCAGTGCCCAGCTGGTAGATGTAGGTGCCGAGCAGGTTGGTCTCGTTGACGACGCCACCGGCGTCCTGGAGCAGCTTGATCTGGGTGAAGACCCGCAGGTCCCAGATGAGCTGGAGGAGCAGGACGATCGAGAGCACCGGGGCGATGAGCGGCAGCATGATGTGCCGCACGCGCTGCCAGCCCGTCGCACCGTCGATCTCCGCCGCCTCGAGCACCTCCGGCGAGATCTGGGTCAGTCCCGCATAGATGGACAGGGCCACGAAGGGGACGCTCATCCAGACGACGATGACCGCCGCGATGACGAAGAACGAGAGGGGCTCCGCGAGCCAGTTGTGCCCCGCCGCGTCGACGCCGAGCCGCTCCAGGAGCCAGTTGAGCAGGCCGCGTCGCCAGTCGACGATCCACGCCCAGACCGTCATCGAGGCCACGACCGGCATCGCCCAGGCCACGAGGAGTGACACCTGCAGGGTGAGACGCGCCGCCGTCCCGACGCGCCGCATGAGCAGGGCGATGAGACCACCCGCGACGACCGTCGTCGCGGCGACGACGACACAGAAGACGATCGACCGGGCCACCACCGCCCACAGGGTCGGGTCGGTGACGAGGGCTGCATAGTTGTCGAGGCCCACCCACTCGGGGGGCTGCCCGAACTGCTGGAGGAGACCGAACTTCTGGAGGCTCGTGACGACCTGCCACCCCACGGGGTAGCCCAGGGCGGCGCCGAGGACGAGCACGGTGGGTGCGACGAGCAGGAAGGGGATGCGACGGCGCGTCGCCATGTCGGTGCCTTTCGGGAGGCCTACCGGGAGGCCGTTCGGGCCCGGCCGGGGAGCGTGGAGGAGGCCCCCCGGCCGGGCCTGCCGTCATCGGGTCACGAGAGGTTCAGCATCGGCGTGATCCGGGCGTCGTACTCCTTCGCCAGGGCGGCGAGGTCCGAGGCGTCGCGGATCTTGCCGAAGAACTCCTCGAGGACCTGCTGCGACTCGACGGCTGCCCACCCCGGCGCGGCCGGCGTCAGCTTGGAGTTCGACGCCGAGTCGATGAGCGCCTTGGCGAACTCGTCCGTGCCCAGGGAGGACACGTAGTCGCTGTTGGCCGGTCCCAGACCCGCAGCGCCGAGCTGCTGCTGGTACTCCGGGCTGAAGATGATCCGGAGCAGCTCTCGGGCGAGGTCCTGGTTCTTGCTCTTGGCGGAGATGCCGATGTTGGAGCCGCCGGCGAAGACCGGCGCGGGCTTCCCGTCGTTTCCGGGCAGGACGAAGACGCCGAACTTCTTCGGGTTCCACTCCCGGACGGGCTTGCCGTCCTTCTCCTTGAGGTCGCCGATCGACCAGTGGGCCCAACCCGGAGCCATGATCGTCGCCGCCGCCAGGCTGGTCTTGCCGACCGCCTTGCCCTCGTCGTCGAGCACCTCGTCCGTGTCGTTGACGTACAGCCACGGCGTCGCGTCCTTGGCGTCGGCGGGCGCCTTGGAGGCGTTGCGGTAGAGGTCCTGGAGCTGGGCCAGTCCCGTGAGGGTGTTGGGGTCCGAGAGGGTCGACACCCACTGGCCGTTCTCCTTCTTCGCGAGGTCGCCGCCGTTGGCGAAGATCCAGGAGATGCCGTTGCGCCAGTCCTGGCCGCCGAGGAAGAAGCCGCTGAAGTTGTCGATGCCGCGGGGGTTCTTCGCCGTGATCTGCGTGACCGCTGCGTTGAACTCGTCGAGCGTCGTCGGCTCGTTGACGCCCGCCTCCTTCCACACGTCCGCCCGGGTGAACAGGTAGCGCGAGCCGAAGTAGTAGGGCAGGGCGTACTTCTTGCCGTCGACGCTGCCGACCTCGACGAACGAGGGGAGCAGCTTGTCACCGCCGAGTTCCTCGTAGAGGTCCGAGACGTCGGCGAAGGCTCCGACGTTGGTGAACGTCGGCGCCTGCGTGTTGCCGAGCTCGGTGACGTCGGGGGTGTTGTTCTCGTCCGGGAGCGACGTCGTCAGCTTGGTGACGATGTCGCCCCACGTCTGTTCCTCGATCCGGAGGGTGGCACCGGTCTTCGCCGTGAAGGTGTCGGTGAGGTAGGTGCGCAGGTCCTGGTTCGTGTCCGCGCCGATGAGCCACAGCGTCAGGGTGCGCTTGCTGTTGTCCGGTGGGCCGGACGTGGTCGGGCTGTCCGTCGGGCCGGCACTGCTGCAGGCCCCGAGCAGGAGGGCCGCCGAGGTGGCCACGGCCGTGGCCACCGTCAGACCGAGCTTCTTCTTCATGGAGGGTTCCTTTCGGGTGGCCGCGGAGGCGGTCGGTGTGGAGGCGGGTGAGTCAGGCGACGCCGAGCTGGTCCCAGAGGACGAGCACCGACGCGCCGCGCAGGACGATGTCGTCGGAGTCCCGGGCGAGACGGACCGACAGGGTGTCGGTGGGCCGCGCGAGCACTCGCGAGCGCAGGGTCTCCTCGAGGGTGCGCAGGAGGACGCCGCGGAGGAGGTTCTCGGGGCCGGTCAGCACGACCTCGGAGAGGTCCAGCGCGGCGACGACCGGCGCGATGGCGATGCCCAGCCGCTCGCCGGCCTCACGGAGCGGACGCTCGGGGTCAGCGGGGTCAGCGTCGGCGAGGAGTCGCTCGAGATTCGGGGCGGAGAGCCAGGTCTCGAGACAGCCCACCTTCCCGCACCGGCACCGGGAGCCACCGTCGGTGCCGACCGTGACGTGCCCGATCTCTCCGGCGGCGAAGTGGGCGCCATGGACCCGGTTGCCGCCGACGATGAGGCCGCACCCCACACCGCGCCCGATCTTGACGAGGATGACGTCGTCCCCGCCCCCACCGAGGGTGTGGTCGGCGTGGACGGCGGCATCCGCGTCGTTGCTCACGAAGACGGGCAGTCCGGTCTCCTCGACGAGCAGGTCGCGGAGCGGGACGTCGGTCCAGCCGAGGTTGGGCGCAGTGTCGACGACGCCGCGCGGGCCGACGATCCCCGGGGTGCCGACCCCGACGCCGAGCAGCGGTGCCGTGGCCGCGTCGAGGATCTCGTGGAGGAGGTCGCGGACGGTGTCGAGCACGGGGTCGGTGGCCACGGCCGTCGCGGCGACGTCGTCGGGAAGCGGCCGCTCGGCTCGGGCCAGGATGCGGCCGTCGAGGTCGAGGACGGCGGCGCGGAGCGTCTCGTGCTCGGCGAGGTCGAGGCCGATGATCTGCAGGCCGGTGCGGTTGATGTCGACGAGCGTCGCGGGCTTCCCGGGCCGGACCTGGCCCGAGGGCCCGAGCTCGATCGCGTGCCCGCTCTCGAGAAGCTCGGCGACGAGGTCGCTCACCGTCACCTTGGTGAGGCCGACCCGGCGGGCAAGGTCGGCCCTGCTCATCGGCCCGGCCGTGTACAGCGTCTGGAGGACGAGCGAGAGGTTGTGGCGGCGACCATGGGCGGGCAGGACCGCCGTCCGGGAATGGACGCGGCGAGCCCGTGGAACGGCGGCGGTCATGGAAGTTAGTTAACTTTACTTACTTACCGGAGGCAAGAGGTTGGTCCGAATTCGCCGGGTGCGGCGCGGGTCATGGACCTCCTGCCAGAGCAGCCGCGCGGTGACGCCTCACGTGGTGACTGAGCCCGCCGGGCGGCGCCGGTTAGGCTCGGTTCATGTGCCGGAACATCCGCCAGCTCCACAACTTCGAGCCCCCAGCGACGAGTGACGAGGTGCGCGCCGCCGCACTGCAGTACGTCCGCAAGGTGAGCGGCAGCACCAAGCCGAGCCAGGCCAACCAGGCCGCGTTCGACGAGGCCGTCGATGCCATTGCCCACGCGACCCAGCATCTCCTCGACCACCTCACGACGACTGCCCCGCCGAAGGACCGCGAGGTGGAGCGAGCGAAGGCCCGGGCCCGCAACGCCGTCCGGTTCGGGACGCCGGCCTGACCCGGACTGGCTGACCCGACTGGCTGACCCCGACTGGCTGACCCCGGCCCACACCAGGCCCGAGGGCCGGATGCGACGGGCGCGACGGCGACACATTTGAGAGCCTGTCCCCTGTGTCCGTGTTCGTCGCCGTCGTCGCCGGGCTCCTCGCCCTCGTGACGTGGTCCCTCCACCGTCGTCTCTTCGTCTCACCCGGGTGGCCGTATGCCGTCCGGCGGGCTGCCGCGATCGTCCTCGCCCTGGGATGGGTGGCCGCCCTCGCGGCCTTCGCCATCCAGGGCGGCGTCGTCGCGCCGGACGGCCTCCGGTGGCTCGCCTGGCTCGGCATGACCTGGCTCGCCGTCGTCTGGTACCTCCTCGTCGGCGCCCTCGTCCTCGGCCTCGTCATCCTGCCGATGCGGCTGGTCGGCCGCACGGACCTGCGCCGACCTGCGCTTCGCATCGGGGCACCCGCGGTGGTGGTGCTGGCACTCGGCACAACGGCATACGGCCTCTGGGAGGCGGCGGAGCCGTCGGTCACTCCGGTCACCATCACCAACGACCTGGTCCCCGAAGGCCTCGACGGGCTGCGCATCGCCCTCATCTCGGACCTGCACGTCGGACCCGTGCGCGATGAGGGCTTCACGCGACGGATCGTCGACCTCGTCAACGCGCAGCAACCGGACCTCGTCGTCATCACCGGCGACGTCGCGGACGGCTCTGTGTCACAGGTGGGCTCGGACATCGCCCCCCTCGCCGACCTCTCGGCTCCGCTCGGCGTCTTCGGCGTCGACGGCAACCACGAGGTCATCTCCGGGGAGCCCGACCGCTGGCTGCACCACTGGGAGGACCTCGGGATCAGGGTCCTGCGCAACGAGAGCGTCGACGTGGAGACGGAGGGGGGCGCCCTGACGATCGCCGGCATGCCCGACCCCTCGGGCAACCGCGCCGACGGGCCCGACGCGGACAAGGCCCTCGCCGGAGTCGACCCCGACGTCTTCACGCTGCTGCTCGCCCACCGGCCGAGCATGGCCGAGCTGGCCAAGGGGCGCGGGGTGAACCTCCAGCTCTCGGGGCACACTCACGGTGGCCAGCTCTGGCCCTTCGACTACCTCGTCCTGCTCCAGGAGCCCGTCCTCGAAGGGCTCGCGCCGGTCGGGGACGTGCCGGTCCTCACGACCCGGGGAGCCGGCGCGTGGGGTCCCCCGGTGCGCGTGCTCGCCCCGCCGGAGATTCCCGTCATCACCCTGCGAAACCACTGACGGCATGGTCGACACGACACCTCACCGTGAGCTGATCACCGCCGTCCGGACGGCCCTCGAGCAGCGCGCCGACCCGGCCCGCGCGACCGGCCTGCGGCGCTACCTGAAGTCGGCGCTGCCCCTCTGGGGACTGACCATGCCCCAGATCCGCGCCGAGATGCGCCACCTCCTGCTCGACCCGAACCTGGCGATGCGGTCCCGGGACGAGTGGGAGGCGACGATCCTCGCGCTCTGGGACGAGGCCTCCCATCGCGAGGAGTGGTATGCCGCGCTCGCACTGGCCAGGCACAGGGCCCATCGCCAGTGGGTCGACTCCTCGGCAATGCCTTTGTGGGAGAGGTTGATCCGATCCGGAGCCTGGTGGGACGTCGTCGACGACATCGCCACCCACCTCGTCCGCGACACGGTGCTCGCAGCACGCGAGGTCGAGGGCCGGCGGATGCGCGAGTGGGCGATCGCCGACTCGCTCTGGGTCCGACGCGCGGCCATCCTCTGCCAGGTCGGGGCGCGGGAGCGGGTCGACCAACGCCTGCTCGCCGACGTCATCGAGCCCAACATCGAGGACCCCGACTTCTTCAGCCGCAAGGCGATCGGGTGGGCCCTGCGCGACCACGCCCGGTGGGACCCGGCCTGGGTGCGCCGGTTCGTCGACCAGCACCCGGGACTGTCCGGCCTCTCCCGACGCGAGGCCCTCAAGCATCTCGGCGCCGGGACATGAACGGGCCGGCGAGTCACCGCCGCGAGATCCTGCGCCTCGCCGTCCCCGCCTTCCTCGCCCTCATCGCCGAGCCGCTCTTCCTCCTCGCCGACTCCGCGATCGTCGGACACCTCGGCACGGCCGAGCTCGCCGGCCTCGGCGTGGCCAGCGCCGCGCTCCTCACCGCAGCCGGGATCTTCGTCTTCCTCGCCTACGGCACGACGAGCGTCGTTGCCCGATACCTCGGGGCGGGGGACACCCGCGCGGCCATCACCGCCGGGGTCGACGGGCTCTGGCTCGCAGCGGGCCTCGGCCTCGTCACCGCCGCCCTCGTGGCCGTGCTCGCCGAGCCGATCTGCGCGGCCTTCGGGGCCTCCGAAGCAGTTCTCGCCCAGGCGACCACGTACCTGCGCATCTCCGCGGCGGGCCTGCCCGGAATGCTCGGCATCCTCGCTGTCACGGGCGTGCTGCGCGGACTGCAGGACACGCGCACACCCCTCGTCGCCTCCGTCATCGGCTTCACCGCCAACATCGGGCTCAACGTCCTGCTCGTCTATGGGTTCGGCTGGGGGATCGCCGGATCCGCCTGGGGCACCGTCATCGCCCAGACCGGCATGGCCGTCGGGCTCGTGACCGTCCTGCTCCGCAAGGCGCGCGCCCGCCAGGCCTCGTTGCACCCCCATCCCGGCCGCATCCTCGCCGCGGCCCGGACCGGTGTGCCGCTCCTCATCCGCACCCTGGCGCTGCGGGCGACCCTGCTGCTCACGACCTGGGTGGCGGCCTCCCTCGGTGACGTGCCGCTCGCCGCTCACCAGGTGGCCCTGACCGTGTGGTCCTTCCTCGCCTTCGCCCTCGACGCGCTCGCCATCGCCGCCCAGGCCATCGTGGGCCGCTCCCTCGGCGCCGGCGACCGCGAGGGCGTCCGGGTCGCCGTGCGGACGATGACCCAGTGGGGCATCTGGGGCGGGCTCGCCATCGGCCTTGCCGTCGTCGCGCTGCACGGCATCCTCCCGCCCCTCTTCTCCCCCGACGAGCCCGTGCGGGCCGCCCTCGGCGCCGCGCTCGTCGTCGTCGGTCTCGGCCAGGCCGTCGCGGGCTACGTCTTCGTCCTCGACGGCGTCCTCATCGGCGCAGGTGATGGTCGCTGGCTCGCCTGGGGGCAGGTCGTCACCCTCATCGCCTACCTCCCGCTCGTGCTCGCCGTCCGGGCTCGAGGTCCGAGCGACTCGGCTGCCCTCGACCTCGTCGTGCTCTGGCTCGCGTTCACCCTCTGGATGGTCATCCGCGGCGCCGTGCTCGGCTGGCGCGCGCGGCAGGACGCGTGGATGGTCACCGGCGCAGGCACCTGAGCGGGCTTGGGCAGGAAGCCAGCCCAGCGGCATACGACCTCTGTTGGCCTGTCAGTCTGTGGGCGCGGCCGGTCAGGGCAGCTGGATGACACCCGCCGCGACGAGGGCGGCGGACGCCAGCGAGAGGGCCGTTCGGACGTGGTTCATCGCGACCCACCCGGGGACGTAGTCCGCCCACGCCCCGGCTGCGGCGGAGGATCGGGCGTCCACGGCATCGAGCCGGTCGTTGCGCGGGATGTGGTAGCCCACCGTCACCGCGAAGGCCACGACGCCGGCGGCGGCACCCGCGAGCAGCAGGGCGCGGGGTCCCGGGGACCCCGCAGACGCCGACTGCGTGAGCGACCAGGCGCCCACGGCCGCCGACCCCAGGCCGGAGACGACGAGTGGCAGTCCGAGCGCCCGAGGGGCGGCCTTGTTGATGGCCTGCATCGCCGCGACGGCGTCCGTGGCCGGGAGCCTTCGGAGCCCCGGCATGACGAAGCTCGAGAAGCCGAAGAGCACGCCTCCCATGACGCCGGACGCACCGGCCGTGACAAGTGACAGGGCCTGCATCGTCTGCATCAGGACCAGCCTCCCGTCGCGGCGACACGATGCGCCCACGTGCTGAGCGACGTCGCGGGGCGGCCGACGGCGCGCTCGACCCCGTCGGTGGGGAGGGCATTGCGCCCGTCGAGGATCTCACCGAACAGGGTTCCGAGCCAGACGCCGTCGTCAAACGGGAGGCCCGCAGCGGTGAGCTGCTCGGCGAACTGCTCGACCGAGACCTCGACGTAGCGGACGCGGCGACCCGTTGCCTCCGTGAGGATGGCCGCGGTCTCGTCGAGCGAGTGGGCGGTCGGGCCGGTCAGCTCGTGCACCCGGCCCTCGTTGCCCGGCTGGGTGAGGGCGTGCACGGCGACGGCTGCGAGGTCGTCGAGGTCGAGGAAGGGCTCGACTGCCGTGCTCGGCGCCGGCAGCGCGATCGTGCCGCTCCGGAGCGAGTCGAGCAGCAGGCCCTCGCTGAAGTTCTGCATGAACCAGCTGCACCGGACGACGCCGGACGCGGGGAGCTCGCTGAGCACGGCCTGCTCGGCCTCCTGGGCGCCGGCCTCGCCCCGACCGGACAGGAGCACGACTCGGGTGAGTCCGTGCCCGCGGGCGCGACGGGCCAGCTTGGCGACGGTCTCGGCTGCGCCGGGAACTGCCAGATCGGGGACATAGGAGACGTAGGCGGCGACGGCACCCTCGAGTGCGGCGTCCCAGGTCGCCTCGTCCTCCCAGACGAACTGGGTGGCGCCCCGTGGGGAGACCGGCCGGACGTCGACACCGAGATCGGTCAGTCCGGCGGCGACACGGCGGCCCGTCTTGCCGGTGGCCCCGACCACGACGACGGTGCCGTGCCCGGGGAGTGCTGGTGGTGGCGTGGTCTGGCGTGACGTGGGGTTGGAGTGAGTGGTTGAGGTGGTCATGGGTCCATGACAGCGGGTGCTGCTGCGACTTTCCATGAGTTATCTGCTCTCAAACCTTCGCAATCGTCCACTAGCGTGGCGTCATGGATCCCATGACAGCCGTGCTCGACGGCCATCGGGCGCGGGGTGCTCACGTGCTCCGGGTCGACATGGCCGCGCCCTGGGGCATCTCCGTCGAGGACGAGGCCACGGTCGCGGTGCTCGTCGTCGTCCGGGGTGGGGCCCACCTCATCCAGGAGTCCGGCGAGGTCGCGTCCTTGTCGCCCGGGGACGTCGCCATCACGGCCCGCGGGCTGCGCTACACCTTCAGCGACTCCCCGACCACCCCGCCGAGCATCGTCATCCGCCCCGGCGAGACCAGTCACGACCTCGTCGGCAACGACCTCTGCGTCGAGCTCAGCCACGGAGTCCGACGTTGGGGCAATGCCGCTCACGGCGATGACAGCTTCCTCGTCGGCACCTACGAGCTGCCCGGCCAGGTCACCGGCCGCCTGCTCGACGCGATCCCCGACCTCGTCGTCGTGCGATCCGACGAGTGGCCGAGCGGGCTCGGGGCTGGGCTCGTCGACCTCCTCGTGGCCGAGCTCGCGCGGGACCTGCCCGGTCAGGACGTCGTCATCGACCGGCTCGTCGACCTCGTCCTCATCGCCGCGCTCCGCGCCTGGTTCTCCCACCCCGAGGCAACACCGCCCGCGTGGTGGCTCGCGCAGTCCGACCCGGTGGTGGGACGCGTTCTCGGGCTCATGCACTCCGACCCCGCGCGCCCCTGGACCCTCGAGTCGCTCGCCCGGGAGGCCGCGGTGTCGCGGGCCACTCTGGCGCGCCGGTTCACGGACCTCGTGGGCCAGTCGCCGATGGCCTACCTCGCCCAGTGGCGGCTGTCGCTCGCGGCCGAGCTCCTCGTCGAGACGGACGCGACGGTGGAGCAGGTGTCCGGTCGAGTCGGGTACCTGAGCCCGTTCGCCTTCTCCACGGCCTTTCGCAAGGCGCACGGCCTGTCGCCGCGCGACTACCGTCGCCAGGCCCGCCCTCGAGTGGCCCCGTCCTCCACAGGCTGACGCGCTCACTCACTCGAGTGGCCCCGTCCTCCACACCCAGCTCCACTCGAGTGGCCC
>NZ_JAJJPG010000013.1:38186-39362 GCF_032907665.1 Intrasporangium sp.
CACTCGAGTGGCCCCGTCCTCCACAGTTGGCGTATGCCGCTGGGCTTGTCCGGCGCCCCAACCCACTCGAGTGGCCCCGTCCTCCACACCCAGCTCCACTCGAGTGGCCCCGGCGTCCACAGTCACGTGGAGCGCATGATCCACCTGGCGTTGCGGACCTCCGCCTGGTGCATCGCGTAGCGCGAGAAGAAGCGCGGCTCACACGCTGACAAGTCGAGAGAACCCGGTGCAACGTCGAGGGCATCCGCAAAGCGGAGCACGGTGAGCCGGCGCGATTCTGTAGTGGATCGGTCCGCATTCCAGATGTATTCGACGCGCCAGCCATCTCGGGAGAAGCCGTGCCACCGCACCTCGTCGTGAGCACGCTGCTCTGGGGTCGAGTGGAAGGCGGCTCCCTGGTACTCGCCGACGACCTTGATGTCCGGTAGCCCCCGCCGGCGAATGACCCAGACGAGGTCGCCGATGCCGAGCAGTACGCCTGGATCGGTGCTCGACCAGATCGGCACGTTGAGCCCAGGCTCTGGAAGGCCACACCGGACCAACATGATCCGGGAGCGCGTCTCCCCGGGCGAGGCGGAGCCGACCCTGATGAGCGGAAGGCCTTCGCCCAGGGTGCGTTTGCCCCGGGGTCTGTTGCGCTTGCCCAGTGCTGTCGCAAGCGGCTTCACCGAACCGAGCCGGGTGGCGATCGCGTCCCCGACCACGATCGTGTCGTCGACGCCGACCGGAAGGCCACGTCCGACCAGTTCGCCGAGGTCTGCCCAGGTGTCCGCGAGGTCGACGACGCGGACACCTCGCTCCAGCGCGATCCCCCGCGGGTGCAGCGCGCGATGGCCCACCACCCCGGGCTGCTTGATCCGCGAGCTCGTGATCGGACGGACGACGTGGATCCGGACGTCCTCGTCCATGGCATACGACATCGGCAGGCCGTGGAGTCGCAGCGCCGTCGTGTGCGAGAACGCGCAGTTCGGCGGCAGCTGCTCGGCCAGAGCGCGGCAACGCTCGAACAGGTGGTCTCGACGTCGCCTTTCGTCCGCAAGGGCGCGCTCATGGTTGGTCATGGGACGAGCCTTGTGCGCCAGAGCGGCTGGGCCCAGCCCCGTTCTCTCGGTTGTGGACAGCGTCCCAATCCACCAGAGCATGGGGACAACGGGGCCACTCGAGATGTGGGGGCTG
>NZ_JAJJPG010000013.1:39462-45559 GCF_032907665.1 Intrasporangium sp.
GCTGTGGAGGACGGGGCCACTCGAGCTTGGGTAGGTCACGGATTCGTAACGACTGTTGACCCCGGGATAGCCCAGCGACATCCTCCTCTGTGAGAGCGCTCTCACAGTTGCAGTTCCTCCACGGGAGAGCGCTCCCACACCACGCCTACCCTGGGCTGAGACCGAAGGAGCTCTCATGAAACCCCGCCCCACGCACGTACAGGCGCTCGCCGCCATCACCGTCGGACTCCTCGCCCTCACCGCGTGCGGGTCGAGCGCAGACGCCGACGGCTCCGCCGGATCCGACAGCACGGGTGGGGCCCCAGGGCCGGTCACCCTCAGGCTGGCGACGTTCAACCAGTTCGGCTATGAGGACCTCATCACGGAGTACATGGCCGCGAACCCCAACGTCAAGATCGAGCACAAGAAGGCCGCCACGTCGAACGAGGCCCGCGACAACCTCAACACCCGCCTCGCAGCCGGGTCCGGCCTGTCGGACATCGAAGCCGTCGAGGTCGACTGGCTCCCCGAGCTCATGCAGTACGCCGACCGGTTCGTCGACCTCACCTCGCCCGAGACGGAGGGCCGCTGGCTCGACTGGAAGACGAAGGCCGCAACCGATGACGAGGGTCGCCTCATCGGCTACGGCACGGACGTCGGCCCCGAGGCGATCTGCTATCGCGCGGACCTCTTCGAGAAGGCCGGCCTGCCATCCGACCGCGACGCCGTCGCCGACCTGCTCGGGACCACCTGGGAGAGCTACTTCGCGGCCGGGAAGCAGTTCGCCGCGAAGTCCGACGTGCCATGGTTCGACAGCTTGGGCGCGACGTGGCAGGGCATGATCAACCAGGTGGAGACCGCCTACGAGACTCCCGAGGGCGAGGTCATCGCCACGACGAACCCCGAGGTCAAGGAGACCTATGACGCCGTCGTCAAGGCCGGCATCACCGACGGACTCTCGGCCAAGCTCCAGCAGTGGAGCGACGACTGGGTGGCCAGCTTCCAGGACAACGGCTTCGCCACGATGCTCTGCCCCGGATGGATGGTCGGGGTCATCGAGGGCAACGCCAAGGGCGTCAAGGGCTGGGATGTCGCCAACACCTTCCCCGGCGGCGGCGGCAACTGGGGCGGCTCCTACCTGACCGTCCCGACCCAGTCCGAGCACCAGGACGAGGCCAAGGCGCTCGCAGCCTGGCTCACCGCCCCCGAGCAGCAGATCAAGGCCTTCAAGGCGGTGGGTGCGTTCCCGAGCCAGAAGGCCGCACTCGACAGCCCCGACCTCGCGTCTGTCACCGTGCCGTTCTTCAACGACGCACCGACCGGCAAGATCTTCGCCGACCGTGCCAAGGCCGTCACCGTGAGCCCCTTCAAGGGTCCCAAGTACTTCCCGATCAACGACGCGATGCAGCAGGCACTGACGCGGATCGAGGACGGCTCGGCCACCCCCGAGGCGTCGTGGGACAAGTTCGTCGCCGACGTCCAGGCCCTCGGCTGATGCTCGACACGGGCACCGACCGCCCCGCCCGCCGGGACACGGGTGACACCGTCCCGGCGGACGGGCGGTCTCTCGGGCGGTCCGGCGGCGGACCGCCCGAGGTGCCCCGCCGCAGCGGTCTCGGGGCCGAGCGCTCGAGGTGGCGCCAGCGGTTGAGTCGGTTCGAGGCCAAGGCTTCGCCGTATGCCTACGTCTCTCCGTTCTTCATCATCTTCGGCGTCGTGGGTCTCTTCCCACTCCTCTACACGGCGTGGGTCTCCCTCCACGAGTGGCACCTCATCGGCGGGCAGGGCGACTTCGTCGGCCTGACGAACTACCAGGAGGTGCTCGAGCAGCGCTTCTTCTGGAACGCCGTGCGCAACACCTTCAGCATCTTCCTGCTCTCGAGCGTGCCGCAGATCATCCTCGCCCTGCTCATCGCGGTGGCCCTCGACAGCAAGATCCGCGCCAAGGGCCTCTGGCGCATGGGGGTCCTGCTCCCTTACGTCATCGCTCCCGTCGCGGTCGTGCTCATCTTCAACGACCTCTTCGGCGACCGCTACGGCCTCATCAACCAGGCGCTCGGCTGGGTCGGGATCGAGCCGATCCAGTGGCACAAGGACACCCTCTCGAGCCACCTCGCCATCGCGACGATGGTCAACTTCCGGTGGACCGGCTACAACGCCCTGATCTTCCTTGCCGCGATGCAGGTGATACCGCGGGACTACTACGAGGCCGCGCTCATCGACGGGGCCGGCCCGATCCGCACCTTCTTCTCGATCACCGTGCCCCAGCTGCGGGCGACGATCATCTTCGTCACCATCACCTCCACGATCGGCGGGCTCCAGATCTTCGACGAGCCGCGGATGTTCGACCAGTACGGCCAAGGTGGGGCCGACCGGCAGTGGCAGACGCTGACGATCTACCTCTACAACCTCGGCTGGAACCAGAAGAACTTCGGCCGGGCGTCCGCGGTCGCCTGGCTGCTCTTCCTCATCATCGTGCTCATCGCGATCGTCAACTTCTTCGTCATCCGCCGGATCGCCTCGAGGGAGGGACCCCGATGACCATCGTCACGCGACGCCTCGAGGAGGGGCATGGCCAGCCCGGCCAGCACGGTCAGCACCGCCGGGGTCCCGCCAGGGGAGCGACCGCCCGAGTGGCCCGGCGCGCCCAGGGCAGCCCAGCGGCATACGCCTTCCTCACGGTCGTCCTGCTCGCGAGCGCCTTCCCCCTCTGGTGGTCCTTCGTCATCGGGAGCAAGGATGCCGCGGCCATCAACAGCGGCGAGGTGTCCCTCCTCCCCGGCGGGAACTTCATCGAGAACGCGCGCACCGTCATCACGACGCTCCCCTTCTGGAAGGCGTTCGGCAACAGCGTCATCGTCTCGACCGTCGTCGCGGTGTGCGTCGTGCTCCTGTCCACGCTGGCCGGCTTCGCCTTCGCCAAGCTGCGCTTCCGCGGGCGCGAAGGGCTGCTCGTCTTCGTCATCGCGACGATGTGCGTGCCGACCCAGCTCGGCGTCGTGCCGCTCTTCATCGTCATGGCCAAGCTCGGGTGGATCGGTGGGCTGTGGGCCGTCATCCTGCCCGCGATCGTCAGCGCCTTCGGCGTCTTCTGGATGACCCAGTACCTGCGCGAGTCCCTCCCGGACGAGCTCGTCGAGGCGGCTCGGGTCGACGGCGCGTCCACGCTGCGGATCTTCTGGAGCGTGGCCCTGCCCGCGGCGCGACCGGGAGCGGCGATGCTCGGCCTGTTCACGTTCATCTACACGTGGACGAACTTCTTCTGGCCCTTCATCGTGCTCGAACCGGGCAACCCGACGCTGCCCGTCGCGCTCCAGCAGCTCCAGGCCGCCTACTACGTCGACTACTCGCTCGTCCTCGCCGGCGTCGTCCTCGCCGCGATCCCCCTCCTCATCGTCTTCGTCTTCGCCGGGCGCCAGCTCGTGTCCGGCATCATGCAAGGAGCAGTCAAGGGATGACCCTCAACCTGACCTCGTCCGACCGACATGCGAACCCGCTCGCGGGAGAGGGGGACTCGCTCGCCAGAAGTCGCCGCGTGCCGGACGACTTCGTGCTCGGAGTCGCCACGGCCGCCTACCAGATCGAGGGCGCCCGTCACGAGGACGGCCGCGCCGACTCGATCTGGGACACCTTCTCCCACACGCCCGGCGCCGTCGTCGGCGGAGACACCGGCGACGTTGCCTGCGACCACTACCACCGCTACGCCGACGACGTGGCCCTCATGAAGCGCCTTGGCGTGCAGTCATATCGCTTCTCCACCTCGTGGTCCCGAATCTGCCCGGACGGGCGCAGCGTCAATGCTGCCGGACTCGACTTCTACGAGCGGCTCGTCGACCAGCTCATCGGGGCGGGTATCACCCCGTGGCTGACCCTCTACCACTGGGACCTCCCCCAGGTGCTCGAGGACCGCGGGGGCTGGCCCGTGCGGGAGACGGCCGACCGGTTCGTCGACTACGCGCTCGCCGTCCACGACCGGCTCGGGGACCGGGTCGCGACGTGGACGACCCTCAACGAGCCGTGGTGCTCGGCGTTCGTCGGCTACACGAGCGGCGAGCACGCACCCGGCCGGCAGTCCCCCAGCGACGGGCTCGCGGCCGCGCACCACCTCATGCTCGGCCACGGCAAGGTCGTGACAGCCCTGCGAGACCGCGACCCGTCGCTCCGGCTCGGGCTCACGCTCAACTTCACCGTGGCCGACCCGGTGAACCCGACCGATCCGCGTGACGTCGAAGCCGCCCGGCGAATCGACGGTCAGATGAACCGCATCTTCCTCGACCCGGTCTTCCGGGGCGAGTACCCGGCCGACGTGCTCGAGGACGTCCGGGCGCTGGGACTGGACCGTCACGTGAAAGATGGTGACCTCGCGACGATCGCCGCCCCGATCGACGTGCTCGGCGTCAACTACTACAACGGTGGAGCAGTGAGCCACGTGGCGCCGCCGACCGTCCTCAACGCCACGCCCGCGACGGAGCGCCCCACGCTGTCACCCTTCCCCGCCGCGGACGGCGTCCACTGGCACCCCCGGGGGCTGCCGGTCACGGCGATGGACTGGGAGGTGCAGCCGGAAGGTCTGACCCGGCTGCTCGTGCGGCTGCACGACGAGTACGCCGGTCCGGCCGGCACGGTACTGCACGTCACGGAGAACGGCGCGGCCTTCGACGACGAACCCGACGACACCGGGTTCGTCGACGACCGCGACCGGGTCGGCTACGTGCGGTCCCACCTCGCGTCGGTCCTCGACGCCATCGACGCCGGGGTGCCCGTGCAGGGATACTTCTACTGGTCGTTCCTCGACAACTTCGAGTGGGCATGGGGTTACGCGAAGCGATTCGGTATCGTCCGCGTCGACTACGACACCCAGGTGCGGACCCCCAAGGCCAGCGCACTCGACTACGCCCGGATCAGCAGGACGAGGCAGCTGCCCGTCGGCGCGGTCGACACCGGGGACGCCCGCCTGCAGGCCTCGGTGGCGGCGGGACCCTCGGACGAGGACGATGAGGACAGCAGCTCGGGAGGCAGCGACGCATGAGTGACGGATCCGTAGCCCTGCCAGGCCGGCCGACCCTCGAGGAGGTCGCCCGGCTCGCCGGCGTGTCCCGGGCCACCGTCTCGCGGGTGATCAACGCGTCACCCAAGGTCAGCCCAGAGGTCCGCGCCACCGTCGAGGCCGCGATCAGCCAGCTCAAGTACGTCCCGAACCGCGCGGCACGCTCGCTCGTGGCCCGAGCGACGATGTCGATCGCCCTCGTCGTGCCGGAGGACGCCCACCGGTTCTTCGGGGACCCCTACTTCGCCGACATCGTCCAGGGCATCAGCGACCGCCTCGACGACAGCGACTACGTCCTCAACCTGCAGCTGACGCACCCCAGCTCCCCGTCCGAGAAGACCCGGCGCTACCTCCTCGGGGGGAACGTCGACGGTGCCCTCGTCGTCTCGCACCACTCGGGCGACCACTTCCTCGCCTCGATCGGCGAGTCCCTGCCCGTCGTCTTCGGCGGGCGGCCGATGCGGGCGGAAGGTGCACCGGGACGCCCCACGGACTACTACGTCGACGTGGACAACCGGCTCGGTGCGATGCAGGGCACCCGTCACCTCATCGACTCCGGCCGGCGGGCCATCGGCACGATCACCGGCCCGCAGGACATGCCCGCAGCCCTCGACCGCGAGGACGGCTGGCGCCAGGCGCTGCGCGACGCCGGGCTCTCCGACGAGCGCGTCGCCCACGCCGACTTCACCCAGGAGGGTGGTGCCCGGGCGGCGGCAGAGCTGCTCGACAGGTACCCGGACCTCGACGCGATCTTCGTCGCCAGCGACCTCATGGCGAGCGGTGCCCTCACGACCCTGGCAGCGCGCGGCAGGGCCGTGCCGCAGGACGTCGCGGTCGTCGGCTATGACGACAGTCGCTTTGCCACGCGGGGGCCGCTCCAGCTGACCACGGTCGCGCAGCCGACGAGGCAGATGGGCATCGTCATGGCCGACACCCTGCTCCGCCTCCTCGCCGGTGAGAAACCGCAGAGGGTGTCGCTGCTGGAGACCCACTTGGTGGTGCGCGACTCCGCGTGATGCTCAGGCCGTATGCCGCTGGGCTGGGTTCGCGTGCCCGTGTGCCACGCCGCTG
>NZ_JAJJPG010000014.1:0-41929 GCF_032907665.1 Intrasporangium sp.
CGCATCGTCAGCTGCGTGCCCGGCTCACCGATCGACTGGGCGGCGATGATGCCGACCGCCTCGCCGATGTCGACGAGCTTGCCGGTGGCCAGCGACCGGCCGTAGCACTTGGCACACGTGCCGACCTTGCTGTCGCAGGTGAGGACCGAGCGGACCTTGACCTGGTCGATGCCAGCGGCGTAGAGGGCACTGATGACGACGTCCCCGAGGTCGATGCCCGCCTCGGCGAGCACGGTGCCGTCGGCGTCGGTGACGTCCTCGGCGAGCGTGCGGGCGTAGACCGACGCCTCGACGACCTCCGAGAGGCTGCGCGTGCCCGTGGTCTCGTTGACCTGGGCGATCGGCAGGGTCAGGCCGCGGTCGGTGCCGCAGTCGTCCTCGCGGATGATGACGTCCTGCGACACGTCGACGAGACGACGCGTGAGGTAGCCGGAGTCGGCCGTCCGCAGAGCGGTGTCGGCCAGACCCTTGCGGGCACCGTGGGTCGAGATGAAGAACTCGAGCACAGTGAGGCCCTCACGGAAGTTCGCCTTGATCGGCCGCGGGATGATCTCACCCTTCGGGTTGGCCATGAGGCCGCGCATGCCCGCGATCTGGCGGATCTGGAACCAGTTACCACCCGCACCCGAGGACACCATCCGGTAGATCGGGTTGGTGCGCGGGAAGTTGGTCTCCATCTCCTTGGCGACCTGGTTCGAGGCCTGCGTCCAGATCTCGACGAGCTCCTGGCGGCGCTCGTCGTCGGTGATCAGACCGCGCTCGTACTGCGTCTGCACCTTCGCGGCCTTGGCCTCGTAGCCCTCGAGGATCTCCGTCTTGTTGCCAGGCGTCGTGACGTCGGCGATCGCGACGGTGCTGCCCGAGCGGGTGGCCCAGTAGAAGCCGGCCTCCTTGAGGGCATCGAGGGACGCGGCGACCTGGACCTTCGAGTAGCGCTCCGCGAGGTCGTTGACGATGGCCGACAGCGCCTTGCGGTCGATCGGCTTGTTGATGAACGGGTAGTCCACCGGCAGCGCGTCGTTGAAGAGCGCCCGGCCGAGGCTGGTCTCGACGATGATCGACGGGACCAGGCCGTCCCCCCCGGGCTCGACACCCTCCGGCAGCTCGAAGCCGGCGGGAGGCACGACGTCCGTCAAGCGGATCTTGATCGACGAACCGAGCTCGATCTCGCCACGGTCGAAGGCCATGCGCGCCTCCGACGGGGACGAGAACGCGCGCCCGGCACCCAGCCCGCCACCCTCGACGAGCTCGGTGAGGTGGAAGATGCCGGTGATCATGTCCTGCGTCGGCATCGTCACGGGACGGCCGTCGGCCGGCTTGAGGATGTTGTTGCTCGACAGCATGAGGATGCGGGCCTCGGCCTGCGCCTCTGCCGACAACGGCACGTGCACGGCCATCTGGTCACCGTCGAAGTCGGCGTTGAAGGCCGAGCAGACGAGCGGGTGGATCTGGATGGCCTTGCCCTCGACGAGCTGCGGCTCGAAGGCCTGGATGCCGAGGCGGTGCAGCGTCGGCGCCCGGTTGAGCAGCACGGGGTGCTCGGTGATGACCTCTTCGAGGACGTCCCACACGACCGGGCGGGCCCGCTCGACCATGCGCTTGGCCGACTTGATGTTCTGCGCGTGGTCGAGGTCGACGAGGCGCTTCATCACGAACGGCTTGAACAGCTCGAGGGCCATCTGCTTGGGCAGACCGCACTGGTGCAGCTTCAGCTGCGGGCCGACGACGATGACCGAACGGCCCGAGTAGTCGACGCGCTTGCCGAGCAGGTTCTGGCGGAAGCGGCCCTGCTTGCCCTTGAGCATGTCGGACAGCGACTTCAGCGGGCGGTTGCCCGGGCCGGTGACCGGCCGGCCGCGGCGGCCGTTGTCGAACAGCGCGTCGACGGCCTCCTGCAGCATCCGCTTCTCGTTGTTGACGATGATCTCGGGCGCGCCGAGGTCGAGCAGTCGCTTCAGGCGGTTGTTGCGGTTGATGACGCGACGGTAGAGGTCGTTGAGGTCCGACGTCGCGAACCGGCCACCGTCGAGCTGGACCATCGGACGCAGGTCCGGCGGGATGACCGGGATCGCGTCGAGGACCATGCCCGTCGGGTGGTTCGTCGTCATCTGGAACGCATTGACGACCTTGAGTCGCTTGATGGCGCGGGTCTTCTTCTGGCCCTTGCCGGTCGCGATGATCTCCTGCAGGGACGCAGCCTCGGCGTCGAGGTCAAACGACTCGAGGCGCTTCTGGATCGCCGCGGCGCCCATGCCGCCCTCGAAGTAGAGGCCGAAGCGGTCGCGCATCTCGCGGTAGAGGATCTCGTCACCCTCGAGGTCCTGGACCTTGAGGTTCTTGAACCGGTCCCAGACCTGCTCGAGGCGCTCGACCTGCTGGTCGGCCCGGCGCCGGATCGCGTTCATCTCGCGCTCGGCGGAGTCGCGGATCTTGCGCTTGGCGTCGGCCTTGGCGCCCTCGGCCTCGAGCGCGGCGATGTCCTGCTCGAGCTTCTGCGCCCGGGCCTCGACGTCGGCGTCGCGACGGTTCTCGATCTCCTTCTTCTCGACCTGGATCTGCGCCTCGAGCGAGGGCAGGTCCTGGTGGCGCTGCTCCTCGTCGACGTGCGTGATCATGTAGGCCGCGAAGTAGATGACCTTCTCGAGGTCCTTCGGGGCGAGGTCGAGGAGGTACCCGAGGCGTGACGGGACGCCCTTGAAGTACCAGATGTGCGTGACGGGGGCGGCGAGCTCGATGTGGCCCATCCGCTCGCGACGCACCTTGGCGCGGGTGACCTCGACGCCACAGCGCTCACAGATGATGCCCTTGAAGCGGACGCGCTTGTACTTGCCGCAGTTGCACTCCCAGTCCCGGGTGGGGCCGAAGATGCGCTCGCAGAACAGGCCCTCCTTCTCCGGCTTGAGGGTGCGGTAGTTGATGGTCTCCGGCTTCTTGACCTCGCCGTGGCTCCACTGGCGGATGGAGTCTGCAGTGGCGAGGCCGATGCGCAGCTCGTCGAAGAAGTTGACGTCCAGCACTGCGTGCTTCCTAACTGTCGTATGCCGTGAAAGGTTGTGTCTGTTGGTGGCTGACGTTCAGGCCGGGACGGGCTCCGCCCGGCGCGTCGTTCGTTCCGGCAGACCAAGCTCGCTTCGCTCGCGGTCTCCCGGCGCGCTTCGCGCGGGCCCGTCCCAGATCGTTTACACCTCTTCGACGCTGGACGGCTCGCGCCGGCTCAGGTCGATGCCGAGCTCCTCCGCCGCGCGGAAGACCTCCTCGTCGGACTCCTTCATCTCGATCGTGGTGCCCTCGGAGTTGAGGACCTCGACGTTGAGACACAGGGACTGCATCTCCTTGAGGAGGACCTTGAACGACTCCGGGATGCCCGAGTCGGGGATGTTCTCGCCCTTGACGATCGCCTCGTAGACCTTGACTCGGCCGGGGACGTCGTCGGACTTGATCGTGAGCAGCTCCTGCAGCGTGTAGGCCGCGCCGTACGCCTCGAGCGCCCAGACCTCCATCTCACCGAAGCGCTGGCCACCGAACTGGGCCTTACCGCCGAGCGGCTGCTGGGTGATCATCGAGTAGGGACCCGTCGAGCGCGCGTGGATCTTGTCGTCGACGAGGTGGTGCAGCTTGAGGATGTACATGTAGCCCACCGCGACCGGCTCGGGGAACGGCTCGCCAGAGCGGCCGTCGAAGAGCCGAGCCTTGCCCGTGCCGTCGACGAGGCGCACCCCGTCGCGCGTCGGCGTCGTCGAGTCGAGCAGGCCGGTGACGACCTGCTCCGACGCGCCGTCGAAGACCGGCGTCGCCACCCGGGAGCCGGCCGGCGCGTCGTATGCGTCTGCCGGGATCTCCTTCGCCCAGGCCGGCTTGCCCTCGACCTTCCAGCCGCGGTTCGCGGCCCAGCCGAGGTGCAGCTCGAGGATCTGGCCGAGGTTCATCCGTCGCGGCACCCCGTGCGGGTTGAGGATGACGTCGACCGGCGTGCCGTCCTCGAGGAACGGCATGTCCTCGACGGGCAGGATCTTGCTGATGACGCCCTTGTTGCCGTGCCGGCCGGCGAGCTTGTCACCGTCGGTGATCTTGCGCTTGTTGGCGACGTAGACGCGGACGAGCTGGTTGACACCCGGCGGCAGGTCGTCACCCATGTCGGCGCGGAACTCCTTGACGCCGATGACGGTGCCGGTCTCGCCGTGGGGGACCTTGAGGGACGTGTCCCGGACCTCGCGCGCCTTCTCGCCAAAGATCGCCCGAAGCAGGCGCTCCTCCGGGGTCAGCTCCGTCTCACCCTTGGGCGTGACCTTGCCGACGAGCAGGTCGCCGTCACGGACCTCGGCGCCGACGCGGATGATGCCGCGCTCGTCGAGGTCGGCGAGGACGTCCTCGGAGACGTTCGGGATGTCCCGGGTGATCTCCTCCGGGCCGAGCTTCGTGTCGCGGGCGTCGACCTCGTGCTCCTCGATGTGGATCGAGGAGAGGACGTCGTCCTGGACGAGACGCTGGCTGAGGATGATCGCGTCCTCGTAGTTGTGCCCCTCCCACGACATGAACGCGACGAGCAGGTTGCGCCCGAGCGCCATCTCGCCGCCGTCGGTGGCGGGACCGTCCGCGATGACGTCCCCGGCCTCGAGGCGCTGTCCCTCGTCGACCTGGACGACCTGGTTGTAGCTCGTCCCCTGGTTGGAGCGGGCGAACTTCGCGATGCGGTACGTCTGGTAGGTGCCGTCGTCGTTGGCGACGGTGACGAGGTCGGCGGAGACCTCCTGGACGACGCCGGCCTTGTCGGCGCGGACGACGTCACCCGAGTCGAGCGCGGCGCGGAACTCCATGCCGGTGCCGACGAGCGGGGCCTCGCTCTTGACGAGCGGCACCGCCTGGCGCTGCATGTTGGCACCCATGAGGGCCCGGTTGGCGTCGTCGTGCTCGAGGAACGGGATCATGGCGGTCGCAGCCGACACCATCTGGCGCGGGGAGACGTCCATGTAGTCGACGTCGTCGGCCGGGACGAGCTCGACCTCGCCGCCCTTGGTCCGGACGAGCACCCGCTCCTCGCTGAAGCGGCCCTTGTCGTCGACCGCCGCGTTGGCCTGGGCGACGACGAACTTGTCCTCCTCGTCCGCCGAGAGGTAGTGCACCTCGTCGGTGACGACGCCCTTGGTCACCTTGCGGTAGGGCGTCTCGATGAAGCCGAACGCGTTGATCCGCCCGTAGCTCGCGAGCGACCCGATGAGGCCGATGTTCGGGCCTTCAGGCGTCTCGATCGGGCACATGCGGCCGTAGTGCGAGTGGTGGACGTCGCGAACCTCCATCTGGGCGCGGTCCCGGGAGATACCACCCGGGCCGAGCGCGGACAGGCGACGCTTGTGCGTCAGACCCGCGAGCGGGTTGTTCTGGTCCATGAACTGCGAGAGCTGCGAGGTGCCGAAGAACTCCTTGATCGACGCCACGACGGGGCGGATGTTGATCAGGGTCTGCGGCGTGATCGCCTCGACGTCCTGGGTCGTCATGCGCTCGCGGACGACGCGCTCCATCCGCGACAGGCCGGTGCGGACCTGGTTCTGGATGAGCTCGCCCACGGACCGGAGGCGACGGTTGCCGAAGTGGTCGATGTCGTCGACCTCGACGCGGACGTCGATCTCCTCGCCGCCCTTGACGCCCTTCATCGAGTCCCGGCCGTCGTGGAGGGTCACGAGGAACCGGATCGTCGCGACGATGTCGTCGATCGCGAGGGTCGAGTCGTTGATCGGGCTGTCGAGTCCGAGCTTCTTGTTGATCTTGTAGCGGCCGACCTTGGCGAGGTCGTAGCGCTTCGGGTTGAAGTAGAGGTTGTCGAGGAGGGTCTGGGCGGCCTCCTTCGTCGGCGGCTCACCCGGGCGCAGCTTGCGGTAGATGTCGAGCAGCGCGTCGTCCTGGCCCTGCGTGTGGTCCTTCTCGAGGGTCAGGCGCATCGACTCGAAGTCGCCGAACTCCTCGAGGATCTGGGCCTCGGTCCAGCCGAGGGCCTTGAGCAGGACCGTGACGGACTGCTTGCGCTTGCGGTCGACGCGCACACCGACCATGTCGCGCTTGTCGATCTCGAACTCGAGCCAGGCGCCACGGCTCGGGATGATCTTGGACGTGTAGATGTCCTTGTCGGACGTCTTGTCGGGCGTGCGCTCGAAGTAGACGCCCGGGCTGCGGACGAGCTGCGAGACGACGACGCGCTCGGTGCCGTTGATGATGAACGTGCCGCGCTCGGTCATGAGCGGGAAGTCGCCCATGAAGACCGTCTGGCTCTTGATCTCGCCCGTCTGGGCGTTCATGAACTCGGCGGTCACGAAGAGCGGCGCGTCGTAGGTCTGGTCGCGCTCCTTGCACGCCTCGATCGTCTTGCGCGTCTCCTCGAAGCGGTGGTCGCGGAACGACAGCGACATCGAGCCGCTGAAGTCCTCGATCGGGGAGATCTCCTCGAAGATCTCCTCGAGGCCGGAATTGTCGGGGACGTCGGTGCGACCCTCGGCCTTCGCCGCGGCCACTCGGGCCTGCCAGCGCTCGTTGCCGAGGAGCCAGTCGAAGCTCTCCGTCTGAAGGGCGAGGAGGTCGGGGACCTCGAGGGGTTCGCGAATCTTCGCGAAGGACAGACGCCCGGAGGGAGTCTGTGCGGTGGACATGTTCGTCGCAGTACGCGCGGCAGCCAAGGAGGGTCCTTCCACGGGCCTTATCGTCTTCGTCATCAGCGCAACGCATGGCCCGGCACACGGAACCCGGGGCGTGGTCCGTGCGGGCGGCACGGCGAGGGACGCGACTGGGAGGCGTGTTGCGAGGGCATGGGCAGCGCAAAGGCCTAGCCTACCCACAAAGGGCAGGAGTGTCCAGCCGGGTCAAGAGGCGGAGGTCAGGGACCTCGACGTCTCCCGGACCGGGAGCCCCACGAAGGAACGCGACGAATATGGACCCCTCCCGTCGCCACGTCAAGCCCTTCCCGACTGTGGGCGCGTCGTGGACCGCCCAAACCGGCCCGTATGCCGCTGGGCTCGGTCGGCGGGACCGCACTCCCCCGGCCCTCCCGCCCACGACCGCGTCGAGGCGCGGTCAGACTGCAGGCTGCTGCTGCGTGATGCAGTGGATGCCGCCCCCGCGGTCGAAGAGCGGTCGGGCATCGACCCCGACGACCTCCCGGCCGGGGTAGGCATCGGCGAGGATGCCGAGGGCCCGCCCGTCCTGCGGGTCGTCGTAGGTGCAGGCGATGACGGCGTCGTTGACGACGAGGTGGTTGATGTAGGACCAGTCGACCGGACCCTCGGCGTCCGCGAGCGTCCGAGGAGCGGGCACCCCGACCACCTCGAACCGCTGGCCCCGGGCATCCCGTGCCTCGGACAGCACGTCGCGCAGCTCGCGGGAGACCACGTGGTCCGGGTGTGACGGGTCCTCCTGCTCGTGCAGGAGCACCACTCCCGGCGAGGGGATGGTCGCGACGATGTCGACGTGCCCGCGCGTGCCGAACTCGTCGTAGTCGCGGGTCAGGCCACGTGGCAACCAGATCGCGTGGGTCGCCCCGATCGTCCGGGCGAGCTCGGCCTCGACGTCTGCCCTGGTCAGGGTCGGGTTGCGGCCGGGGTCGAGCTGCACCGTCTCGGTGAGCAGCACGGTGCCGAGGCCGTCGACGTGGATCCCGCCGCCCTCGTTGACGAGGTCCGACGGGATGAGCTCGGCAGGCGTGTGCCCGGCGACGAAACCGCCGATCCGCGCGTCGTGCTCCCACGTCGCCCAGGACTGGGCGCCCCAGCCGTTGAAGACCCAGTCGACGGCTCCCAGGCGCCCGTCGTCACCGATGACGAACGTCGGGCCGATGTCGCGCATCCACGCGTCGTCGAGCGCGGCCGGGACCAGCTCCACGTCCGGGTGCAGGTAGCGCTCTGCGACGGCGACGTCGTCGGGGACCACGACCATCCGCACCGGCTCGAAGTCGATGACGGCGTTGGCCACCGCCGCCCAGGTCCGCCGCGCCTGCTCCACCTCGTCGGGCGTGTCACCGAGCGTGTAGCCCTGGCTCGGCCACGCCATCCACGTGCACTCGTGGCGCGCGGTCTCCGACGGCATCCTCCAGTCGGTCACGTCGCCACCTCAGCCGGCGTCGCGCTGGTGCTCGGCACGGACCGGCTCGACGAGTGCGCCGTAGGAGTCGGGCCGCCGCGTCGCGAGGAAGGGGAAGAGGTCGAGCCAGTCGTCCCGCTGGGCCAGGTCGAGGTCGGCGACGAGGACCGCCGACTCGTCGCGCGGCGCCTGCACGAGGACCCGGCCGTAGGGGTCGGAGATGAACGACGAGCCGTAGAAGGTGATCAGTCCTTCGGTGCCGTAGCGGTTGGGGACGACCATGAAGAGGCCGTTGGCGATGCCGTTGCCGACGATGACCTGCTGCCAGAGCGGCTGGGTGTCGAAGTCGGGGTGGTCGGGCTCCGAGCCGATGGCCGTCGGGTAGCACAGCACCTGTGCGCCGGCGAGCGAGTAGAGGCGGGCCACCTCGGGGAACCACTCGTCCCAGCACGTCGGCAGACCCAGACGGAGGGGCGGGTCCTCGAGCGTGACGACGGGATACGCCTGATCCGCGGGGCCCGGCCGGAAGTACTTGTCCTCGTAGTAGCCGGCGGTCACGGGGATGTGGGTCTTGCGGGTGCGCGCGACGACGTCCCCGGACGGCGCGACCAGCACGGCCGTGTTGAAACCGAGGCCGTCTCCGTGGTCGGCGTGCTCGTAGAGGGACGCGTGCACGTGGACGCCGAAGTCGCGGGCTGCCTCACGGGCGAAGCGCACCGTCGGCCCCGTCTCGAGGTCCTCTGCGCGATCGCTCGGTGTGCCCTCCGGCAGAGTGTCGGCCGGGTAGCGAGACAGCGTCAGCTCGGGGAGGAAGACGACCTTGGCTCCGGCTTCGGCGGCAGTCCGGATCCCGTCGCGGAGCGTCTCCACGAGCGAGGTGGGGTCGTCGACCCACGCGTGCTGGACGAGCCCGACGCGGACGGGCGGGGTCGCCGGCTCGTCAACGCGGGCGAGGGACTCAGGGACGTCGTTGGCCTCGATCAGCTTCACGCCACGCAGTATGACGCACGGGAGCTCACGGGCCTTGGCGGCCCTGCGCCCCCGGGCAACACGCCCGGTGGTTGGCAACTGGCCACTGATATTTCCGTCATGGGTTGTCAGGTGCCGGGCGTGTTGCGGATGCGGTGGGGTCAGTAGGCCTCGAGGCCGCTGAGGAGCCAGCGGTCGCCCACCTTGGTCATCGTGGCGATGACCCGGTTCTGGTCGATGGCCGGAGTCTGCTGCGCCGTCGAGGTCGTCGCCTGGTTGACGAAGGCCATGACGCGCACGACGCTTCCGGCCCCCCCGTCGCCCGTCGCGTCCATCACCCCGGCCTCGTGGACCTTCGCCAGCACGGTGGCGTCGTTCTCGACGGCGAGCGGCCCGATGTCGGTCCGAGCGACCTGCCCGAACTCGTCCTTGAAGGGGTTCGTGAGCAGGGGCAGCACCTCGGCGACGTGCGTGTCGAAATCGGTGCTGGCATAGCTGAGCACCGTCTCCAGGGTCGTCCGGGCCGACCCGACGGCCGCAGTGCGGTCGGCCTCCGTGAGGGCCGACCGGAGGGAGTAGGCGAGGACGGTCGTGAGCAACGCCAGCGCCAGGGTCGCCGTGATGGCTGCCGCCCCGCGGGAGGTGAGGGTATGCCGCTGGGCTCGCTTCCCGGGTCCGCCGGCCCTCGGGTGGTCGGCCGCCTCGGTCGCGGCGGGGTCGCGGACCTCTGGCGCGCTCTCGCCGGCTCGCACCGGTCGCTCGGGCGCTCGCCTCGAGCCCGCGACGCGCCGACGTCGCGGTCTCGCATCCCGGCCGTCGGCCTGGTGTCTGCGCAGGTCAGCCGACGAAGTCAAGGGAGCTCACCTTCCAGGTGTCACCGGTCTTCTCGAGGCCGAGGCGCAGTCGGTACGTCTTCTTCTCCGGCTTGGGCGTGGCGGTGTTGGTGGTCGGGGCGACGATGCCGACGATCACCTGGGCGGAGTCGTCGTCGCCGCTGACGAACGCCGCCTCGGCGCGCTCGACGGTCGACACGCTCCGGTTGGCCTCGACGACCGGTTTGAGCTGGGCGAGCGTGCTCTCGTACTGCTTCTTGAACTCCCCCGTCGCGCCGGCCACGACGCGGGCAGTGTCGACGTCGAAGGTCTTCGCATCGAGGGTCACGAAGTTCACGGCCAGCTGTCGGCCGGCGGCGAGGGCCTCCGCCCGGGTGGCGGCGTCGCGGTGGTCCTCCCACGCGCTTCGACCGAGGGTGGCGGCCACGGCGATCGCCGTGGCAGCCAGGACTGCCGCCAGGAGCCAGAGGGCCCGGGGGCGCCCCGTGCGGGCTCCCCTCAGACCCGCACGGGGCTGCTCGAGGGGCGGGGGCTCGCCCTGAGCGCTCGGGGCGACCTGAGCGACCCGAGCCCCCTGAGCGCTCGGGGTGCTCGGGGTGCTCGGCCGTGCATCCGCCGCAGTGGTGGTCGTCATGAGAGGCTCCCTTCCGTCCCGCGCGTCACCGCACGGCCTCCTGCATCAT
The DNA here is from genome assembly GCF_032907665.1 of Intrasporangium sp. Taxonomy (GTDB): domain Bacteria; phylum Actinomycetota; class Actinomycetes; order Actinomycetales; family Dermatophilaceae; genus Intrasporangium. The sequence continues at coordinate 10,544 of NZ_JAJJPG010000014.1, forward strand.
CCAGAGCCAGCTCCGCGGCCCCGAGACGCCGGCCGGGACGACCGGGGTCTGCACGGACAACGAGGCGCGGTCGGCGAAGGTCACGCCCGACCCCGCCGATGTCACGGGCGTCGACTCCTGGGCCATCGGGTAGCCCTGCCCGCCACCCCTCCGGGGGCGGGGTGCGTTCTGCGCCCCCCGGACGTTGGCGCCGGAGCCCCGTGCGGCGGCGCAGTGGGCCTCGAGGTTGGTGGGGGGCAGCCCGTCGGTCCGGTGAGGCTCGACCTTCTTCGTGCCCTCGTAGCCGACGTCGCAGGCTGGGGGTTCGTCGACGTTGAGGACGAGCCCGAAGTGGGCGGTGCCGTCGCCGGGCACCACGGTGAAGCCCCCCTCCACGACGTAGGGGTAGGTCACGAGGAGCTGCTCGATGCCGTCGAGCCGGGCCGTGGTGACGTTGCCGATGGTGATGAGGTTGGCGATGAGGGCCGCGAGGTCCTGCTTGTTCTCCGTGATGAGGGCGTCGAGCTCACCCACCGCAAGCGCCCCGCGGTCGAGGACGACTCGCAGGTCGGGGTCCGCGAGGCGGAGGGCGTCGGCAACGTCGGCGAGGCCCTGCATGGTCGTGCGGAGGTCGTGCGCGCTCGCGACCTGGGTGCCGAGCGCGATGCGCGCGTCGTCGATCAGTGCGGTCGTCTCCGGCAGGGCCTCGCTGGCCGCCCGGGTGAGGCGGTTGCCCGAGTCGAGAAGCAGCTGGAGATCGCGACCACCATCACGGAAGGCGGCGGCGAGCTCGTCGACGGTCGTGACCAGCTCAGACCTGGGCACGGACGACACCGTCGCGTTGACGTGACTGAGGAGACGGTCGATCCGCAGTGGGGTCGCGGTGTCCCGCCGCGGGATCACGTCACCCGCCCTGAGCGGGGTGCCCCGGTCGGTGCGGGGTTGGAGGTCGAGGTACTGCTCGCCGACGGCCGAGCGGTTCTCGACCACGGCGCGGGTGTCCTTCGGCACCTCGACGCCCCGGTCGAGACGCGCGTCCACGAGAACTCCGTCCTTCGCCAGTCGGATCTGCTCGACGGTTCCGACGGTCACGCCGCGGTACGTCACCTCCGCGCCGACGAAGATCCCACCCGACTCGGCGAGGTCGGCGGAGACGACGTAGCTGCCGCCGAGGAGCCGGTCCGTGAGTCCCACGTAGTCCGCCGAGAGGACGGAGACGAGGCCCAGCGACAGGAGGAGGAAGGCAGCGAGCCTGAGCCGCACGGCACGGGTGATCATCGGAGTCCTCCCAGCTCGAACAGGGACGTCCACGAACCGCCGGATCCGCTCGGCCCCGGCACCGCTGGAGACTCCACCGACTCCGTCCGCGCCGCCGAGTCGGCGGGCGGCGATGCGGAGTGCAGCGAGTCGGGCAGTCGGGCGACGCCCACGGTCTCGGCCAGCGCCTGGAGGTCCGTGTCGAGGGTGATCCACAGGTTGGTGTAGTCGCCCTTGATCGCAGCGGCCGAGGTGCTCGGGAAGGGATAGGTCAGGAGCAGCTGGTAGGACTTGGGCAGGTTGTCTCCGGCCTCGTTGAGGTTGGTGAGGATGGGGGCGAGCGCCCGCAGGTTGGCCTCGAGGTCCGCCCGGGATCCCTCGATGACGCGCGTTCCGACCTCGCCGAGATCGGCGAGCGCGCTGAGCATGGCCGTGAGCTGTTGCCGCTGGTCGGCGAGGATCGCGAGGCCTCGGGGCAGCTCGTCGAGCGCGGCGGCGATGGTGTCCTGGTTCGCCGCCATGGTCGCCGAGAGCCGGTCCAGGCTGTCGATCGCCTGCACGATGTCGCCCTTCTGGTCGTCGAGCCCACCGATGAAGGCCCCGAGGTCGTCGATGAGGTCAGCGACGACGTCGCTGCGGCCCCGCAGAGCGTTGCTGAGCTCGGACTCGATCGTCTTGAGCTGGGCGACGCCACCGCCATTGAGCAGCAAGGACATCGCCCCGAGGACCTCTTCCACCTCAGGGTGGCGGGCGGAGCGGTGGAGGGGGATCCGGTCCCCTTCGCCCAGTCGTCCCCGCGGAGCCTCGGCCGGGGCAGCCAGGGACACGTACTTCTCGCCGAGCAGGGAGGTCTGCCGCAGTTCGGCCACTGCGTTGTCCGGCAGCTCGAGACTGCGTGGCAGGCGCAGCGTGACGACGGCCGTCCACCCGGCGACCTCGATGGCCTCGACCGAGCCCACCGTGACCTGGTTGACCTTGACCGAGGACTGCGGCACGAGGTCGAGCACGTCGGCGAACTCCACGGTCACCGCGAAGGAATCCGGGCCGGCACCGGCTCCCCCCGGCAGGGGCAGGTCGTAGGCGCTGCATCCCGAGAGCATGGTGGCGACGGCGACGGCGATGGCCGCTGCTGGCCGGCCCTGCCGCATCACCGTTCACCTCCGAGCAGTCCGCCGAGGGTCGGGTCGGCGCCGCGCACGTCGACGAGCCCTCCCGGCTGCGGCTCGCCCCGCAGGGTCGTGCCCGACGGCACCGAGGCGAGCTCCGGCAGGCGCGGGACGAGGGCCGCCTCGAGGGCGTCGCAGATGCCGGAGTTCCCGGTGTTCGTCGGTCCGGTGAGGATCGAGCAGACCAGCAGCAGGGGGTCGTCGAGGCCCTTGGTGTTGTTGCGTGTGTCGAGCGTGCCGGTCTCGGGGTGGTAGGCGTTGGAGAGATTGCTCAGCGCGACCGGCGCGTTCTCCAGCGCCTCCGCGAGCGCCTCGCGCTGCGCGACGAGTGACGAGGTCACCGAGACGAGGCCTTCGACGTCAGACTTGACGAGGCTCCGGTTGTCCGTGACGAAGGTGGACACCTCGTCCAAGGCCACGCCGAGATTCTCCAGGGCGCCACGGAGGTTGGCGCGCTCCTCCCGCAGCTGCAGGGAGACCGTGGCCAGGTCCGAGTTGAGCCGGCGGACGGCGGCGTTGTTGTCCGCGAGCATGGTCGTGAACGTCTGCAGGTGACGAACCGTCCCGAAGAGGTCCCCGCGGTGCTCCGACAGGGTCGTGACCGCCCATGACAGGTCCTTGACCGTCTGCCCGAGTCGCGCGCCGTTGCCCTCGAGGTTGGCCGCGGACGTCTCCAGCAGTGCGCTGAGCGCACCGTCCTGGTTGGCCCCGTCTGGACCGAGGGCCACCATGAGGTCGTCGAGACTCTGCGACACGCGATCGAGCTCGACGGGAACCGCCGTCCGTTCCAGTGGGATCCGGCCGCCATCGGCCATGACCGGGCCGCGCGTCCACACGGGCAGCAGCTGGACGTAGCGGTCCGACACGAGTGAAGGGGCGACGATGGCCGCCTGCGCATCCTCTGGCACGCGGTGGCGGTCGTCGACGGAGAAGGTGACGCGCACGTGCCGGCCATGCGGCTCGACGGTGTCGACCTGCCCCACCTTCACCCCGAGGATCCGCACGTCGGACCCGGGATAGAGCCCGACCGCCCGGACGAAGTCCGCGCTGTAGGTGAGCTGTGAGGTCCGCGGCCAGAAGGCGGCCGCTGCGGCGACGAGACCGACGAGGACCAGGCCAGCCAGGATCCGGGCTGCCGCACCGTGCACACGCTGTCGTCCGGCCATCAGCGGCTCCCTCCGCTCGGGTTCGCGCCGCCCGGCGGCGCCTGCTGCTGTTCCGCCAGGTCGGCCAGGTCGGGCAGGTGGAGATCCGGGAGGTCGGTCCCCGGCAGGGCGAGCCCCGGGGCACCCACGGGGACGACGAGGTTCGACACCCACGTGTCGAACCACCGGCCGGTCCCGAGCGTGTTCGCGTAGACCCGGGTGAACGGGGCCATGAGCGCGATGGTCCGCTGGAGAGCGGCGTCATGCTTCTTCAGCAACGCGAGTGTGGCTTCGAGCTCCTTCAGGGCCGGACCGAGCTGCTCACGGTTGTCCCGCACAAGACCGGTGAGCTGCCGTGCCAGGGCGGAGGTGTTCGTGAAGAGGGCCCGGATGTCGTCACGTCGCCTCGCGAGCTCCACCATGAGCAGGTCCGCGTCCTCGATGAGGGTCTCGAGCTGCCCGGTCCGGGTGGCGACGAGGCCGGTCACGCCGTTCGCGCGGGAGAGGAGCTCCCCCAGCTGCTCGTCTCGGCTCGCGATCGTCCGGGACAGCCGGGAGAGGCCGTCCAAGGTCCCCCTGACGTGCTTCGGGCTGTCCTCGAACTCCGTCGCCAGCACCGTCAGGGCCTCGGCAAGCGCATCGGTGTCGACGTGCTCCGTCGTCGTCGTCAGGTCCTGGAAGGCATTGACGATGTCGTAGGAGCTGACCGTCCGGGCCAGCGGGATCTGGGAGCCGGCCGTGAGCTGGCCCTGGCCCCGCGGCTCGAGCGCGACGTACTTCTCGCCGAGGATCGTCTTCATCCGGATCGACGCGCGGGTGGCGGGCCCGAAGCCGGCATCGTCGGTGACGACGAAGTCGACGCGCACGTGGGCGCCTTCGAGGTCGACGCCCGTGACCTCGCCGACCTTCACCCCGGCGATGCGGACGTCGTCATCGGGCTTGATCCCTCCGGCCTCGGTGAAGGCAGCGCTGTAGGAGGTGCCCCCACCGATGAGCGGCAGGCTCGACGCGTTGAAGGAGGCCCAGAGCAGGGCGGCGATGACGGCGAGCCCGACGGCTCCGATCGGCACGGGGTTGCGCTCCCGGAACGGGACGAAGCTGCGGCTCACGAGCACCTCGCTGAGGACACCTGGTAGGTCGGGCTGACGCCCGGCAGGATCGGGTTCGTCATGTCGAACTGGCACAGGTAGAAGTTGAACCAGGAGCCGTAGGTCGCCGTCCGCGTCAACTGCTCGAGCCGCTGCGGGGCGCTCTCGATGAAGGAGGCGAACTCCCGGACGTTCGCAGGTTTGTTGAGCGTCGCGGCGAGGGTGCGCAGCTGACCGACGTCTTCCTTGATGAGCGGGCGCGTCGTCATGAGCAGGTCGGCCGTCTCGGCGGACAACGCGTTGATCCCCGACAGGCTCCGCCCGATCGTCTCGCGGTCCTCGGCGAGCCCGCTCGTGAAGCGCTGGAGCTGGTCGATGAGGGAGAGCAGCTGGTCGTCGTGGTCCTCGACGGTCCCGAGGACGGCGGTCAGGTTGTCGATGGTGCGGCCGATGACGGCGTCGCGATCGGCGATGGCCGTCGTCAACGACGCTGTCCGGGACAGCAGGGCGTTGATGTCGCTGCCTTGTCCCTGCAGAGTCTGGACGATGAGGCCGGACAGCTCGTTGACGTCCTGGGGCGACAGGGCGGCGAAAAGCGGCTTGAAGCCATTGAAGAGCACCGTGAGATCGAGTGCGGGGTGCGTCCTCGAGAGGGGGATCGTCCCGCCGTCCGGGAGCGGCCGCGCGCCGCCCGGGCCCTGGGTCAGCGCGAGATAGCGTTGGCCGACGAGGTTGCGGTACTTCAGCGTCGCCTCCGTCCCCTCGGTGAGCACTGACGTCTTGAGCACCTGGAACTCCACGACCGCGGAGGCGCGGTCCTGGCCCACGCGCACACCAGTGATCTCCCCGACGCGGACCCCGGCGATTCGCACGTCCTGGCCGGGCGCGACTCCGGTCGCATCACTGAAGACCGCCTGGTAGACCGCCTTGGCCCCGACCTGGACGTTGGCGATGGTCAGGGCGAGGATGCTCGTCGCCACGAGGGTGACCACAGCGAACAGGAGGAGCTTGACGAGGCTGCCCGTTGTCCTCATCGGTTGCTCACCACCGTCCCGCGGAGGAGCGGACCGGCGAGCAAGGTCTGGATGCCGCTGGGGCGGCTGTCGCTGTCACGCGCGAGCAGTGCCGCGACCACCTGCTGTTCCTCCGCGGTGCCGGACGCCCCGCTGTCCGTCCGGACGCCGCCCTGGAACCCCGACGGCAGCGCGGACATCACAGACAGCTCAGACGGCTCAGACAGCTCAGACAGCTCGGTGAGCAGTGGTCGCTCCCTGCCCCGTTCGGACCCGTCCCGCGGTGGAGGCGGCTGATACGGGTCAGCCTGTGACCCGTCAGGACTCGGGAGGCCAGCGCAGTTCGGACCCTTCTTGTCGAGCCATTGCGGCTCCTCTCCCACGTGATAGGGGTCGCGAGGGGGCACGGTCTCGAGGGTGATGTGCAGCCGCTCGTTCGCGAAGGCGCCCTCGATGCGTGGGATCCAGTTGACGAGGGCCTCGGTGAAGCACGGGTAGTTCGGGGCGTACCTCGCGAGCAGCTCGCTCGTCGGCCGGGTGACCTGACCGACCTGGATGATCCGCTCCTCGTTGTCCCGAAGGAAGCCCTCCAGGGTGTGGGCCAGACCAGCGGTGCCGACGAAGAACCCGGCAAGCTGCTGGTCCTTCTCGACGATGGTCCGGTTGGTGACGCGGAGCGACTCCGCGAGTCGGAAGAGGTCCGGGCTGAGGTCGTCGTAGAGGTCGAGGGTGTCGGCGAGCAGACCGATGTCCTCCTGGAGAGCCGGCAGCTTCCGGTTGAGGCGTGCGACGTAGTCGTCGAGGATCTCGACGTGCTCGCCGATGGCGTCCCCCCGACCTTCGAGGGTGCTCGACAGGGAGCCGAGCGTCGTCGCCAGCTTGGCCGGCTGCACCGCACGGAGCAGCGGGTCGAGGTTGTCGAGCACGGTCTCGAGCTCGATGGCGACCCGGCTCCGGTCCTGACCGATGACGTCGCCCTCGGCGATGCTCCGGCCAGCCGGGGAACCGGCGTCGGCGGGTCGCCGGGGAAGGACGAGGTCGACGTAGCGCTCACCGAAGAGGGTCTTGGGCAGCAGCCGAGCGCTGACGTCGGCCGGGATCATCGCAACGTGCTCCGGGTGGAGGGCCAACCCCAGTCTGGCGCCGGTCGCGGTGACCTCGATGCTCCGGACCTCGCCGACCACGAGCCCGCGGAGCTTGACGTCTGCGTGCTCCTGGAGCTGGCTGCCGAGGCGGGTGGTCTCGAGGGAGACGAGCACGACCGGGGTGAACCGCTTCTGGTACGCCGCGACGGACAGGCCGAGGAGGATGGTCACGACGACGATGAAGATGACGCCGTAGGCCTTGAGGCCGAGCCGCCAGCGCGTGTGCTGGGTCAGCGGCCCGGCGGCGATGTCCCTGCTCCGGGAACTCATCCGGCGATCCTCACGCTCGTCGTCGCGCCCCAGATGGCGAGCGACAGGAAGAAGTCGACGACGTTGATGGCGACGATCGAGGTGCGCACAGCCGTCCCCACCGCGACCCCGACACCTGCCGGACCGCCCGCAGCGGTGTAGCCGTAGTAGCAGTGGATGAGGATGATGACGACGGCGAAGACGAGGACCTTGACGAAGGACCAGAGGATGTCGCCCGGGGGCAGGAAGAGGTGGAAGTAGTGGTCGTAGGTCCCCTCCGACTGCCCGAAGTAGGACGTCGCGATGAAGCGGGTGGCCGCGTAGGAGCTGAGCAGCCCGATGACATAGAGCGGGACGACAGCGACGAAACCGGCGATCATCCGCGTCGTGACGAGGAAGGGCAGGGACGGCACGCCCATCACCTCGAGCGCGTCGACCTCCTCGGAGATGCGCATCGCCCCGAGCTGAGCAGTGAACCCGCACCCCACGGTCGCCGCGAGCGCCAGCCCGGCGACGAGCGGGGCGATCTCCCGCGTGTTGAAGTACGCCGAGAAGAACCCGGTGAAGGCGCCCGTTCCGAGCTGCTCGAGGGACGAGTAGCCTTGCAGCCCGACCTCGGTGCCGGTGAAGAAGGCCATGAAGGCGATGACGCCGACGGTGCCGCCGATGACGGAGAGGGCACCGGTTCCGAGCGACACCTCCGCGAGCAGTCGCACGACCTCCCTCTTGTAGCGCCGCATCGTCCGGCCGCTCCAGGCGAGCGAGCGCACGTAGAACCGCATCTGCTCGCCGAGGGAGTCGAGGGCGCGGGCCGGACGGGCGACCAGTCGGGTCTGCTGCACGGAACTCATCGCGGCCACCTAGAGCTTCTGCGGGACGACCTGGAAGTACACGGCCGTGATGACGAAGTTGACGACGAACAGGAGCATGAAGGTGATGACGACGCTCTGGTTCACGGCGTCGCCGACTCCCTTCGGGCCACCGCCGGCGCCAAGGCCCTTGTGGGCGGCGACGATGGCGGCGATCGCCCCGAAGACGAGGGCCTTGAACTCCGCGGCCCAGAGGTCGGGCAGCTGGGCGAGCGCGGTGAAGGACGCGATGTAGGCGCCCGGGGTCCCGCCCTGGACGACGACGTTGAAGACGTAACCCCCGACGACACCGACGACGGAGACGAGGCCGTTGAGCAGGACGGCGACGAGCATGGACGCGAGGACACGCGGCACGACGAGCCGCTGGATGGGGCTGATCCCGAGGACCTCCATCGCGTCGATCTCCTCGCGGATCTTGCGCGACCCGAGGTCGGCACAGATGGCGGAGCCACCCGCGCCCGCGATGAGCAGGGCCGTGACGATGGGCGACGCCTCCCGGAGCACCGCGAGCACCGACGCTGCGCCGGTGTAGGACTGGGCGCCGAGCTGGCGGGTCAGCGTGCCGAGCTGGAGCGAGATGACCGCACCGAAGGGGATCGCCACGAGGGCGGTCGGCAGGATCGTGACGCTCGCGATGAACCACGCCTGCTGGATGAACTCCTTGACCTGGAAGGGCCGTCGTGGCAGCGCTCGCAGGACGTCGAGCGCGAGGGCGAAGAGCGAGCCGGACTGTCGCAGGGCGCCCGTGACGACGGTGGCCACGTCAGCCCACCCCACCCGGCTGGGCGGCCACGGCTGTGGCGGGCGCGCGCCCAGCGGCATACGGCCTGGCCTTGGTGTCGTGGAGCGCGCCCACCTGGGACGACTCGAACGACCCGGGCGGCGGTGTCACGCCGTGGGAACGGCACCACTCCCCGGCTGCTCGCGCGGTCCGGCGAACCCTGCCGTCCGAGGGCGGGAGCTGGAGCGGGATCGGAGGAAGCGGAGGCAGCTCCTGTCCCGACTCCGCCGCGAGCTCGTCGGCGTCCTTCTCCTCGGACATCCCGATCGGGCCGACGCGCTGGGCGCCCAGGAACTGCCGCACGACCGGCTCCTCCGAGCTGAGCAGCATCTCCCGCGGCCCGAACATCGCGAGGTGCCGGTGGTAGAGCAGGCCGATGTTGTCCGGAACCGTGCGCGCCGTGTTGATGTCGTGCGTGACGATGAGGAACGTCGCCTCGATCTGCGCGTTGAGGTCGACGATCAGCTGGTTGAGGTAGGCCGTGCGCACCGGGTCCAGGCCCGAGTCCGGCTCGTCGAAGAGGATGATCTCGGGGTCGAGCACGAGGGCCCGCGCCAGACCGGCGCGCTTGCGCATCCCGCCCGAGATCTCCCCCGGCAGCTTGCCCTCCGCCCCCTGCAGGCCGACGAGGTCGATCTTCTCGCCGACGATGCGCCGGATCTCGCTCTCCGACTTCTTCGTGTGCTCCCGCAGGGGGAAGGCGATGTTGTCGTAGAGGCTCATCGAGCCGAAGAGCGCGCCGTCCTGGAAGAGGACCCCGAAGAGCTTGCGCACCTCGTACAGGTCGTGCTCCCGCAGTCGTGTCAGGTCCTGGCCGTTGATGACGATCGAGCCCCGGTCCGGTTTCAGCAGACCGACGAGGGTCTTGAGGAAGACCGACTTGCCCGTGCCCGACGGGCCCAGCATGACCGAGATCTCGCCCGCGGGCAGGGTCAGGGTGACGTCGCTCCAGATCGTCTGCGACCCGTTTTTTAATGATACGGCCACCACCGAGATCTACACGCCCATGTGGCACCTACCGTTCCCAACCGTCTCGACTCGGTACGGGGAGAACGAGGCCGGGGCCGGGAGGTTACGCCTCAGACCTGGTCGAGCTGGGACGTGGCGGCGCCGACGACCGCGGCCGTGACGGCGTCCAGCGCCCGGGAGGCGACCCGCCAGACCTGCCAGTGGAGGGTCACGGGCGTCACCCATCCCGGGTCGAGGGTGACGAGGGTGCCACGTGGGTCCTGCAGGTCCGGGACCATTCCCCAGCCCACGCCCCTGCGCACCGCGCCCACGAACTGCGCGGAATCTGGGACGAACGTCTGGGGCGGCGCCTGCGTGACGCCGAGCCGCTCGAGCAGCCCGCTCTGCATCCGGTCCTTCCGGTCGAACTGCACGATCGGTGCGAGGGCGAGACGGTCCGGGTCTGGTCCGTCCGGGAACCACCGCCGGGAGAACGACCGGGAGGCCTTGGCCCGGTAGGTCAGGGTGCCGAGTCGCCGGACCGCGCAGCCCTGCACCGGGACCGGCTCGGTCGTCACCGCGCCCATGACCTCCCCCGAGCGCAGCAGGTCGGCGCTGACGTGCTCGTCGTCGCGCCGGACCTCGAGCTCGACGTCTCCTGCGGTCGCGACCACGGCCAGCGCGTCGGCGAACCATGTGGCGATCGAATCCGCGTTGACCACGATGGGGATGCGCACGCGGCCGGATGCGAGGGCACCGTCGGCGCGGAGCAGCTGTGCGGTCTCGTCCGCGAGGTGGGCCAGCTGTCGGGCGCTCCGGAGCAGGGCCGTGCCCCGAGCGGTCGGCTGCACCGGTTTCGTCCGCTGCAGCAGGACGGTGCCCGCAGACGTCTCGAGAACCTTGATGCGCTGGCTCACCGCTGACGGGGTGAGGTGCAGGGCACGGGCGGCGGCCTCGAAGGTGCCGTGGTCGACCACGGCGACGAAGGCGCGAAGCTGGTCCAGATCCATGTAGCGATGCTAATCATTCGTCACAAACTTTTGCTGGTCTTCATGGCTGGTCAAGCCTAGGGTCGCGCTGTGGTCCTTCTCTCCCCCGCTCTCGCCGGCTTCGGCACGGGAGCCAGCCTCATCGTGGCCATCGGCGCCCAGAACGCCTTCGTCCTGCGCACCGGCCTCGCGCGACGCTGGGTGCTCCCTGTCGTCCTCGTCTGTCTCGTGTCCGACGTGGCGCTCATCGTGGCCGGTGTGGCCGGGATCGGCTCGATCACCGCTCGAGCGCCGTGGGCCCTCGACGTGGTGCGGTGGCTGGGAGTTGCCTTCCTCGTGGGTTATGCGGTGCTCGCGCTGCATCGAGCGGCCCGACCATCGGCCTTGGTCGCGGAGGGCGCCTCGGAGCGGTCACCGCGCCGGGCCGTTCTCACCGCCATGGGGCTGACGTGGCTCAACCCCCACGTCTACCTCGACACGATGGTGCTCATCGGCTCGCTCGCCGTGGCCCAGGGCGACCCGGGCCGGTGGGCCTTCGGCGCCGGCGCGGTGCTGGCGAGCGCGCTCTGGTTCCCGCTCATCGGCTTCGGAGCCGCGCGGCTGGGACGCTTCCTGACCAAGCCGACGGCCTGGCGCGTCATCGATGCCGTCATCGCGGTGCAGCTGCTCGTCCTGGCCGTCGCCCTGGCCCGGCCCGCAGCCTGACCGCCTGACCGCCTGGCCCTCGCTGATCCGGCGCGCCCCAGCCTGCCTCGCACGGGCTCGGGCCATCCCGGGGTCCCGCCGGTGTCACGGGCGGATCAGCCCCTGGCGAGCTCGACGTCCTCGGTGTCCTGCCCGATCCGGATCCGGACTCCCCGGACGTCCGCCGTCGCCGGATGGTCACCGAACCGCGCGAAGACCTCGTTGAGCCGCGCGAAGGTCTCGACCGTCGGCTCGGGAGGCTCGCCGTCGGCGTTGCCGGTCAGACCGGTGACGCGGTGCCCGTCACCGAGGCTGAACTTCGCCGACAGCCGGCTCACCGGGGAGCCTCGCCGCTCCTCGATACCGCGCCGCAGGATCGTCGCCGCTTCCCGGGCGACGTCGGTTCCTGGGGCCGGGGCAGGCTCATCGGTGGCGGGCTCCGCACCCTGGGGATTCTCGGGAACCGGGGGCGGAGGGGACGCAGGCGGCGCAGGCGGCGCGGAGGCACCTTCCGAAGCAGCGGCCTGGCCCGCCTCGGCCGTTGCTGGCGGGGGCACGGTCGGGGGACGCCGCTCGGCGTGGCCCTCGGAGAGGAACCCGACCCCGGCGTACTCGATCTTGGCGAAGTCGACCCGTTCGTCACGGGCCAGGGAGTTGTCGATGACGAAGGCGACGTTGACCGGCAGGTCCACCATCCGCGAATGCAGCTGCTGTCCCACGAAACGGGCGCAGACGAGGAGGGCATGGACGCGGACCATCGGACGGCCCTTGCGATCGGGCACCTGCTGCTCCGGCTCGACCCTCCCCTGGTCGAACCCCTCCGGCGGATAGAAGTGCAGGGGGCGTCGCAGGACCATGAGCGAGTAGTCCGGGCGGTCCGAGCCCGGCATGAGCCGGTAGAGCTCGCCGTTCACCGGGAGCTGCCACGTGAGTTCCTCGGGAGCCAGGTCGAAACGCGAGAGGTGGACGAGAGGGCCGTACTTGCCGACCGGCGAGGGCGGCGGGGCGGCGACTCCTGGTGAATCCATGAGCTCAACCTACCTGCGGCCGACGCCGTCGTGGCGACTGACGGATGGGGAGCACTCCCCACCGTCAGTCGGTCGGGGCGGAGCCACGTCACCCCGTGGCAGCCGCCGCAGCCACCTGCTCCAGGATCCGGACACGTTCGGCCGAGTCGATGACGCGGCCCCGATGCACCACGGACACGATCCTGGTCGTGTTGGCGATGTCTGCGAGCGGATCGGCGTCGAGGACGACGAGGTCCGCGACCTTGCCGGGCGCCACCGTCCCGATCTCGTGGTCGAGACCCAGCATGCGCGCCGGCGTCGCCGTCGCGGCCTCGATCGCCTGCTGCGGAGTCAGGCCGGCGCGGACCAGCGCGGCGAGCTCGTCATGGAGCCCGAAGCCGGGAACCACGAAGGGGACGTCCCCGCCGTCCGTGCCCGCGATGACGGGGACGCCGGCGCGGGCCAGGGCCTCCACGAACGCCCGTCGCTCCTCGAGCAGCAGGCGTCGCTGGGCGGCCTCCTCCGGCGTGCGGCTGCCGATGAGGAGGTTCTCCAGGCCCCAGCGCCAGCCGTCGGCGAGAGGCTGCGGGACATACCGAAGTCGCGCGTCGACACGGTCCACCTCCTCTGGTCGGTCGAGCACCTCGTAGGTGCCGAGCGTCGGGACGACGTGGACGCCCGTCTCCGCGAGGTCGGCGAGCAGCGCGGCCTCCTTCGCCGGGTCGCGGCTGTCGATCGCTGCCCACTCGAGCCGGTGGATCTCCCGCGCCCACGTCAGGTAGTCCCCGGGGGCGAACGTCAGGTCCGCCAGCTGCTCTCGGAGCTCGGCCTCGCGAGCCGACACGGAGTACCAGGCCGAGTAGAGGTGCTCGATGCTGGACTGCCCGGATCGGGCCGCATCCTCGAACGGCACCTCGTCCGGGCAGTGCCCTGCGAACTCGATCCCGACTCGACGGGCCTCATCGACGATCGCGCGGTAGAGCTCGGGGGACAGCCGGGAGTACACCTTGACGAAGTCCGCGCCGTCGACCTGCGCCTGCCGGACCGCGGCGCGCGCCTGCTCCGCGTCTGCCACGAGGTGGAACGACGGGGGGCTCCCGATGCTCGGCACGCCGTCGACGACGGCGCTGCCCACGACCGAGCGCGGACCGAGGAGATCGCCCCGCTCGATGCGCCCTCGCCAGTCCCGGAGCGTCGGGCTCCCCGACATCTCCCGAACCGTGAGGACGCCGCTCGCCACGTGGAGCAGGGGCGAGATGCGCTCGTCGACGATGCTGTGGACGTGCGCGTCGACGAAACCTGGCAGGAGGAACCTTCCGGCGAGGTCGATGACCTCGGCGTTGGCCGGCACCGGGATCCGCCGGCCCCGGGCGAGGATGCGGTCGCCCCGCACGAGGACGGTCTCGGAGGGGTTCGAGCCTCGCGCGTCGATGACGGTGATCCCTGTCAGGGCGGTCAGGCGCTCGGGATCTGAGGTGGCCCTGGAGGTGCGCGCGGCCGGTGCGGCCGATGCCGGGGACACGGCTGACGCTGCCGCGCCGACGGCCAGCGCCGCCCCGGCTCGGATCACCACTCGGCGACTCGTCTGATTCTTTATCTCTGACATGCTGTCCAAGATAAGCCGTTGACGAGAGAGCCGTCCACTAAGATCTGACAACATGTCAGAGATCCCGCCGCGCCAGCGCCGCCGACGGACCGACGCCACGCGGAGCGAGGCAGCCATCCTCGAGTCCGCCACACGGCTCCTCTCCCGGGAGCCAGGAGCCAACATGGAGCAGATCGCGCACGCGGCTGGGGTGAGTCGCCAGACGGTCTACGCGCACTTCCACACCCGCGACGCGCTGGTCGAGGCCGTCACCGACGCCGTCGCCGGCGAGGTAGCCGCGGAGCTGGACGAGGCGCGTCTCGACGAGGTCCCGGCCACCGACGCGTTGCGCCGCCTGCTCGACGCCAGCTGGGCGGCTCTGCAGCGCTACCCGCATCTCATGACCGCAGCATCCAGACCACGCTCGCGCTCCGGCGACGCGCGCCACGAGGGAGTCTCTCTTCACCTGGCCCGGATCATCGACCGGGGCCAACAGTCCGGTGAGTTCTCGGCGGAGCTGCCCACCGCATGGCTCAGCACGGCCATCATCACGCTCGGCCACGCCGCCGGCGATGCGATCGCCGATGGTCAACTCGCGCCCGACGAGGCGGCGCGGGTCCTGCTCGAGTCCGCGCGGAGGCTCTGTGGCGCCGCCACCTCATGAGCCGGCTCAGCGGCATACGGCTGATGCGGTTACCGTGGCGTCGTGACGAGCACTGACGCTCCCCCGCCGGCTGACCTTCTCGCCGAGCTCCACGCCGCCCTCCCCGAGGGCGTCCTCACGACCGAGCCGGCGACCGTGGAGGCCTACCGGCGCGACTGGACCGAGTCAGACACCGCCGGTATGCCGCTGGGCGTCGTCCGCGCCCACCGCGCGGAGGACGTCGTGGTGACCCTGCGCTGGGCCTCGGCGCACGGCGTGCCGATCGTGCCACGGGGAGCCGGCAGCGGCCTGTCCGGTGGGTCGTGTGCCGTCGACGGCTGCATCGTCCTGTCGCTCGAGCGGATGCGCGCGATCGAGATCGACCCGGCCACGCGGACCGCCATCGTCGAGCCCGGAGCGCTCAACGCGGAGGTCAAGCAGGCCGCCGCCGAGCACGGACTCTGGTACCCGCCCGACCCGTCGTCCTTCGAGATCTGCTCCATCGGTGGGAACATCGCGACCAACGCAGGAGGGCTCTGCTGCGTCAAGTACGGCGTGACGACCGACTACGTGCTCGGACTCGACGTGGTCCTCGCCGACGGCACGCTCGTGCACCTCGGCGGGAAGCGGATCAAGGACGTCGCGGGGCTCTCGCTGCTCAAGCTCTTCGTCGGGAGCGAGGGAACCCTCGGCGTCGTCACCCGCGCGATCCTGCGACTCGTGCCGGCACGACCTCCCGCGGCGACACTCGTCGCCACCTTCCCCACCGTGGCCGCATCGGCCCGCGCCGTCGTCGCCATCGGCCGGCACCTGCGACCCTCGATGCTCGAGCTGATGGACAACGCGTCGATCAACGCCGTGGAGGACTACCAGCAGATGGGGCTGGACCGCACCGCAGGAGCGCTGCTCCTCGCCCAGTCCGACGCGCCGGGAGCCGCACGAACCGAGGAGATCGAGCTCATCCGGGCAGCCTGCGAGACCGAGGGCGCCGTGGAGTGCTTCGTCACCGACGACCCGGACGAGGGCGAGCTCTTCGCGGCCGCCCGGCGGGCGGCGTTCCCTGCCATCGAGAAGCTCGGCTCCCTCATGCTCGAGGACGTCGGCGTGCCCATCCCGCTCCTGCCCGAGCTGCTCGACGGCATCGCGGCGATCGCCGAGGCCCACGAGGTCCAGATCCCCGTCGTCGCCCACGCCGGCGACGGCAACACCCACCCGATCATCGTCTACCCACGCGGCGACGAGGCTGCACGGCAGCGGGCCGCCATCGCCTTCGGCGAGGTGATGCAGCTCGCCATCCGACTGGGCGGCACCATCACCGGCGAGCATGGAGTCGGGCGGCTCAAGCGGGTCGCCCTCGCGGACCAGCTCGGCCCCGACGTCATGGCGCTGACCCAGCGGGTCAAGGCGGCCCTCGACCCGCAGGGCATCCTCAACCCGGGCGCAGCGATCTGAGCGGAAGCAGAAGGCGGGCCCGACCGTGATGGTCGGACCCGCCTTGCAGATGCTGTTGGAGCCCCGGGCTAGCCGGGACGGCTCACTTGAGCTCGACGGTCGCGCCGGCGCCCTCGAGCTGCTCCTTGGCCTTCTCGGCCGCAGCCTTGTCGACCTTCTCGAGGACGGGCTTCGGGGCGCCGTCGACGAGGTCCTTGGCCTCCTTGAGGCCGAGGCTCGTGAGCGCGCGGACCTCCTTGATGACCTGGATCTTCTTGTCACCGGCAGCGGTGAGGATGACGTCGAACTCGTCCTTCTCCTCCTCCGCGGCGCCGGCGTCGCCGCCGCCCGCCGGAGCGCCCGCAGCCGCAACAGCGACCGGAGCGGCAGCGGTGACCTCGAAGGTCTCCTCGAACATCTTCACGAACTCGGAGAGCTCGATGAGGGTCATCTCCTTGAAAGCGTCAAGGAGCTCGTCGGTGCTGAGCTTCGCCATGATGGCTTCCTTCCTTCTTATTGCCGTGAGTGGCGGTTTGATGTGTCGAGCTGGAACCCGCAGGACGGGTCAGCTCTCGTCGCCACCCTCGGCGACGTCGGTGGTTGCCTCGGCGGCCGCAGCCTCCGTGGCGGGAGCCTCGTCGGCGGCAGCCGGCGAAGCAGGACCCTCGGCCTCGACCTTTGCGCGCAGGGCGTCGACCACGCGGGCCGTCTGCGACAGAGGTGCGGCGAAGAGGTAGACGGCCTTGTTGAGCGAGCCCTTCATGGCGCCCGCCAGCTTGGCCAGCAGAACCTCGCGGGACTCGAGGTCCGCAAGCTTCGTGATCTCCTCGGGGGTCAAGGCCTTGCCGTCGAGGACGCCGGCCTTGATCACGAGGAGGGGGTGTGCCTTGGCGAAGTCACGCAGGCCCTTGGCCGCCTCGACCGGGTCACCGGTGACGAAGGCGATGGCTGACGGGCCCTGGAGGTAGCCGTCGAAGGCCGTGATCCCGGCCTCCTTCGCGGCGCGCTCCGTGAGCGTGTTCTTGACCACGGCGTAGGTGGCGTGTCCTCGGATCGAGTTGCGCAGCTCGGACAGCTGCTGCACCGTCAGGCCGCGGTACTCGGTGAGAACGGCCGCGCCGGACTCACGGAACTTGTCCGCGATCTCGGCGATGGCTGCCGACTTCTCGGGGTTTGCCATCGGGGCCTCCCTTCCCATGCGTCGTGCCGCCGGAGCAGGATCGAGGGGCCCACACGACAAGAGCCCCGGCGCAGGCGCACGGGGCTCACAAGGACATACATGGCGTATGCCGCTGGGCTGGTGTCCTGCGCTGGCTGCCCACATCGTGTGGAACCTTCGGGAGGGGCGTGTGCCCACGTCCTCCAACCGGCGGTCATTGGTCGTCGACCAGACTACGGGCTGGTGCGCCGTCGGCCAAATCGCTCGGCTCCCGCCCGGGGTGCTCGTCATCGTGCCCCGCATCACCTAGCGTGTGAACCATGCGCACGGAAGGACCGGCTGGGCCTTCACGCCGTCCAGGCCCTCGAGCCCGTCGGCGGTTGCGCCGCCAGCGGGCACTGGCCGGCGCAGCCGTGGCGGCATGCCTCGTCGCCGACGTGTGGACGGTCGCCCTCGCGGCAAACGACCCGGGTGCGAGCGGTGCCGTCGCCACGCTGACCCGTGTGTCGACCGACGTCGGGCTCCGGACCGCCACCGGCGGCGGAACTCCCGAGGGACAACCCGCGCCCCAGACGCCACGGGTCGTCGACCGTGGTGACGGACACCTCAGGCCCGTGGCCATGCCAGAGGGTGCCCTGCGGACGGCGACGGAGGGACGTCGGGTCCGGGTCGGGATCGAGGTGGAGGGCGGACTGCCCGTCGAGGCCACGGACTTCGCAGCCGCGGTCGCCGCGACCCTCTCCGACGAGCGTGGGTGGCAGGGCCCGGGTGTCAAGGACCGAGTCAGGTTCGTCGAGGTGCCGCCCGCGGACCTCGCCAAGGGGGCCGCGGTGGACGTCCGCATCGCGCTCGCCAGTCCGGAGACGACCGACCGACTGTGCGCGCCGCTGCAGACCCGGGGCCAGGTCAGCTGCCACAACGGGGGCCGGGCCGTCATCAACCTGCGCCGGTGGCAGCTCGGCGCCGAGGCCTACGGCGCCGACCTCGACGGCTACCGCACCTACGTCGTCAACCACGAAGTCGGTCACAGCCTCGGCCACGGCCACGCCTACTGCTCCGGGCCCGGCGAGGTCGCGCCCGTGATGATGCAGCAGACCTACGGCCTCAAGGGGTGCACGGCCTGGCCGTGGCCCTCGGCCACGTCCGGCTGAGCAGGTCTCCAACCGCGCGAGCCCGCCACCCGGAAGGGTGACGGGCTCGCGCCGTGACGGCCGGGCTCAGGCCTGGGTGTCCTCCTCGACGAGGAGGTTGCGCGTCTTGCTGTAGTCGAGCGGGATGCCCGGGCCCATCGTCGTGCTGATCGTGGCCTTCTCGATGTAGCGCCCCTTCGAGCTGGCCGGCTTGAGCCGCAGGATCTCCTCGAGGGCAGCGGCGTAGTTCTCGACGAGCGACTTCTCGTCGAAGGAGGCCTTGCCGATGATGAAGTGGAGGTTCGCGTGCTTGTCGACGCGGAACTCGATCTTGCCGCCCTTGATGTCGGTGACGGCCTTCGCCACGTCCATGGTCACGGTGCCGGTCTTCGGGTTCGGCATCAGGCCACGGGGACCGAGCACCTTGCCGAGACGCCCGACCTTGCCCATCATGTCGGGAGTCGCCACGACCGCATCGAAGTCGAGCCAGCCGCCCTGGACCTTCTCCAGCATGTCGTCCGAGCCGACGTAGTCCGCTCCTGCCGCGCGCGCTGCCTCGGCCTTCTCGGCGTTGGCGAAGACGAGCACGCGGGCGGTCTTGCCCGTGCCGTGCGGCAGGTTGACCGTGCCGCGGACGGCCTGGTCGGCCTTGCGCGGGTCGACGCCGAGCCGCATCGCGACCTCGACCGTCTCGTCGTACTTGGCCTTGGCCGTCTGCTTGGCGACGCGGACGGCCTCGAGGGGCGCGTAGACCTTGCCGGGCGTGATGAGCTCGGCGGCTGCGCGGTAGTTCTTGCTGCGCTTCATGGGTGCTCCTGTGGTGATCGGTGGAGTCGTGGTGCGGGCCAGCGCCGGCCCTCCCACGTGACCCCAGCAGCCGTATGCCGCTGGGCTCGGTTCCCGGGTCCCTCCCGTCACGTGACGGCGGGCACCGGGAGAAGTCAGAGCTCCGTTGTCAGAGCTCCGTGCTCAATTGTCGCTCATCCTCGGTTCCGTTCCGGCCGGGTGCCTCGCAAGCTCGGCCCCCAACCTGCACTGCACCTTCGTCAGAGCTCCGTGCTCAACTGTCGCTCATCCTCGGTTCCGTTCCGGCCGGGTGCCTCGCAAGCTCGGCCCCCAACCTGCACTGCACCTTCGTCAGAGCTCCGTGTCGATGCCCATCGAACGAGCCGTGCCGGCAATGATGCGCGCCGCCATCTCCTCGTCGTTGGCGTTGAGGTCGTCCATCTTCATCCGGGCGATCTCGAGGACCTGGTCCCGGGAGAGCTTGGCGACCTTCGTCTTGTGGGGCTCACCGGAGCCCTTCGGGACACCGGCTGCCTTCTTGATCAGCTCGGCGGCCGGAGGGGTCTTCGTGATGAACGTGAAGGAACGGTCCTCGTAGACCGTGATCTCGACCGGGATGACGTTGCCACGCTGGGACTCCGTCGCAGCGTTGTACGCCTTGACGAACTCCATGATGTTGACACCGTGCTGGCCGAGCGCGGGGCCGACGGGCGGCGCCGGAGTGGCCTGACCGGCCTGGATCTGCAGCTTGATGAAGCCTGAGACCTTCTTCTTGGGGGGCATGGATGCCTACCTTCTTCGTTGTGGGCCGACGCCGTGGGCGATGACCCGGTTGCATGCCTCGGGCGGAAGCCCGAGACGGTTCCTACGGGCGCAAGCCCGCACGTCTGGTGTGTGTCTCCCCGCGAGCGACGCATTCAGACGCAACCACGCGGGTGTTTCCGGGGGAACACGGGGGCGGAGGGCGCCGCCGGGCCCGTGAGCCCCCGTGGGTCTAGATCTTGGCGACCTGTCCGAAGGACAGCTCGACCGGGGTCTCGCGGCCGAAGATCGACACGAGCACCTTGAGCTTCTGGGTGTCGGCGTTGATCTCCGAGATCGTCGCAGGGAGGGTCTCGAAAGGTCCTTCCATGACGGTGACCGACTCGCCGACCTCGAAGTCGACGACGGCGGCCTGCTTCGGGGCTGCCGCCTTGGCTGCGGTGGTGCCTGCGGCCTCTGCGGACACCTCGAGGTTCGGGGCGAGCATCGTGAACACCTCGTCGATCGACAGGGGCACCGGCTGGTGCGCATTGCCGACGAAGCCGGTCACACCAGGCGTGTGCCGGACGGCGCCCCAGCTCTCGTCGGTGAGGTCCATTCGAACGAGGACGTACCCGGGCATCCGCACGCGACGGACGAGCTTCTTCTGGCCGTTCTTGATCTCGGTGACCTCCTCCATGGGGACCTCGATCTCGAAGATGTAGTCCTCCATGTTGAGGGTCTGGATACGCGTCTCCAGGTTGGCCTTGACCCGGTTCTCGTAGCCGGCGTAGGAGTGCACGACAAACCAGTCGCCGACCCGGGAGCGCAGGTCGGTCTTGAAGGCGGCGATCGGGTCTTCCTCCTCGTCCGCCGGCCCCGGCTCCTCAGGGGCCTCGTCGGACGGCGCTGCGGGCTCGGTGCTCTCGACGCTGCCGGTCTCCGCGTCCACGACAGCCTCGAGTCCCGCGTCGACCGCGCCGGCCTCGGTGGCCTGGACATCGCTCTCGGCGTACTCGGTGTCGACGCCCTGCTGGGCGAACTGGTCGGACACGCTGTGACCTACTTCCTTGCTGATGTGTTCTGCGGTGCCGCTGCGGACGACGTGACTAGTTGCCCGACAGGGCCCACGCGGCGAGCTTGCTCCACCCGAGGTCGAGGCCGGACACGATCGCCATCATGACCAGGACGAAGACGACCACGACCGTGGTGTAGCGCACCAGCTCGGGGCCGGTGGGCCGCACGACCTTGCGCAGCTCGTCGAGGATCTGGCGCACGAAGAGGGTGACCGCGCCGAAGAGACGCGAGATCGGGTTGCCGCCCGCCGCCTTGCCGGCCCGGCCGGACCCTCGCTTGGCGCTCGTCTCCGTCACGATTCCTACTTTCTGTCTTGGGATGACGCCCGCGACAGCACCTCGACTCCATCCGACGAGGCGTTGAGCCGCGTGCCGCCACGCACGACGACCACATGTGGAACGCAGGGCAAGAGGGACTCGAACCCCCAACCGCTGGTTTTGGAGACCAGTGCTCTACCAATTGAGCTATTGCCCTTCACCGGGTCTCGTTGGGGGATTCCCGGCGGAACGGCAGCGCTCAGCATGGCCAGCGCACCGTCCGGAGGTCGATCATACGGGACAGAGCCGGTCAAGGCGAACCGGCGCCGGGGCGCTGAACCGGGATGGCCCACCTGTGTGGCCACCGGCATACGGACCGAGTGCGACGGGCGCCGCCGTTGGTGGCAGGATCGATTTCGTGACGACGCACACGCCCCTCGCCGACCGCTCCGACGCAGAGCTGACGCGCTTCCTGCTGGACCAGCAGCAAGCCTATGACGAGCTCCGTGCGGCGGGACTGCGACTGGACCTGACCCGTGGCAAGCCGTCGCCGGAGCAGCTCGACCTGTCCGACGAGCTCCTGCGCCTGCCGACCTCGACGAGGGACCGGTCCGGAGGCGACGTGCGCAACTACGGTGGCCTGGAGGGTCTCCTCGAGCTGCGTGAGATCTTCGCCGAGCTCCTCGGGACCGGTCCGTCGCAGGTGATCGCCGGGGGCAACTCCAGCCTGAGCATGATGCACTCGACGATCGTGGACTTCCTGCTCCACGGGGGCGTCGAGTCACCCCGCCCGTGGTCGCAGGAGACGCCGGTGAGGTTCATCTGCCCGGTTCCCGGCTACGACCGCCACTTCTCGCTCCTCGGTTCCTTCGACATCGAGATGGTCACCGTCGACATGCATCCGGACGGGCCCGACATGGCCGCCGTCGAGGCGCTCGTCAGGGACGACCCCACCGTCAAGGGGATCTGGCTCGTGCCCACCTACTCGAACCCGACCGGCGCCGTCGTGTCCCAGGAGATCGCTGCGCGTCTGGCGGCCATGCCGACGGCCGCTCCCGACTTCACGATCTTCTGGGACAACGCCTACGCCTTCCACCACCTCACCGAGGACGAGACGAAGAGCGCGGACATCCTGTCGCTCTGTGCCGCGTCGGGGCACCCGAACCGTCCCATCGTCTTCGCGTCGACCTCGAAGATCACCTACGCCGGTGCCGGCGTCGCCCTGCTCGCCTCGAGCGAGGCCAACATCGCCTGGTACCTGCGGCACCTGTCGGTGGCCTCGATCGGCCCCGACAAGGTCAACCAGCTGCGGCACGTCGAGTTCTTCGGGTCCGCCGACGGGGTCCGGGCCCACATGGCCAGGCACCGGGCCGTCCTCGCGCCGAAGTTCGCGGCCGTGGACGAAGCCCTCGACGCGGGGCTCGCGGGCCTGGGCATCGCCGAGTGGAGCCACCCGACCGGCGGCTACTTCGTCAACCTCGACGTGCTCGACGGCACCGCGTCCCGGGTCGTCGCCCTCGCCAAGGACGCGGGGATCGCGCTGACGCCGGCCGGCGCGTCCTTCCCCCATGGGCAGGACCCCCGGGACCGCAACATCCGCCTCGCACCGAGCTTTCCCGGGCTCGACGAGGTACGCACGGCTATGGCCGGCGTGGCGACGTGCGTCGCCCTCGCCGCGTCGGAGAAGGTCGCGGCTGACCGCGGCCTGCGGGTGGGTACGGCAACCGAGCGCGCCTGACCCGCTGAACCAGGAAGGAACACCCACCATGAGCGGCATCGAGCCCAACGAGAACATCAGCGACGACCTCACGACCTACAGCGTCGACGACGAGGACCAGCTCCAGCCGGAGGACACCCTCGTCAGCGATGACGTCGAGGATGCCCTCGACCGCGGCTACTCGCCCGCGGACAGCCCACGGGGCTCGCAGGCCTTCGGGACGACCGCCTACGAGCAGTCCCTCGAGGAGACGATCGACCAACGCATTCTCCAGGAGGAGTCGGACCCGGCGTCGGCCTATGGCGCTCCGCACAACGAGAGCGGCCTCGACGAGGACCGCCTCGGTGGCGACGACCCGGACGCCATCGCGGCCGAGGACGACTGGCTCGGCGACCAGGAGGTCGGTTCGCGCCGCGCAGGTCGCCTCGTCGCCGACGACGAGGGAACCCACGAGGACACGGAGAAGGAGTCCTGGGCCCGCGACGTGGGGGTCGATGGGGCCGCTGCCTCGGCCGAGGAAGCCGCCGTCCACATCATCGAGGACTGAGCCGCGGGGCGCCCCAGAGCCGGCTCCGCCCTCGGGCGCGGCGATGGAGCGCCGGGTGCCAGACTGGCCCGCATGACCCGCGTCCCGCGCACGGTGGAAGTGCTGCCCAAGGCGCACCTCCACCTGCACTTCACGGGGTCGATGCGCGTCGAGACGGTCCGCGACCTCGCCGAGAAGCACGGGCTGCGCCTGCCCGAGGCCCTCCTCGGAGACTGGCCACCGCAGCTGGCCAAGGCGACCGACGAGCGCGGCTGGTTCCGGTTCCAGCGTCTCTACGACACCGCCCGCGCCTGTGTCCGCGGTGAGGACGACATGCGCAGGATCGTCCGCGAGGCAGCCGAGGACGATGCTGCCGAGGGGTCCCGGTGGCTCGAGATCCAGGTTGATCCCACGTCGTACGCCCCTTTCGTCGGGGGGATCACCCCGGCGATCGAGATCGTGCTCGACGAGGCGCGGTCCGTCTCCGCCGGGGGAGACATCGCGGTCGGCGTCATCGTCGCCGCCAACCGGATGCGACACCCGCTCGAGGCGCGCACGCTCGCCCGGCTCGCCGCCCGGCACGCCGGCTCGGGACCCGGTGAGGTGGTGGGCTTCGGCCTCTCCAATGACGAGCGGCGCGGGATCGTCGCCGACTTCGGCCCGGCCTTCGCCATCGCGCGCAGAGCCGGCCTCGCACTGGTACCCCATGGCGGTGAGCTGCTCGGCGCACAGTCGGTCATGGAGACGTTGGAGCACCTCGACCCGGACCGGATCGGCCACGGCGTGCGCTCGGTCGAGGACCCACAGGTCCTCGACGCCGTCGCGGAGGCCGGGGTCACCCTCGAGGTGTGCCCGGGCAGCAATGTCGCGCTCGGCGTCTATGCGGAGCCACACGACGTGCCGCTGCGCCGCATCCTCGACTCCGGCATCCGGGTGGCCCTCGGCGCGGACGACCCACTCCTCTTCGGCAACCGGCTCGCGCACCAGTACGACATCGCACGTGACCTCGGCTGCTCGGACGCGGAGCTCGCAGAGCTGGCGCGCGGGTCGATCACGGCCAGCCTGGCGCCGGAGTCCATCCGCGCCGCCGCTCTGCGGGACATCGACGCGTGGCTGAGCGACGAGCCGAAGGAGTCCACGGTTCCGGCCTGAGGGACTCGTCCGGATCGTCGACGACCCTCAGGGACGAGACCGTAGGTGCGGTCGGCCAGCGACCATCCATGAGGCCGCGTGCGACGGCCCTCCGCCCGGTCCCGGCGGAGCCGCCAGTTTGCTCGATGTCCGGTCCGACGTTCATGCTGGTCCGGATATGACGACACAGACGCAGCTCACCGCGAGCACCAGGCCCACCCGGAAGACCCGCCTCCGCGGCCCCGCGACCGCTGCCGCAGTCACCACCTTCCTCGTGCTGGGCGCCTGCAGCAGCGAGGCGCCCGTCACGGCCGACCCGACCCGCAGTGCGACCATGCACGCCACCGCCTCCACCACATCCTCCGAGCCTCCGGCGAGCACGACCACAACCGCAACGACCGAGCCGACCCCGACGCCGGAAGCAGGCACGCCGACCAAGCGGGCCGTGAAGCTCCGCATCGAGGACGCAGCCCTGGGGCACGTGATCTCCGTGACGCAGGTCGTGCGCAACCTCCCCTGGCCGTCGGGCAACCCGATTGCCGAGGACGCTTTCGAGATCGTGGGCATCAAGGTCAAGCTGGAAGCCGGCGACCGTTACACGGCCGCTTTGTCGCCCTACCACCTGTACCTGCGCTTAGGCTCGACCGACATCAGGTCGACGAGCGAGTTCGGGACGACCTTCGACAAGGACTACGGCCCGATGGTCAAGCCAGCGAAGCGCGGCGAGACCAAGTCCGGCTGGGCGTTCTTCAAGATCGAGCAAGGGGTGAGCCCGTTGGTGCTCGAGTACCACCGCCCCGCCTACAAGGTGTCGACCACCGGAAAGTCGATCGATGCGAAAGACCTCGTGCGCAAGCTGACCGACTGATCCACTCGGCCGGGCGGCGTCAGAGGGTCTCTCCGACGATCACGGGCTCGTTGACGAGCCGGATGCCGAAGGCCTCCTCCACTCCGTCACGAACCCGTCGGGCCAGGGCGAGGATGTCGGATGTCGTCGCCCCGCCACGGTTGGTGACCGCAAGCGTGTGCTTGGTCGACAGGGCGGCCGGCGCGGGGAGGCCATGGCCCCGGGTGAACCCCGCCCGGTCGATGAGCCAGGCCGCACTCGTCTTGAGCCGCCCGTCCGGCTCGGGGAACTGCGGTGGCGGCGGGGCGTCCACGCCGAGGTGATCGGCCGCGCGCTCGAGCAAGGCCTCGAACTCGGCGCGAGTGAGGATCGGGTTGGTGAAGAACGACCCGCACGACCAGGTGTCGTGGTCCTGCTCATCGAGCACCATCCCGCGCGCCCTGCGTTGCTCCAGGACGGCCGAACGGGCCTCGGTGAGCGGCACCCGGGTGCCGAGCTCGACGCCCAGGCCGGTCGCGAGCGCGGCGTAGGCGACGGGACGGCTGAGGTCGGCGACCTCGAGCTGGTAGAGCACGTCCAGGACGACGTAGCGGTCGGTGCCCTTGAAGCGAGAGTGTCGGTAGGTGAAGCGGCAGTCCGCGTTGAAGAAGGTCCGGACGGCCTGCTCGCGGCGGTCCCAGACACGGACCTGGGCGACGGTCTGGGACACGTCCTGGCCATAGGCGCCGACGTTCTGGATCGGGGTGGCTCCCGTGCGGCCGGGGATGCCGCTCAACGCCTCGATGCCGGCCCACCCCTCGTCGATCGCGCGCACCACGACGTCGTCCCACACCTCGCCTGCCGCCACGCGCACCATCGCTCCGCCGCAGGAGTCGGCGGACTCGGGCGAGATCCCCGAGGTCGCAATCCGCACGACCGTGCCCGGGAAACCCTCGTCGGACACGACGAGGTTCGACCCTCCTGAGAGGACGAGCAGCGGCTCGTCGGCGTCGTCGACCTCACGGACCGCGTCGACGATCTCATCCGTGGTCTCGACCGTGACGAGCCGGGCGGCCGGACCGCCGACGCGCATCGTCGTCAGGGTCGAGAGGGGGACGTCGTGTTCCTCGCGCACGCGCCGGCCGGTCAGTCGAGGCGCGCGATGGCGACGGCGCGACCCAGGACCTTCTCATCCTCGGCCGTCGCGGTCAGCTCCACGGTGACGCGGGAGGACTCCGGGTCGACGGCCGTGACCACGCCCGAGACCTCGACGTCCGCGCCCGTCTCGTAGGGCACGACGACGGGCCTGGTGAAGCGCGTGCCGTACTCGACCACCCTGCCCGCATCGCCGACCCAATCGGTGACGACGGTGACGGCCGCCCCCATGGTGAACATGCCGTGGGCGATGACGTCGGGTAGGCCGACCGACTTGGCGAACGCCTCGTCCCAGTGGATGCGGTTGCGATCGAGAGAGGCGCCGGCGTACTGCACGAGCCGTGCCCGGTCGATGTGGATCGTCTTCGGGGGCAGGGTGTCGCCGACCATGACGTCGGCGGCCCGGCGCACCTCCGTCGGTGGCATCGCTTCGCTCATCACTCGCCTCCTCGGATGACGATGGTGGACGTGGCCGTGCACACGGGCTCCCCGGCCTCGGTGGCCAGCTCGGTGCGGGTGGTCACCATCGCGTGCCCGCCGGCCTGGCGCACCGCGTCGACGTGCAGGATGCCGACGACGGAGTCCCCCGCCGTGAGGGGTCGGTGATGGACGAACTTCTGCTCACCGTGCACGACGCGCGAGAAGTCGATGCCGGCCTCCGGGTCCCGGATCAGCTGCGCGTCGCACTGCTGGGCAACGAGCACGGCGAACGTCGGCGGGGCGATGACGTCTGCGTAGCCACGGGCCCGCGCCAGCGCAGCGTCGGTGTGGACGGGGTCCCCGGAGCCCACCGCCTCGGCGAACTCCCGGATCTTGGCCGCGCTCACGCGGTACGGCTCCGTCGGCGGGTACGTCCGTCCCTGGAAGTCAGCGTTCACCGGCATGGCCGCAGCCTACGGGAGCCGGCCCGGCACCCGGTGCACGAGGTCGGCCGGCGAGCTCAGCGGCATACGGACACAAGAACGCTCCCCCGGCCACTGGCCGAGGGAGCGTGCGATGCGAAGGCGCGGTCAGCGGGTCTCGCGGTGCTCGGTGTGCTTGCCGCAGTTGGGGCAGAACTTGTTGAAGGAGAGCCGGTCGGGGTTGTTGCGCCGGTTCTTCTTGGTGATGTAGTTGCGGTGCTTGCAGTCGGCACACGCCATGGTGATCTTGGGACGGACGTCCGCGCTCTTGCTGGCCACAACAACCTGCTCTCGGAAGGAACTTCGGGTGAATCGGTCTCGGGTCGCGCGCTCGACAGGCGCGCACGCGACGACCAAGAATACGCGAGACCCGGGCGTTTCCTGAAATCGCCCGGGCCCTCGCCGTGGTAGCGGGAGCGGGACTCGATCCCGCGACCTCACGATTATGAGTCGTGCGCTCTAACCAGCTGAGCTACCCCGCCATGGGCTGTCGGGCGCCCCGAGAAGGGCCACTGCCGACGGACCAGAGCCCCAATAGGGAATCGAACCCTAGACCTTTTCCTTACCATGGAAACGCTCTGCCGACTGAGCTATTGGGGCACGGCCAGCCCGTGCGCGGGGCGCTGGACTGACCTGTCGTGCGACGGTGAGACTACACGGTGGACCCTGCGGACCGGAAATCGAGTCTGCCCGCGCGCCACCCGGTGCGGCCGGGGCCGCTCGCTGCAAGGATGCGTCCATGAGCGACGATCCGGGGACCGCCTCCCGCGACGAGCCGGCGGACGATCGCAGGGTGCGCACGCCGAGCGACGCGACGGACGTCCAGATCCACCTCAACCGCTACAGCATCTGGCGCGCGGCCTGGGTCGTCGTCGCCGTCATCGCGCTCGCCGCCCTGGCGCGGTTCGTCCTCGCGGACGCGGGCGTGGTCATCTTCACCCTCATCTTCGCCTTCCTCGCGTCGATCGCCATGGAACCTGCGGTGGCCAAGCTCAGCCAGTCGATGAAGCGGGGGCTGGCCACCGCCATCGTCATGTTCGGCAGTCTCCTCGCGCTCGCCGCATTCCTCTTCGTCTTCGGGAGGCTGCTGTCCGACCAGATCGGCACGTTCGCGCAGTCGGTGCCCCAGCTCGTCGAGGACCTGACGACGTGGGCGGCCGAGCGCTTCGGCGTCGACCTCGACTACCAGAGCCTGCTCGACCGCCTCGGCGTCGGCACGTCGACCCTCACGACGATCGCGCAGAACCTCGCTGGTGGGGTCCTCGGTTTCCTCGCCTCCGTCGTCTCGGCGGCCTTCGGCACGCTGACCTTCGCGTTCTTCACGTACTACTTCTCGGCCGACGGGCCGCGGCTGCGCCGCTGGATCGCCCAGCTCGTGCCGCCACGCCAGCAGGAGGTCTTCAGCCTCGCGTGGGAGCTGGCGGTCCGCAAGACCGGTGGCTACGTCTCAGCCCGCCTCGTCCTCGCCGCGATCAGCGGCGGCCTGGCGGCCCTCTTCATGCTCATCATCGGGATGCCCTACTGGCTGGCGCTCGGCATCTGGACCGGCGTCGTCGCGCAGTTCGTCCCGACGATCGGCACCTACATCGCCATCGCCCTGCCCGTCCTCATCGGCCTCATCGGCGAGAAGCCGTGGCAGGGGCTGGCGGTGCTGGGCTTCGCGATCGTCTACCAGCAGATCGAGAACGTCACCCTCGAGCCGCGCATCTCGGCGCAGGCGGTCAACGTCCACCCTGCCGTGTCGTTCGGCGCCGTCCTCTTCGGGGCGTCACTCTTCGGGGTCGGCGGTGCCTTCGTGGCCGTGCCCGTGGCGGCGCTGCTCCTCGCTCTTTTCGACGTCTACTCCCACAAGTACGAGCTGGTTCCCCACCTCGCTCGGCTCCAGCCCGGCGAGCGAGTGGTGGAGGATGAGCCGGAGGATACCGACGAGGTGCCGAAGGGTGGCGG
Organism: Intrasporangium sp.; assembly: GCF_032907665.1. Lineage (GTDB taxonomy): Bacteria > Actinomycetota > Actinomycetes > Actinomycetales > Dermatophilaceae > Intrasporangium. Next base: position 39,877 of record NZ_JAJJPG010000014.1, read on the forward strand.
CTTCTGGGGTGGCCTCGGGCGCCGCTCCCGCTGATGAGGAGGCCGTATGCCGCTGGCCCGGCTCCCGGGCGACGGCCAGGACCGCACCTGCCCGGGGTCGCTGCCGGCGGGTCAGGAGTCGGTGTCGTGCTCGGCGAGCGCCTCCTCGGCGGCGGACTCGGCGGCCTCGCGCCGCTCGCGTTCTGACGTCGCCACCTCCAGCTCCGCGCTGACCTTCGCCAGCCGCTCCCGCGCCGTCACCAGTCGTCTCTCGAGATCGGCGATACCCTCGGTCACCTCCTCACGCCGCGCGGTCAGGACGGCGACCTGGCGGTCGGCGTCCCGGGTCTTGTCCCGCGCGGTCTGCAGGGCACCGACGAGCCGACTGCGCTGGGCCGCTCGTTTGGCTCGACGGCGCTCCTCGAGGTCGACCGCAGCGGCGTCGTCGGCGGGTGGCTGACCGCCGTCCCCCTCGATGAGCGTGAGTGCCGGCTCGTCGTCCTCGATGGCGACGGCGTCCTCGATGTCGACCGAGCCGAAGCCGGAGTAGCTGAGCGCCTTGACGAGGGCTCCCGTGAGGATCTTCTTCTCCGCCTCCTCGTCGGCGATGAGCGCCACGAGTGTCTCGTGAACCTCGGCGAGAGCGCCGGCGCCGACAGACTGTCCGGCGTCTTCCGCGGCGGCCGCGACCTGGAGTCCGACGGCGTCGACGCGCCGAACCCGCTCGCGGCCGAGGGCTCGGAGCTGGTCTGCATCGAGGGTCCGTTGCGCCTCGCGGAGCAGCTCGGCGAACTTCCTGAACTCGGCGAGGTCGTCGGGGTGGGTGCGCACGAAGTGGTTCATCGCCCAAGCCGCAACCGTCGGCTTGCGCAGTTTTCCGATCTGCGTGGCGAGGGCCGCGTCACCGCCGGCCTTCGCCTCGGCCACCAGTTCCGCGCGGAGCGCTGTGAAGCGGCCCGGCAGGGCCGCATAGAGCTGCTGCACGGCGGCGCGCAAGTGGAGGATCACGGAGTCATTCTGTCCTGTCGTGTCGGCCACCGGCCGATCTGGCCCGATGCGGACCAGTCCACCCGCAGCGAAATGGACCTGCCACTTCGACGGACGGTGGGTCAAGGTTTATCAGTGATCTGGATCTGTGCGACGTGCGGCGTGGAGACGGGTGACTCCGTGACCCCTCCCGATGTGTGTGCCATCTGCGAGGACGAGAGACAGTGGGTGCCTGCTGACGGGCAGCAGTGGACCACGCTCGACGCCTTGCGGGACAGGGGGACTCGCATCGTGATCACGGAGGTCGAGCACGACCTCTGGGGCCTCCGGGCAGAGCCGGAGGTCGGGATCGGGCAGCAGACGATGCTCGTCCGGACGCCGGAAGGGACGTTGCTCTTCGACTGCGTCGGCTACGTTGACGACGCAGCGATCGACTTCGTCCAGGGCCTCGGCCCGACGCTCGCCGTCACAGCAAGCCACCCGCACATGTACGGCGTCCAGACCGAGTGGGCCAAGGCCCTCGGGGCCCCCGTCATCCTCGCCGGTCGTGACCGCGAGTGGGTGCGGCGGCCCGACCTCGTCGAGTTCTACGACGAGCACCGCGAGGTGGCTCCCGGCCTGACCCTCCACCGGGTCGGGGGCCACTTTGCCGGACAGACCGTGGTCGAGTGGAAGCACGGCAACCAGGGCCTGGGCGTCCTGCTCGCCGGCGACGCGATCTTCACCAACCCGGATGGCAAGACGGTGAGCTTCATGCGCAGCTACCCCAACCGGCTCCCCTTGTCGGGCAACGTCGTCCAGCGGATCGCGACGCAGGTCGAAGGTCTGCACTTCGACCGGCTCTACAACAACTTCGGCGCAGTTGTCCCCGCCGACGCGAAGGCTGTCATCCGATACTCGGCGGACCGCCACGCGGCCTGGGTGCGCGGCGACTACGACCACCTGACCTGACCCTCAACCGCGAGGGTCCGTGGCTCCGGACCCTCGTCACGCGCCTCGGCAGAGCGGCTACGTCGTCTGCTCGAGTGCCCGGCGGAGTGCGGCCTTCGCTCCCACCATGGCCGGCCCGTACCAGGTGAGGAGCCGG
>NZ_JAJJPG010000015.1:0-3980 GCF_032907665.1 Intrasporangium sp.
TTTGGGGCCACTCGACTGGCTGGTCGAGTGGCCCCAAACGCGCCGGGTGGTCACCGGTCGTGCAGAGCCCGCTCGTCCGCCTTGTGAAGCTGCTCGTCGATGAGCGTCGTGTCGATCTCGCTCACGCCGCCCGGCCCGGCCGCACCACGGGTGATCGTGACCCGGCCCCGCTCGCGCAGCCGGCGCTCGACGTAGGCGGCGACGCGGGTCAGTGCGTAGTTGATGACGATGAAGATCACCGCGATGACGATCATCGCCGGCACGATGTTGGACTTGTAGGAGCCGATCTGGCCGTAGGCGTTGAGCAGCTCCGGATACGTGATGATCTGGCCCAGGGCCGTGTCCTTGAGGACGACGACGAGCTGGCTGACCAAGGCCGGGAGCATTGCCGTGATGGCCTGGGGGAGCTGGATCATCCGGAGCGTCTGGGGAGGTGTCAACCCGATGGACAGGCCGGCCTCCGACTGTCCCTTGGGCAGGCTGCCGACGCCGGACCGGATGAGCTCGGCGACGACCGAGCCGTTGTAGAGCGTGAGCCCGGTGATGACGGCGGCGAGCGGGTTGATGTCGCTGTCGAAGATCCCGTTGAACGAGTAGAAGTAGAACGACGCGATCATCATGATGAGGACCGGCACCGAGCGGAAGAACTCGACGACGACCGTGCTCACCCAGCGCACGACTGCGTTGTGCGACAGGCGCCCCATCCCGAAGACCACGCCGAAGATGCCGGCGAGCAGGACCGAGATCACGGCCGCCTTGAGGGTGTTCATCAGGCCCGGGATGAGGTAGCTGACCCAGATCTCGGAGGTGAGGAAGGGGGTCCACTTCTCGGCGTCGAGATTGCCCTTCTCGCCGAGCTTCCACAGGGCGAAGGCCACGAAGCCGAGGATGAGGACCAGACCGACGACCGTGAGGAACCGATGCCGGGCCCTGGCCCTCGGGCCGGGGGCGTCGAAGAGGACGGAGGTGCTCATCGTTTCACCGCCAGCCGGTTCGACAGGTGAGTGATGAGGACCCCGACGGGCAGGGTGAGAATGACGAAGCCGATGGCGACGATGAGGAAGATCGCCAGGATGAGGTCGGACCTGAACTCGATCATCTCCCGCATCAGGCCGCTGACCTCCGCCACGCCGATCGCCGTCGCGACAGTCGTGTTCTTCGTCAGGGCGATCAGGGTGTTGCCGAGTGGTGTGATGGCGCCGCGGAAGCCCTGCGGCAGGACGATCTCCCGCAGGCTCTGCGAGAAGGTGAGCCCGATCGAGCGGGCCGCTTCGGCCTGACCCACCGGGACGGTGTTCACGCCGGACCGGATGGCCTCGCAGACGAAGGCCGCGTGGTAGACGGACAGCGCGATGATCGCCCAGATGATGTTGTTGCGGGTGAACTCGTCACTGAAGTTGAACCCGAGGTTGACCGCCATGACGATGTTCGACGCGATGATGATGAGGGTGAGCGGGGTGTTGCGGACGGTGTTGACGTAGAACGCCCCGGCTTTCTGGAACACCGCGACGGGCGACAGGCGCATGACCGCGACGAGGGTGCCGATGAGCAGCGAGCCGATCGCTGCGGTGACCGTGAGCAGGATCGTCATCCCGAAAGCAGCGAAGATGTTGTACTCCGCGAAGAGTTCACCCATGCGTTGTCCTCCTCGGGAGAGCCGGGTGGCGGGCTGGCTGTGGCGGGGAAGCAGCCACAGCGGGAGGTATGCCGCTGAGCTCGCTCAGCTCAGCGGCATACCTCCGCGGGTGGTTGGTCGTCAGGCGGACTGGCAGGTCGGGGTGGGCGGGTTGCCCTCACCCGGCGTGTAGTTGGCCGGGCCGAGCCACTTCTGGACCGACTCCTCCCACTTGCCGTCGTCGATGAACTTCTGCAGGGCCGTGACGACCTGGTTGCAGAACTCCGTGTCGCCCTTCTGCACGCCGACCCCGTAGTTCTCGGTGGAGAAGGTGTTGCCGACGACCTTGAGCTTGCCCTTGTTGGCGTCCTGGGCCGCGTAGCCGGCGAGGATCGTGTCGTCGGTCGTCAGGGCGTCGACGGCGCCGGACTTCAGCGCGTCCACGCAGAGGCTGTAGGTGTTGTACTCCTGGAGGTTGACTCCCGGAACCTCCTTCTGGACGTTCACCGCGGAGGTCGACCCCTTGACGGAGCAGAGCTTCTTGCCTGCGAGGCTCTCGGTTCCCGTGATCGACGTGTCGTCGGCGCGGATGAGCAGGTCCTGGCCGGCGATGAAGTACGGGCCGGCGAAGGACACGTCGGCCATCCGCTTGTCGGTGATGGAGTAGGTGCCGACGATGTACTTGACCTGCCCGGTCTTGAGCAGGGTCTCGCGCTGGGACGAGACGGCCTCGACGAACTCGACCTCGAGGTCGAGTTCCTCGGCGATGAAGTTGGCGACGTCGACGTCGAAGCCCGAGTAGGTGGCCCCCGTCTTGAGGCCGAGGCCCGGCTGGTCGAACTTGATCCCGACCTTGACCTTCTCGCCGCCTGCGGCTGCCCCTCCGCCGTTGCCGCCGCCGTCGTCCCCGCACGCTGCGAGGCCGAGTGCAGCGACGGCGGCGATGGCAACCGCGCTGGTGCGCCTGAGCTTCATGTGTGTTCCTCCTGGTTGGTTGCGCTGGTGGTTCGGTGCTTGTGCGGGTGGCCGGCCGAGACACGCTGACGGGCCCGGCCGGCCGGAGCCCGCTGGCCCGCCCTAGTGGGTCAGGATCTTGCTGAGGAAGTCCTGGGCGCGGGGCGTCTTGGGGTTGGTGAAGAACTCCTCCGGAATGTCCTGCTCGACGATCTCGCCCTCGTCCATGAAGACGACGCGGTCCGCGGCTCGGCGGGCGAAGCCCATTTCGTGGGTCACGACGATCATGGTCATGCCCTCCTTGGCGAGGCTCGTCATGACGTCGAGGACCTCGTTGATCATCTCCGGGTCGAGGGCCGATGTCGGCTCGTCGAACAGCATCACCTTGGGGTTCATCGCCAACGAGCGGGCGATGGCGACGCGCTGCTGCTGCCCGCCGGAGAGCTGAGCCGGGTACTTGTCCTTCTGCTGTTGCACCCCGACTCGCTCGAGCAGTTCGAGGGCCTTCTTCTCCGCGTCCCCCTTGGAGAGGCCGCGCACTTTGATCGGACCGAGAGTGACGTTCTGCAGGATCGTCTTGTGCGCGAAGAGGTTGAAGGACTGGAAGACCATGCCGACGTCTGCACGGAGGTTGGCGAGCGGCTTGCCCTCTTCGGGGAGCGGCTGCCCGTCGATGAGGATGCGACCCGTCTCGTAGGTCTCCAGGCGGTTGATCGTGCGGCACAGGGTCGACTTGCCCGACCCGGAGGGTCCGAGCACGACGACGACATCGCCCTTGCCGACGGTCAGGTCGATGTCCTTGAGCACGTGCAGGTCACCGAAGTGCTTGTTGACACCTTCGACGACCACGATGGGGTGCTCGGGGTCGGTGGCCCGGTCCGACGACCGGTCGACGCCGACGGCTTTCGCTTCGTCCATGCGGGGAAACCTATCGGTTGACCGACCCTGGGGCGAGGGCTGGCCGCGAGCGTCGCCGAATCGTAGCGAAGCGGGCGAGAGTTCCTGAATGGCCTCCCTGCCCGAGGACGGAGGCGTCAGGAACCGCTCGCGTCGTCGGCCGCGGCTTCCGGATCCGTCGAGCCGTCGCCGGTGGCCAGCTCCGTGGAAGGCTCTGTGGAAGGCTCTGTGGAAGGTTCCGTGGAGGGCTCTGTGGAGGGCGCCGTCGTCTGCTCGGCCGGACTCGACGTGGCCGGCTCGGTAGTGTCACCGGTCGAGGACGTGGCGCCGGGCTCCGGGGCAGTGGCGCCTGTCGACTCCGTCGTGCTCGGCGAGTCCGTCTGGTCGGGGGCCGTGGTGGTCGGAGCGGGGTCCGGCTCCGATGACGTCGGGTCGGTCGTCGGGTCCGACGTCGGGTCGGTCGTCGGGTCCGTGGTGGGGTCGGTGGTCGGATCGGTGGTCGGATCGGTCGTCG
>NZ_JAJJPG010000015.1:4080-27429 GCF_032907665.1 Intrasporangium sp.
GTCGTCGGGTCCGTGGTGGGGTCGGTGGTCGGATCGGTGGTCGGATCGGTCGTCGGATCGGTCGTCGTCGGATCCGTGGTCGGATCGGTCGTCGGGTCCGTCGTCGTCGGATCCGTGGTCGGGTCGGTCGTCGGGTCCGTCGTGGGATCGGTGGTCGGATCCGGATCCGAGGTCGAGGGCGGCGTGGTCGGACTCGTGGTCGGTGGCCTGCTCGTCGGGCTCGTGGTCGGGCTACTGGTCGGCGGCTGGGTCGGCGAAGCTGTGGCCGGAACACGCGGAGGGATCGGCACGTCGCCGTCCTCGACGGTGTGCACCGCGAGGCCGCGATCGTCGCGGACGACGTGAGGCGCGGCGCGGAACGGGATGCTCGGTGCATGCGACGACGGCATCCCGAGATAGGGGGCGGGGTCGACATAGCGCTCGTCCACGATGACGTCGAAGTGCAGATGGCAACCGGTGGACCATCCGGTCGTGCCGACGAGACCGATGATCTCGCCCTGCTTGACGACGTCACCTTCCTTGACGAGGAACTTGGACTGGTGGCCGTAGGCCGTCTTCAGGGTCGGGCTGTGCTCGATGATCGTCCTGGCACCCCACGACGGGGAGAGCTGGGCATACACGACCTTGCCGCCGGCGGCGGCTCGGATGGGCGTCCCGCACGCTGCTGCGAGGTCGATGCCGGTGTGGAACATCGGCACGCCGAGCACCGGGTGCATGCGTGGACCGAAGCTCGACGACTGCTGGCCGGGCACGGGGCGGACGAACGTCAGCGTGCCCTGCTGTTGGGGGAGCGGGGTGCCGAGAGGCGGCAGCGCGGCAGGAGACAGGGCGAGGCTCGGGAACTGGAAGAGGCCACCACCGATCGCGGCCGAGATCCCATTCAGGTCGCCGGTCATCTCGGCAGTGACGCCCTGCGGAGTGTCGAGCGCCGGAGCGCCCAAGGGTGCCGGCTTCGAGTCTCCCGCGGCAAGGACGACCGACTGCCTGGGCAGCTGAGGGGCGCTGCCACCGAGGAAGGGGAGCAGGGCGAAGAGGGTGACTCCCGTGGCGAAGGTCAGCGTGCGACCGCGCACCCTGATGTGCACCACGGTCGGGCCACCATTCGGCCTGAGCGGCTCCTGCACGGGCAGGCACCCCCATCGGGCGGATCGAAAGCGGACCGAGGGTGTCCTGACAGCGCCCTCGGACCGACTGCCACCGTGAAGCGCCCCCGCGCCACGATGCCGGCCGGTGTTTCCACCATAGGGTGCGCGTCGCGGCAGCGGGGCGGAAGTCGACGAAGTTTCCCGTGATTTGGCGGACACGGTGTGACCAGAGGTGCGCCTGTGACGACCCCCGGCGCCAATCACGCCTGGACGTAGTCGGCGAGGTGCTCACCCGTGAGCGTCGCGCGACCGGCGACGAGGTCGGTCGGAGTGCCCTCGAAGACGATCCGGCCGCCGTCGTGCCCCGCACCCGGACCGAGGTCGATGATCCAGTCGGCGTGCGCCATGACCGCTTGGTGGTGCTCGATGACGATCACTGACTTGCCCGAGTCGACGATCCGGTCGAGCAGTGCCAGCAGCTGCTCGACGTCGGCGAGGTGCAGGCCGCTCGTCGGCTCGTCGAGGATGTAGAGGCCGCCCTTCTCGCCCAGGTGGGTCGCCAGCTTGAGGCGCTGGCGCTCGCCCCCGGACAGGGTCGTCAGCGGCTGGCCGAGGGTGAGGTAGCCGAGGCCGACGTCGGCGAGGCGGGCGAGGATCGTGTGCGCCGCCGGTGTCCGGGCGTCGCCGGAGGCAAAGAACTCGGCAGCCTCGGTCACCGGCATCGCGAGCACCTCGCTGATGTCTCGGCCGCCGAGGTGGTACTCGAGCACCGCTGCCTGGAAGCGCCTGCCCTCGCACTCCTCGCACGTGGTGGCGACGCCGGCCATCATGCCGAGGTCGGTGTAGAGGACGCCGGCGCCCTTGCAGGCGGGGCAGGCCCCTTCGGAGTTGGCGCTGAAGAGCGCCGGTTTGACGCCGTTGGCCTTGGCGAACGCCTTGCGGATCGGGTCGAGCAGTCCGGTGTAGGTCGCAGGATTGCTCCTCCGCGAGCCGCGGATTGCGGCCTGGTCGATCGCCACCACACCGTCCCGGCCCGCGACGGACCCGTGGATCAATGAGCTCTTGCCAGAGCCGGCGACCCCGGTGACGACGCACAGGACGCCGAGGGGGATGTCGACGTCGACGTGCTGGAGGTTGTTGGCGCTGGCGCCGCGAACCTCCAGGGTTCCCGAGGGAGTGCGGACCGACGGCTTGAGCGAGGCACGGTCGTCGAGGTGGCGGCCGGTGATGGTGCCGCTGGCCCGCAGGCCCTCGACGGGGCCTTCGTAGCAGACGGTGCCTCCGGCGGCTCCGGCACCCGGTCCGAGATCGACGACATGGTCTGCGATGGCGATGGCCTCGGGCTTGTGCTCCACGACGAGGACGGTGTTGCCCTTGTCGCGCAGGCGCAGGAGCAGGCCGTTCATCCGCTGGATGTCGTGCGGGTGCAGGCCGACAGTCGGCTCGTCGAAGACGTAGGTGACGTCGGTGAGGGAGGAGCCGAGGTGGCGGATCATCTTGGTCCGCTGGGCCTCACCGCCCGACAACGTCCCCGAGGGACGGTCGAGCGAGAGGTAGCCGAGTCCGATCTCGGCGAATGAGTCGAAGAGGTGCTGCAGCCCGGCGAGCAGCGGGGCGACGGACGGTTCGTCGAGCTGCCGGACCCACTCGGCTGCGTCGCTGATCTGCATCGCGCAGACGTCGGCGATGCTCTTGCCCCTGATCTTCGACGACCGGGCGGGCGCGCTGAGTCGCGTGCCCTCGCACTCGGGGCAGGTCGTGAACGTCACGGCGCGCTCGACGAACGCACGGATGTGCGGCTGGAGGGTGTCGACGTCCTTGGAGAGCATCGACTTCTGGATCTTGGGGATGAGGCCCTCGTACGTGAGGTTGATCCCCTCGACCTTGATCTTGGTCGGCTCCTTGTGCAGCAGGTCGTGCAGCTCCCGCTTGGTGTACTTGCGGATCGGCTTGTCGGGGTCGAAGAAGCCGCACCCGCGGTAGATCCGGCCGTACCAGCCGTCCATGGTGTAGCCGGGGATCGTGAGCGCCCCCTCGTTGAGCGATTTGCTGTCGTCGTAGAGGGCGGTCAGGTCGAAGTCGGTGACGGCGCCCATGCCCTCACAGCGTGGGCACATGCCGCCGGTGATGCTGAAGCTGCGCCGCTCCTTGACCGAGCTCTCCCCCCGCTCGATGGTCACCGCTCCCGCCCCGGAGATCGAGGCGACGTTGAACGAGAACGCCTGCGGCGACCCGATGTGCGGCTGCCCCAGGCGGCTGAACAGGATCCGCAGCATCGCGTTGGCGTCGGTCGCCGTGCCGACGGTCGACCGTGCGTTGGCACCCATGCGCTCCTGGTCGACGATGATGGCAGTTGTCAGGCCGTCGAGGACGTCGACGTCCGGACGGGCCAGGGTCGGCATGAAACCCTGGACGAAGGCGCTGTAGGTCTCGTTGATGAGCCGTTGGGACTCCGCTGCGATCGTGTCGAAGACCAGCGAGCTCTTCCCGGAGCCGGAGACGCCGGTGAAGACCGAGAGCCGCCGCTTGGGGATCTCGACGCTGACGTCCTTGAGGTTGTTCTCGCGGGCGCCGTGCACCCGGATGAGGTCGTGGCTGTCGGCTGGCAGGAGTGGAGGCGACTGTGGGTCCGATGTCGTGGCCAGGCTCGTCATGACGGCCACGCTAGTGGTGGCGATCACCCGTGCGCTTCTCCATTCGTGAGGGATGGGGCTCGCGGCGATAGTGTGGCGAGCGGAGGTGGTCATGGCCAGGCATCCGGGGCTCACCCTCGGCAGGGCCGGGCTGGCCACGCTGGCCGGACTGGCGGGTTACGGGTTCGTCACGGTTGGCACGGCCGTCGCGCGGTTGCGGCCGGCAGTGCGCGCGGTGCACCCGGACCTGCGCAGCCCCTGGCTCTACGTGCCGGTGTGGGCGCCTCGGAGGATCGACGGTCCGCTCAACCGGCTCGCCCTTGGCGCAGCTCGTCGCCTCCTGCGCAGCGAGTCGGCGTTGCGGCCCGGGGTCACCCTGGAGCGGCGCCACGCGACGGTCCGTGGCGGTGGCCGCGGCGTCGAGGTCCTCCTCTACGAGGCGGGGGACCGTCGGCGGCCCAGCGGCGTGCTCCTCTGGGTCCACGGTGGCGGCCTCGTCGCGGGGGGTCCGGAGCAGGACCATGAGCTGTGCAGCGGCTTCGCGGCCGACGCCGGCGTCCTCGTCGCCAGCGTCGACTACCGCCTTGCCCCCGAGCACCCCTTCCCAGCCGGGCTGGACGACTGCGGGATCGCGCTGGAATGGCTGCACGAGGAGGCTGGAGTGCTCGGGATCGACGCTCGCCGAATCGCCGTGGGCGGCTCCAGCGCCGGGGGAGGGCTGGCAGCCGGGCTCGTCCAGTGGGCCCACGACCGCGGGCGCCTCCCGGTGGCGTTCCAGCTGCTCGTCTATCCGATGCTCGACGACCGGAGCACTCTGACGTCCGACGACGCCGGCAGACCCGACAGAGCCGTCAGACCCGACAGAGCCGTCAGACCCGACAGTGCCGGCGACCCAGATGACCCCGATGACTCCGTCCGGTCCATCCGGGGTCGGATCGGCTGGACGCCGGCGACCAACCGGTTCGGCTGGACCGCGTACCTGGGCCACGAGCCAGGACCTGAGCCGCCTCCCTACGCGGCCGCGGCTCGTCGAGAGGATCTTCGCGGACTACCCCCCGCCTGGGTGGGGGTGGCCGACCTCGACCTGCTCCATGACGAGGACGTCGACTACGCCACGCGGCTGCGGGCCGCGGGGGTGCCCTGCGCTCTGCACGTCGAGCAGGGGATGTACCACGGCGCCGACGCAGCCAGCAGTGCCCCGTCCATGCGTGCCTTCCGCGGCCGGATGGTCGCCGCCCTGCGGGCCGCAGTGGGAGAACCCGGCCCCCCACGCGGGTTGCCCTGAGCCACGAGCATCGAGCCGTATGCTGCTGAGCCGGCCCCACGCGAACGTGACGTCCGCGCGGAGCGGGCTCGACGGCATACGGCATGGTCCCGGCGCTGGCGCGGGGAGCCGCGCTGGGTCACACCACGGAGAGCGGCAGCTTCCTGCCGACGAGGCTGCGTCGGACGACGGGCAGCTCGGCGGCGATGCGGCGCAGCTCCTGCACGGAGTGGGCGTCGGGGGACGAGACCATCGCCGGCACGCCGGAGTCGCCCCCTTCGCGCAGCTCGAGGTCGAGTGGGACCTGCCCGAGCAGCGGGGCGTCGATGGCCGCCGCGAGGCGCTCACCGCCGCCGGAGCCGAACAGGGCGGTGCTCTCGTGGCAGGTGCCGCAGACGAGGGCGGACATGTTCTCGATGACGCCGGCGACCGGCATCCGCATGTTGCGGGCCATCCGTCCGACTCGCTCGGCGACGGTCTGCGCGGCGGGCTGTGGGGTCGTCACGGCGATGAGCGCGGCGTCGGGCACGAGCTCGAGCAGCGACATGGTGATGTCGCCGGTGCCGGGCGGCAGGTCGATGAGCAGCACGTCGAGCTCGCCCCAGTGGACGTCGGTGAGGAACTGTTCGAGCGCCTTGTGGAGCATCGGCCCGCGCCAGACGACGGGCTCCTCGTCCTTGACGAAGAAGCCGACCGACATGAGCGAGACTCCGTGGGCGTCGACCGGGAGCATGAGGCCCTTGATGGCGATCGGTGCCCGCCGGACCCCGAAGAGGTGCGGGATGGAGTAGCCCCACACATCGGCGTCGAGGATGCCGACGCGCTTGCCCTGCTGGGCGAGGGCGACGGCGAGGTTGGCTGTCACGGTGGACTTGCCCACACCGCCCTTGCCGCTGGCGACGGCGTAGACCCTGGTGCTGGAGTCGGGTCCGAAGGGATGGCCGTGGGTGGGCATGTCACCGCGGAGCCGGGAGGCGAGGTTCATCCGCTCGTGCTCGCTCATGGCGGCGAAGGTGACCTCGACCCGCTCCACCCCGGGCACGGTGCTGACTTCGGAGGTGATGTCCGAGCCGAGGGTGTCCTTCATCGGGCACGAGGGCGTGGTGAGGCGGACGGTCACCTTGACGGTGCCGCCTCGGCCCAGCTCGACGTCGCCGACCATGCCGGCCTCGGGCAGGGGCAGGTGCAGCTCCGGGTCCTCGACCCGGCCGAGGGCGGCGTGCACCTCGGCCAGGTCGATGCTCCTCGCGGTCTTCCGGTCGGTGTCGACGGCGGGGAGCAGGCGGGAGATGAGGCTCATCAGGCCCTGCCCTTCGCGACCTCGGCGGCTCGGTAGGCGGACCGTTTGGGCGTGACGTGGCGCATCATGAACTCCGGTCGGCGGGTGCCGTCCGGGCCGGGGCCCGGGCGGGTCATCGCGAGCCATCGACGGTAGACCTCGCGGGACTTGTTGACGTCGACCTCGACGTCGCCGTACTGGTCGCCGGGGTGGGCCTTCTCGATGCGCACCTTCTGGTGCCAGCAGTGCATGCCCGAGACCGGGTCCGGCTGGACGGGGAAGGTGAGGTTCTGGTGCACCCCGGGGTCGTCCCAGTAGATCCGCTCGGAGTCCGGGTCCTCGCTCGTGAAGGGCCCCACGCCCTCGGTGTAGCGCAGCTTCCAGATGCCGGACTCGGATCGGTCGAGCTTGACCTTGCCCATGACCCAGCGGCTGCCCGGGTGGCCGTCCTGGGTCCAGCGGCCCATGTGGTGGGACATGCCGACGACGCCGGGGCGGATCGCCTCGGTGGCCCAGACCCGCGCGACGAAGTGGCCGATCTCGGTGGTCACGCGCACGAGGTCGCCGGTGGTGACACCCATCGCCACCGCGTCGTCCTTGTTGAACCACAGCGGATGCGTGTTGGCGATCTCGTTGAGGAACTTCGCATTGCCGGAGCGGGTGTGGATCAGCGTGGGCAGTCGGAAGTTCGGCATGAGGACGAACTCGTCGTTGTCCCGGTTGATCTGGCGCGCCGAGACGTGGGACTCGATGTAGCCGGGGGTGGCCTGCTCGGGCCAGCCCCAGTCCGCGAGCGTGGTGGAGAACAGCTCGAGCTTGCGCGAGGGCGAGAGCCACCCGGCGGTCCTGCTGCCGTCCTCGTGGACCACGCCGACCGCGCCGGCCTCGCCGACGAGCGGCGGGGCGGTCTCGAGCGTGACCGGCTTGCGCAGCACCCCCTTCTCATCGGGGACGGCCCCCTCGAGCTCGGCCTCCGTGAGGGGACGTTCGTCGAGCCGGTAGACGCCCTTGGCGACCTCGAACACGCCGTACTTGCGCATGTACTCCAGCGGCGTCATCCCCTGGGCCGCGGCCGCCTCGGGCAGGCCGGGCACGCTGTGGCCGAAGAGGATGTCGTAGTACTCGTCCTGGGTCATCTTCTCGCCGGGACGCTCCTTGGACTCGAAGTACGTCCGGATCCCGAGCGCGCCGTCCGGGTCGATCTTCCAGGACAGGTCGAACCAGAACTCGTTCTCCTCCCAGACCTCGCCCGGGTTGGCGTCACGGCTGTCCTGGTAGGGGATGCCGCGCTGCTCCATGGCGACCCGCGTGACGGGTTGCCGGAAGGCGATCCACTTCGAGGCGTGGGTCTCGAAGGACATCGTGTCGTGCCGCTCGGAGGCATGCCCCATCGGCAGGACGTAGTCGGCGAAGGTCGCCGACTCGTTCCACGTCGGGGTCAGCGCGACGTGCAGTCCGATCTTGCTCTCGTCCTTGAGCACGTCGATCCAGGTGAACCCGTCGGGGTTGACCCACAGCGGGTTGTAGACCCGGCTGAAGTACACCTCGAGCCTGCCCCGGCCGTCCTTGAGCAGGTGCGGCAGCAGGATCGACATCTCGTTGGTCGTGAGCGGGTACTCCGGTGGCCAGAGCTTCTCGCTCCAGATGTCGTTCGGCTCGGGCATCTCCGGGAAGTGCGCGATGAACTTGTCCCAGCCGTTCGGGTGGGTGCCGCCGACCGTGCCGACGCTGCCCGTCAGGACGTTGAGGAAGAACAGGCTGCGGGTGATCTGCCAGCCGCCGAGGTTGCCGGCCGCGGCGGAGCGCCACGTGTGCGTGGCGAGCCGGCTGCCCGCCTGGGCCACGATCCTGGCCAGCTCCTCGATCTGGGCGACCGGGACGTGCGCCTCCTGCGCCGCGAACTCGAAGGTGTACTTCGCGTAGTCCTCGGTCAGCTTCTCGAGGAAGACCTCGAAGTCCTTCGGGGCCTCCGGGTGCAGCCGCTGCAGGTAGACGTCCCAGTTGACCCAGCGCCGCAGGTACTCCGTGTCGATCTGGCGGGTGCGCAGCAGGTAGGAGGCGACGGACAGGAAGATGGCGGCCTCGCTGCCGGGCCACGGCGAGATCCACAGGTCCGCGTGCGAGGCGGTGTTGGACAGGCGCAGGTCGAGCACGACGAGCTTGGCGCCGTCCTGCTTGGCCTCCATGATCCGCTGGGCGTGCGGGTTGAAGTAGTGACCCGTCTCCAGGTGGCTGGACAGCAGCAGCATCACCTTCGCGTTGGCGTAGTCCGGCGACGGCCGGTCGTAGCCCATCCAGTGCGTGTAGCCGGTGCGGCCACCCGAGGAGCAGACGTTGGTGTGGCTGTTGTGGCCGTCGACGCCCCACGCCTGCAGCACCCGCTCGGCGAAGCCGTCCTCGCCGGGGCGGCCGACGTGGTACATCACCTCGTCCTTGCGGTCCTCGACGATCGCCGTGCGGATCCGGGCCGCGATGTCCTCCAGCGCCTCGTCCCAGGAGACGCGCTCGAACTGGCCCGAGCCGCGCTCCCCGACCCGGCGCAGCGGGTAGAGGATCCGCTCCGGGTCGTGGACCTGGTTGATCGTCGCCGGCCCCTTGGCGCAGTTGCGCCCCCGCGAGCCCGGGTGGGCCGGGTTGCCCTCGAACTTCTTGATCGACAGGTCCTCGTGGTCGACGTAGGCAAGCAGGCCACAGGACGACTCGCAGTTGAAGCAGATCGTCGGGATCAGCGAGTACGTGTGCGGGACCTTCCGGGGGTGGGCCCGCGCGTCGTACTCGACGTGGGCGTCCCACTCCTCCGGCGGCGGGAAGTTGCGCAGCTTCTCGTGGGTGCGAGCCCCGGGAAGCGGGACCTGCGGCCTCTGGACCTTCGGCTCAGCGGTCATGACGGTTCCTTCCAGGAGATGAAGACAGGGGCAGCAGCGGTGGTCATGACAGCGGCATGTCCTGTCCAGCGCGGACGAAGACGCTCTCGTAGGCCAGCAGCGCCGGCTGGACGATCAGACCGGCGATGGCGACGAGGATGCCCGCGGTGGTGCCGCCGATGGCCCACGCGACGGCGCCGAGGACGGCGGCGACGATGGTCGGGACGACACTGCCGAGCCAGAACGTCCGCGCGTAGCGGCCGTGGGTGATCACGTGTGCGGCCGTGGCAGCCTGCCGAGAGGCGTGCTTGCCGCCGTACTCGACGAGCAGGATGACCAGGTGGGTGACCGTCGAGATGACGAAGGCACCCAGGATCAGGCCCCATGCCGCGGGCGCCAGGTCGAAGAACAGGCCCGCGATCGCCAGGATGCCGCTGCCGACCATGACGGCCTGGGCCTGCAGGTGCCAGAACAGCACCGGCGACTGCCACAGGTCCCGCCCCTCGGCCTGGCCGAAGAGGAAGGCGGTGTAGCCGGCCATCAGTGCCGAGGCAGGAATGGCGAGCCACGCGAGAGTGGTCATGGCCCAGTCGAGGTCGAGCAGGGCCGCGAGGATCCACAGGACCGATCCGCCGACGAACAACGACAGGACGTAGCCGCCGAGGACCAGCCACGAGGAGAAGTTCGACTTGAGGAACAGGTAGAGGAACCGCTCCGGCCGCTTGAGGTCCCACACCAGCAGGGCCCCGGTGGTCGCCCCACCGAAGATGCCCAGGGCCGGAGCGACGTAGTCGCCGAGACCACCCATGTCGATGCCCAACAGCCAGGCGAGGGCCGCGAGGGCCAGCGCCCCGGCGCCGATGCCCTTGGTCCACAGGTACGTGGTCACCTTCCAGCCCCACGGGCGCGGGTGCGCGGTGTTCAGCGTCGTGCGCGCGCCGGTCCGCGGGCTGCCGGGCAGGTCACCGGCGGTCTCCAGACGGTGCGCATCGGGCTTGGCCCAGATGTACGTGTCGTCCACCGGAGCGGCCAGCGGGTCCAGCACGGCCTGGTCGGCCCCGAGATAGAACACGTTGGGGCCGGTGTTCTGCTCCGGCGCGCGCACCGCAGTCTCCTGCGTCGCCACCAGCCGAGCGATCCCGCTCGTCGGGTCGTCCAGGTCGCCCACCCAGATCGAGTGGGTCGGGCACACCACCACGCACGCCGGCTCCATGTCCTCGTCGACCCGGTGCGCACACAGGTTGCACTTGGCTGCCGTGTTGGTGTTCGCGTCGATGTAGATCGCGTCGTACGGACAGGCCTGCATACAGCTCTTGCAGCCGATGCAGCGCTCGTTGTCGAAGTCGACGATCCCGTCCTCACGCTTGAACAGCGCCTGGGTCGGGCAGATCTTCACACACGGCGCATCGGTGCAGTGGTTGCACCGCATCACCCCGAACGACCGAGTCGTGTCGGGGAACTCCCCGCTGTCCACATACTTGACCCACGTGCGGAACTGCCCCAACGGCACCTCGTGCTCCGTCTTGCACGCGACCGTGCACGCATGACACCCGATACACGTGCGCTGGTCGATCGCGAAACCGAGTTGCACTGGGGCTCAGCTCTTTCGGATGACGTAGCGGTGAACGCCGTTATCGCTGCTCATCTCGAGCAGCTCGTTGCCGGTGTCCTTGGCCCACGAGGGGATGTCGCTCTTCGATCCGCCGTCCGTGGCCTCGACGAGCATCACCTGGCCGGACTGGAGGTTCTTGATTCCTCGAGAGGTGAGCAGGACGGGCATCGGGCACTTCTTGCCCTTGGCGTCGATGGTGACGTCGATCTGGTAGTCCATGGGTGCTCCTTTGCGTGGTGCCGGCTGCGAAGTGCGGTCGCGGCGTCAGATGAAGAGGTTGATGTTCGAACGGCTCATCGCCGACAGGGCAGTGGCGGCGCCGACGGGCTCACCGACGCCGTCCATGAGCTGGTCTCGCTCGATGCCGAGCAGCTCCATGGTCATCTCGCACGGCCAGAGGTTGACCCCGAGCTCGACACACATCTCGATGAGCTCCTTGGGGGAGGAGACGCTCTGGTCCTTGGCAAGCTTGTGCATCATCGCGGCGCCGGCACCGCCCATCTGCAGCTTGGAGAGCTTCATGCGGCTGATGCCCGGTGGATTCATGCTGGCCAGGGCCTTGGTCATGGCGTTGGTTCCGGTGATGCGCACGTCATCCCGCACCAGCGGGAACAGGCCCCAGAAGGTGAAGAAGATCGTCGTCTGCATGCCGTAGGCGGCGCCGGTCGACCCGAGGATGAGGGTCGGCCACATCCGGTCGAGGTCTCCGGACCACGCGACGATCGTCATGCTCTCGGGAGTCGGCTCCTCCGGGTCGGGTTGCGGCTCCGCCGCAGTCTGCGGCTCGGTCAGGGTCGTGCTGTCGGTCATGGGGGCCTCTTTCGCTCCGTTGCGAGAAGGGTGTTGCCAGTTGTGTGGTCTGACACTACATTCGTAAATGCGCATGTAACAAGACTTGATTTCGACCAGAGTCGCCGATAGTGGCTGCGCACTCCCTCTCCCGCCCATCCCCTGCACCCCGAAGGACCCTTCAATGGCGAAGACCATCACTGCCGCAGACCTCTTCCGCGAGCTCGAGGCGGGCACCGTGCCCGAGATCCTCGACGTCCGAAACAAGGACGAGTTCGCCGCCAGCAAGGTGGAGGCCAATCACGCCGTCCCCACCCGCAACGTTCCTGTCTACGAACTCTATGAGAACCCGGAGGAGTACGCGCGTCAGACCGCGCCCGGCGCCGTCATCATCTGCGGGCAGGGCAACGGATCCGAGCTCGTCGCAGAGGAGTTCGAGCTCTTCGGTGTCGAGACGCGCTCGCTCGAGGGCGGCACCGAGGCCTGGGCGAAGCTCCTCGTGCCCTTCGAGATCACCGGGCTTCCGGGCCGGGTTCGCGCATGGCAGTTCCAGCGCCCGGCCAAGGCGTGCCTGTCCTACCTCATCGGCGTCCCCGGCGGCAAGGCAGTCGTGATCGACCCGACGCGCCACCCTCAGCCCTACCTCGACCTCGCGGCCGAGCAGGACATGACGATCACCGACGTCATCGACACCCACGTCCACGCCGACCACATCAGTGGTGGCCCGGCTCTCGCCGAGCAGCTCGGAGCGGCCTATCACCTCCCGCCGGAGGACATCGGCGGCATCACCCCCTTCCCGAACCAGCCGCTCAAGGACGGCCAGGAGATCGACCTCGGCGGCGACGACGCCGTCGTTCGCGCGATGACGATGCACCTGCCCGGGCACACGCCGGGCACGACGGCCTTCCTCGTGGCCGACCGGCTGCTCATCGTCGGGGACACCGTCTTCGTCCGGGGACTGGGCCGCCCGGACCTGACGGGCCAGGCCGAGGAGCTCGCCCGCGACCTCTTCCGCAGCGTGCACGAGCGACTCGAGCCCCTCGACCCGTCCACGATCATCGCGCCGGCCCACTGGACGATCAGCGAGGAGGTCAACGCGGACGGTCTCGTCATCACGACCCTCGAGGACGTCTTCAAGGCGACCCTGCTCAACGAGAAGGCCATCGAGCGTTTCGTCGAGGAGATCGTCAACTCCTTGCCCCACGCTCCGGAGACCTACGACACGATCAGGCTCGTCAACGCCGGCCAGGTGGCCCCGCCCGAGGACGAGATGGACCTCCTCGACGTCGGCCGCAACCAGTGCGCTGCGTCGACCACCCTGTGACGAGCGACCGCGGGTCACGGCTCGGCACAGCTCGCACCGGGTCCGGGGCCGTGACGTCCCCGGACCCGGTGGCTGGCGTCTGGGCGGAGATCTGGGGAAGCGCCGGACACCACCGGACCGAGAGGCCGCGACGACGCGGCCTAGACTGAGGCCGCACGAAGCTAGGGGAGGACACATGGATCGGGAGATCGCCGCGCAGCTGCAGGAGCTCCATGCGCGCGTCTGCAAGGCCATCGCCGACCCCAAGCGGCTGATGATCATCAACGAGCTCCGGGACCGAGAGCTCAGCGTGGGCGACCTCTGCGATGCCTTGGGCCTCACGCAGTCCAACGCGAGCCAGCACCTCGCGATCCTTCGGGATCGCGGAATCGTCGCCTCCCACCGGGTCGGCACCAACGTCTACTACAGCCTTCGCAGCCAGAAGGTCGTCATGGCCGTGGACCTGCTCCGCGAGTTCCTCACCGAGGACCTCGCGGAGCAGGGACGCCTCAGCGGGGCACTCTGACGACCGGCTGACGACTGCTCTCGGCGCCCGTGCCCTCGGGCGTCCACTCAGTAGGTGTTTCCTCGTCGAGGTCGAACACCGTGCTGCCGTAGATGTCCTCGGCCGTGAGGGTCACCAGGTCGGCCCGACGCAGCGGGCGGTTGAGCTCGACGAGCCGGCGGGCCTGGCGCAACCGGCTGCGCTCGATGGCGTTGCGTACGCTTCTCGCGTTGGAGAACCGCGGCTGGGCCATCCGCCGGGTCAGGTACTCCGAGAACGCCTCGCGCGCCTGGTCATCGAAGACGAAGTTCTCCTTGGCCACCATGAGGTCAGCGATCCGGGTCAGCTCCTCATGGGTGTAGTCCTCGAACGCGATGTGGTGGGGGACGCGGGAGGAGAGCCCCGGGTTGGCCGTGAAGAAGGTGCCCATCCGGTCCTCGTAGCCGGCGAAGATGACGACGAGACTGTCCCGCTCCTTCTCCATCTCCGTCAGGAGGATCTCGATGACCTCCTGGCCGTAGTCGCGCTCGTTGTCCGGGCGGAAGAGGTAGTACGCCTCGTCGATGAAGAGGATCCCGCCTGCTGCTCGGGCGATCGCCTCCTTCGTCTTCGGCGCCGTGTGGCCGATGAACTGCCCGACGAGGTCATCGCGCGTGACCGTGTGGACACGAGGGGCGCGGATGTAGCCCAGGGCGTGGAGGATCTCGGCCATTCGCAGGGCGACAGTCGTCTTGCCCGTGCCGGGCCCGCCCGTGAAGCTCATGTGCAGTGTCGGACGAGACGACCCCAGCCCGAACTGGCGGCGGGCTCGATCGACGAGCAGCAACGAGGCGATCTCGCGCACCCGACGCTTGACGGCTGCGAGGCCCACGAGGTCGCTGTCCAGACCGGCCAGGACCGCCCCCACGCGTGCCGCCGCCTCGTCGGAGGCGAGATCGAGCTCGGCGTCCGGGGGCAGCACCTCCGGCTCCGGGGGTGGGGCGTCGGCCGGGTCGGAGGGACGGTCCGTGCGGCTCCCACCAGCCGTCCCCGCCGGCCCGGCCGAGGCCTGGCCGGCCCGGTAGAACCCGAAGCCGGGCCTCTCGGGCTGGGCACTCATGATCGCGCGTAGCGCTCGCCGGCCGGATGCGCCGTGGCGTAGGCGTGCACGCCGTACGCCTGGCGCCGGTCGGAGCCCTCGGTCCGGGTCAGGGCGAAGCCCGGTTCGTGGCTCGGCCGCTGGACGAGGAAGTGCATGGCCGTCGTCTGGCGACCGAGCCGCGCGTCATAGGCGATGACCTTGACGTAGTGCTCGGGGAACGTGGACCGGCAGGCATTGATCTCGGCGAGGACTCCGTCCGGCTCGTCGAGGTCGAACATCGGCAGGCCCCACATCTCCCAGTAGATGTTGCGAGGGTGCGGGTCATCGGTGTACTCGATGGAGATCGGCCACCCGTTGAGCAGGGCGTACCGGACCTGGGCGGCGATCTCGTCGTCGGTGAGGTCGGGCAGGTAGGAGAAGGATCCGTGGCGCAGGTGCATGACTGACTCCTCAGCAGTGGTGAGCTCATCGGAGAGAGCTCCGGGGGAGAGCTCTGGGGGAGCTCGGTGGCGGGCGGCTCAGGCGGGGGTGGCGGTGGGGACGGCGTCGGGCGCGTCCGTGGACGTGTAGTCGAAGGTGACGTCTCCCCACGTGGCGAGGGCCACCTCGAGGGGACGGCACGTCTTGGCCGCGCTGCGCAGGACGTCGGGGCCCTCGCGAACCAGGTCCCTGCCCTCGTTGCGCGCCTTGACCATCGCCTCGAGCGCGACCCGGTTGGACTCCGCACCCGCTGCGATCCCGAGGGGGTGGCCGATGGTCCCGCCGCCGAACTGGAGCACGACGTCGTCACCGAAGAGGTCGAGGAGCTGGTGCATCTGGCCGGCGTGGATACCGCCGGAGGCGACGGGCATGACACCCGGCATGCTCGCCCACTTCTGGTCGAAGAAGATGCCGTTGGCCGGGTTGGTCGGGATGTGGTCGTCGCGCAGCGTGTCATAGAAGCCGCGGGTGGTCGCGGGGTCGCCCTCGAGCTTGCCGACGACGGTGCCGGCGTGGAGGTGGTCGACGCCGATGAGGCGCGACCACTTGGCGAGGACGCGGAAGCTGACGCCGTGGGTCTTCTGGCGCGTGAACGTCGAATGGCCCGCCCGGTGCAGGTGGAGCAGGACGCCGTTCTTCCGGGCCCAGTTGGCCATGGACTGCATCGCCGTGTAGCCGATGGTCAGGTCGATCATGACGACGACGCTGCCGAGCTCCTTGGCGAACTCAGCCCGCTCGTACATCTCCTCCATCGTCGCGGCGGTGATGTTGAGGTAGTGGCCCTTGACCTCACCGGTCTCGGCCATGGCCTTGTTGACCCCCTCCATCGCGAAGAGGAAACGGTCACGCCAGCGCATGAAGGGCTGCGAGTTGATGTTCTCGTCGTCCTTGGTGAAGTCGAGGCCACCGCGGTTGGCCTCGTAGATGACGCGTCCGTAGTTGCGCGCCGAGAGGCCCAGCTTGGGCTTGATCGTCGCACCGAGCAGCGGCCGGCCGTACTTGTTGAGGAACTCCCGCTCCATGACGATGCCGTGCGCGGGGCCCTGGAAGGTCTTGACGTAGGCCACCGGGATCCGCATGTCCTCGAGCCGCAGCGCCTTGAGGGGCTTGAAGCCGAAGACGTTGCCGATGATCGACGAGGTCAGGTTCGCGATCGAGCCCTCCTCGAAGAGGTCGATGTCGTAGGCGATGTAGGCGAAGTACTCCCCGGGTCGACCCGGCACCTCCTCACAGCGGTAGGCCTTGGCCTGGTAGTGCGAGTTGGCCGTGAGTCGGTCCGTCCACACGACCGTCCATGTCGCGGTGGAGGACTCGCCGGCCACCGCGGCCGCGGCCTCGATCGGGTCGACTCCGTCTTGCGGGGTGACCCGGAAGACGGCGAGGACGTCGGTGTCCTTCGGCACGTAGTCGGGGTTCCAGTAGCCCATGCCGGCGTAGCTCTGCACGCCGGGATCCCAGCGTTGCGGGCTGGTCGGGGTGTCGTCATGGAAGTCCACGGTGGTCTCCTCGTCAGGTGGGGTGGATCGGGGTGGGAGGCTGCACCGACTGTGCCCCGCCCGACGGCATATGCACAATGGAATGTTCATGGATGACTGTTAAGAGATGATTGAATGATCCGTCCGCCGGACGTACGCTGACGAGCGTGAGCTCTCCCCGCGACGACCTCCCGGTAGCGGTCACCTGGGGGCGGATGCAGACCTTCCTCGCCGTGGTCGACCGGGGCAGCGTCCGCGCGGCCGCCGAGGCGCTGCACGTCACCCCTCCCGCAGTGTCCGCAGCCGTCACGGCCATGGAGCGGGAGCTCGGGGTGCGGCTGTTCGTCAAAGCGGGACGCGGCATCACCCCGACGGAGGCCGGCAGGTCCTTCGCGGACTCCTGCCGAACCCTGCTCGGCATGCTCGAGGAGGCGCGGGACGGCGTCCGCGAGGCCGAGCGGAGCCACCTGCGTCTCGGAGCCGTCGAGAGCGCCAGCGAGGTGGTGCTCCCCGGTCTCATGGCCGCATTCGTGCGTACGTACCCGATGGTGGAGCTGAGCCTGTCCGTCCTACCGCGCGACGACCTCTTCGCCAGGGCCGGGCACCACGAGCTCGACGTCGTCCTCGCGGGGCGAGCCCCTCGGGGATCCCAGCTCGTCAGTCGGGCCAGCCGCCCGAACGAGCTGGTCCTCGTCGCCAGCCCGACCCTCGGGAAGGACCCGCTCAAGGCGACCTGGCTGCTGCGTGGCCCGGGCTCCGGGACCCGGGGCAGCACCGCGACCCTGCTCACCCAGCTCGATGCTCGCCCACGCACGCTCACCCTGGGCACGCACGGAGCGGTCGTCGCCGCCGCACGCGAAGGTCTCGGCGTCACCCTCGTCCATGCAGAGGCCGTGCGCCGCGACCTCGATGCCGGCCGGCTCGTCGTCCTGCCGCTGCGTGGGACCCCCCTCGACCGGCCCTGGCACCTGACGACGCCGCGATCGCTGACCCGCGCGGCCCGCCTCTTCGTCGACCTCGTGACCGATCCGGCCGCCGTGGGGGCGGAGGCATTTCACCTGCGCACCCGCCCCTCGGGGTGAGGCCCGCCCGGTCCGGTGGGGCAGACGATGCGGTGAGGGACGTTCGACGGGAACGCCACCAACCGCAACGGAGGTCACGATGTCAGACCTGAGAGCCACGGCGGCCGCACTGACGGCACGAGGGCGCGGGATCCTCGCCGCCGACGAGAGCATCCGCACCATGTCCGCGCGCCTCGAAGCGGCGGGCGTCGCGGGCACGGAAGACAACCGGCGGGACTACCGGGAGATGCTCATCACCACTCCGGGTCTCGCGACCGTCGTCAGCGGCGTCATCCTCAGCGACGAGACGTTCGGCCAACGGCTGCGGGACGGCCGTGACGTCCCGACTGCCTGCCGAGAGCTCGGGCTGCTCCCCGGCATCAAGGTCGACACGGGCACGAGCCCGCTCCCCAGCGGCAACGGGGCACTGGTCACCGAGGGTCTGGACGGACTCGGGGCGCGGCTCGCCGACTATGCAGAACGAGGCGCTGCCTTCGCCAAGTGGCGCGCGGTCATCGACGCCAGGACGACGACACCGTATGCGCGGCAGGAGAATGCGGCTGCCCTGGCCCGGTATGCCGCACTGTGCCAGCAACATGGAATCGTCCCGATCGTCGAGCCCGAGGTCCTCGCCGACGGCGACCACGACCTCGTCACGTGCGCGAAGACCACGAGCGAGACGCTCAGCGCGGTCTTCGATGCACTCGCCGCGGCCGGCGTCGACCTCGGCGCCATCGTGCTGAAGCCGAACTTCGTCACCCCGGGGCTGCGCGGCACCCCCGTGGCCTCCCGCACGGTCGGGGCCGTCACGTTCGACGTGCTGCGCCGGACCGTCCCCGACGCGGTGCCGGGGATCGCCTTCCTCTCCGGCGGGCACTCCAACGAGCGGGCCTGTGCCTTCCTGTCGGCCATCAACGCCATCGGTCGGGCCCCGTGGGCCCTGACCTTCTCGTTCGGTCGCGCCCTCGTCTCTGATGCCCTCCAGGCCTGGCGGGGGGATGACGCGAACGTGCCACTCGCCCAGCAGGTGCTGCTCGCCAACTGCGAACGGGCCGCCAGAGCCACCGAGGCCGCCCTCACCGTCGCGTCGTAGCCGCTCCGGGGCCGGGCAGGGGAAGCTCGACGAGGACCGTCGTGCCCCTGCCCGGCATCGTCTCGATCCTGAGCGAGGCACCGATGAGGGCGGCACGTTCGACGATCGAGGAGAGGCCGAGGTGACCGACCTGGGAACCGTCGTCGCGCTCGCCCGCACGGTTCTCGAGGGTCTCGCGCAGATCGAAGCCCACCCCATCGTCTGCCGTCCCGAGGATGACGGCATCGCCCACTCGGCGCAGGGAGAGGACCACACGTTGGGCCTGGGCATGCTTGACGGCATTGCCGAGACTCTCCTGCGCGATGCGGAAGAGCGCTGCCGCGGCGTGGTCGGGAACGTCGACGAAGAGAGAGGCGTCATCGGCGAGGAACTCCACCGTCACCTCCGGCACCGTCTGGGCGAGGGACTCGATGGCCGCGACCAGCCCGAGGTCGTCGAGGACGAGGCTGTGCAGTCCGGTGATCGCGGCGCGGGTCTGGTTGTAGGCGAGGTCTGCGAGACGGCGGGCCGAGGCGATCTGTGCCTGCGCCTCGGCGAGATCCTCCGAGAGCACCGCCTCGTGCACCCGGGCGCTCAGGGACAGCTCGGCGGCGCTGAGGTGGAACGCCATCGACGCGAGGGCCGTCGTCACCCCGTCGTGCAGGTCGAAGGCGATCCGGCGACGCTCGGTCTCCTGCGCCGAGATCGCCTTCGCGATGAGCCGGTCGCGGTCGCTGCCGTGCTCGTCGACCGCGTCCATGAGTCGCTGGGCGTGCAGCCGCAGGCCGAGCAGGTCGACCAACGGCTGGAGCCGCGTGACGTCGAGATCGGTGAATGGCCGGTCGGTCTGCCGGTGGGCGGCGACGACGCCGAGGATCTGCCCATTCATCCCGCGTGCTGGCAGGCACATCCTGGCCACCGTCTCGCCCTCGGCGAGCCCGAGCAGCTCTCGATAGGCGGCGCTACGGGGCCGGTCCGAGCCCAGGCGCACCGCGTGGCCGTTCTGGGCCACGAGCCCCGATACGCCGCGGCCCACCGGGACCCGCAGGGCTGCTTCCGTCGCTGGCAGTCGGGGAATGGCGGCCCCCACGCGGAGCTCGTCGCCGTCCGAGAGGAAGATGACGACCCCCTCCGCGTCGCACTCGCGCACGAAGGCGCGGGCGATGTCGGCGAGCTCGGGCGACGTCGGCCCGGCCAGGAGGTTGAGCAGGACCGGGCTCAATGGAAGATCCCCTCACGGAGGGCAACCGCGATTGCTCCGGCCCGGTCCTGGACGCCGAGCTTGCGGTAGAGCCCCCGGATGTGCGTCTTGACGGTGTCCTCGCTGACCACGAGCTTGGCCGCGACTCCCTTGTTGGAGTGGCCGCTCACGAGCAGGGCCAGCACCTCGGACTCTCGCTGGGTCAGGCCGAGGTGGGCACCCGGCCAGTACTCCCCGGCACTGATCCGCGCGGCCGAGAGTGCCACGCGACCGGCGAGAGCAGGGTCGATGACGACCTCACCCTCGTTGACCCGGCGCAGGTGCGCCACGAGCTCGCGCCCGTCGATGCGCTTGAGGATGTAGCCGCGCGCGCCGACTCTCAGTGCCTGGAAGAGGTAGTGCTCGTCGTCGTAGACGGTGAGCAGCACCACCTTCGTCTCAGGGTGGGTCCGCTGCAGCTCGGCGACGAAGTCGAGGCCGCTGTCTCGACCGACGCGGACGTCACACAGGACGATGTCCGGACGGGTCTGGTCCACCGTCCCTCGCGCCTCGCTCAGCGAGGTCGCTGTCCCCACGATTCTCACCTCGTCGGCGAAGTGGGACAGCATCGCGTCGAGCCCGTGCAACACCATCTGGTGGTCATCGACGAGGACGAGCGTGGTCGCGTCCGCTGGCATGCCGTCACGATAGGTGGCCGACCCGGCCATGACTAATCCCCGGCTGAGGAATTCAACCCAGAACCCACCCCCAGGGGGGAGACCGAGAACCGGGTGGATGCGGTCTGCTCGGAGGGTAGCGACCGAGCCGCCCGCACGTGAACTGAGCCGAAAGGCATTCGCATGACACGACCTCTCATCGTTCCATCCGTCCTCCCGGCGGACTTCGCCGTCCTCGGTGCGGAGGTCGAAGCACTCTGCGACGCGGGCGTCGACCGCATCCAGTGGGACGTCATGGATGGCGTCTTCGTCCCGAACCTGACGATGGGCCCGGATGTCATCGCGGCGGCCCGGCGTCACAGCACCGTGCCGTTCGAGGCCCACCTCATGGTCGTCGATCCCGACGAGCTGATCCCGCGCTACATCGACGCCGGATGTGACCTGGTGATCGTCCATGTGGAGGCCTGCACCCACCTGCACCGCACCCTGGCTCGCATCCGCGACCTCGGTGGCCGATCTGGCGTCGCGCTCAACCCACACACACCGGCAGCGATGGTCCGACACGTCCTCGAGGAGACCGACCTCGTGCTCGCCATGACCGTCAACCCCGGCTTCGGCGGTCAGCAGTACATCGCGGCCGTCGAGCCCAAGGTCACCGAGCTGCGGGCCATGATCGACGAGCGCAGCCTGTCCATCGAGCTCGAGGTCGACGGCGGCATCACGGACGAGACGATCGCTGGGGCCGCCGCAGCCGGGGCCGACGTCTTCATCTCCGGCTCGTGGCTCTACTCCCACGCGGACGGCAAGCGCGCCGGGGTGGACCTGCTGCGCCGCCGCGCCACGGCCGCTCGGGGTCGGTCCGGCGAGGGTCGGGGGGTGGCCTGACATGACCGTGACCCGCGACGCTCGTGCCATGACCGCGGAGCCCGCGGTCCGGCCTGTGGGAGAGCTCGACTCGCTGGCCGTGGACACCATCCGGTTCCTCGCGGCGGACATGGTCGAGGCGGCGAACTCCGGTCACCCGGGGATGCCGATGGGGGCCGCGCCGATGGCATGGACCCTCTTCAGCCGGCACCTGCGCCACGACCCCAGTGACCCTGCCTGGCCTGACCGGGACCGCTTCGTGCTCTCGGCCGGCCACGGCTCGGCCCTGCTGTACGCGATGCTCCACCTGTTCGGCTACGACCTGCCGATGAGCGAGCTGCGCCGCTTCCGCCAGCTCGGGTCGGCCACGCCCGGCCACCCGGAGTTCGGCCACACCCCGGGCGTCGAGACCACGACCGGTCCGCTCGGCCAGGGGCTCGGAATGGCAGTCGGTCTCGCGCTGGCCGAGCGGATGCAGGCCGCGCGCTACCCCGAGATCACGAGCCACCGGACGTACGCCCTCGTCGGCGACGGCTGTCTCATGGAGGGCATCAGCCACGAGGTGGCCTCGCTCGCCGGCCACCTCGGCCTCGGTCGCCTCACCGTCCTCTGGGACGACAACGAGATCACCATCGACGGCGCTGTCGACCAGTCCTCGAGCGACGACCAGCTGGCTCGCTTCGAGTCTCTGGGCTGGCACGTGCAGGCCGTCGCGGACGGCACCGACGTCGACGCTATCGACGCGGCCATGACCCGGGCCGAGGCCGACCCGCGCCCGAGCTTCATTGCGGTGCGCACGGTCATCGGCCACGGCGCCCCCGGCGTCGAGGGGACACCCAAGGCACACGGGTCACCGCTCGGTCCGGACGTGCTCGCCGCCACCAAGTCGGCCGCGGGCTGGGCGGCGCCCGCGTTCCATGTCCCGGAGGAGGTCGCGGCGCGGTGCGCCCGGCTCGCAGCCGAGGGGCGCCGTGCCCACGAGGCCTGGCGTGGCGACCTCGAGGCCTTCGAACGCGCCGAGCCGGGACGGGCGGCGCTGTGGCGACGTGCCCAGTCGCGGGAGATCCCCGCGAACCTCGACGAGCTGCTCGCCTCGATCCCCACCGGTGGCGCTCAGGCCACGAGACAGACGTCTCAGGCTGTCCTCACGACCTTGGCACACGGCATACCGGAGCTCGTGGGTGGCTCGGCCGACCTCGCTGGGTCGACGGGCACGGTGACCGGTCAACAGGCCGTCCACCGCGACGACTACTCCGGGTCGGTGGTCCACTTCGGCATCCGGGAGTTCGGGATGGCTGCCGTGCTCAACGGGCTGAGCCTGCACGGGGGCTGGCGCGTCTACGGGAGCACGTTCCTCGTCTTCAGCGACTACCTGCGCCCTGCGCTGCGCCTCTCGGCGCTCATGGGGCAGCCGGTCGTCTACATCCTCACGCACGACTCCCTGGCCGTGGGCGAGGACGGTCCGACCCACCAACCCGTCGAGCACGTCGAGTCCCTGCGCCTGATCCCCAACGTGCGTGTGATCCGTCCCGCCGACGACGGGGAGACCGTCGCCGCGTGGCGAGCGGCCCTGGAGCGCGTCGACGGGCCCACCGTGCTCGTGCTGAGCCGCCAGAAGGTCCCCTCCTTCACGGGAGCCGGCGAGAGGATCCTCGGCGTCGGCCCTCGTGTCATCCACGGACAGGACGGCTCGGACGTCGACCTTCTCGCCTCGGGCTCGGAGGTCGGGCTCGCCGTGGAGGCGGCCCGACTCCTCGACGGGTGGGGCACCGACACCCGCGTGGTCTCGGTGCCGTGGCGGGAGGGGCTGGCCGAGCCGGCCGGAGCTCCGGGTCTCGGTGGGGCCAGGCTCACCGTCAGCCTTGAGGCCGGCGTGACGTCGGGCTGGGCGGGGCTGGTCGGAGCCGGCCACGCGATCGGTGTCGACGGCTTCGGCGCCTCCGGACCGGGCGAGGCGGTGATGCGCCACGCGGGCCTGGATCCCACGGCGGTCGCGGGGCGAGTCACTGCACTGCTGGGGCGTGCCACGCCGACCACCCCGCCGACCACCCCGCCGAGCACCACCACGACCACCACCACGACCACCACCCCCCGGACCACCCCCAGGGTGGATGGCGCCGACGCG